>CAIPKT010000001.1 GCA_903865705.1 uncultured Chlorobiaceae bacterium
CCCAAAAAATCCCCCACAACACAACACTGGTATTGTAACAGGTTGCCAGCGTCAGGGCGACGAGCTGGGTTTTATCGCCAAGCTCGGCGATAAAAATCATGACAAGCGAAAGCCAAAATGCGTCCATGGATGGGTGGGGTTAAAAGAAAAAAATTAAACAATAAGTATAGGGCAATCGGGTGGTACGTGCAATACCCAAGGGGATTAATTATGCTATTTCGAAAACGATGGGAATTGCTGTATATTTTTTTTATGCAGTAAATTTGACAACTATTTTGTCCGTGGATTGGAGTTTCTCAATTGATGAAAAAGCAAAAAGCTCTTCACAAGGAAACCAATAATAACTCGATCGAACTGCGACAACTTGCGGAAGCGAGTCTGCAGGAGCGCTTGCAGAGCACAATGCCTACTCCTCCGGAGGATTTGCAACGTGTGGTCCATGAGCTGTCGGTCCACCAGATTGAGCTTGAGATGCAGAAGGAGGAACTGCTTCAGTCGAGGGAGTCACTGGAACATGCGCTTGACCGATTTGTTGATCTTTACGACTTTGCTCCCGTTGGATACCTGACGCTTGACAGTGGTTGCCGGATAGTCGAGGTAAATCTTACAGCATCAAAAATGCTTGGTGTCGATCGTTCCCTTTTGCAAGGTGACCGATTTACCCGATTTGTGGCCCTCAAGGATGCCGATGCATTCAATTTATTGTTTGATCAGGTGTTCAGCCATAAGGAGCCAAGGTCTGGTGACCTGACCCTCCAGCTTGACTGGAAAGATGAGGTTGCCGCGAGCATCGTTCATTTTGAAGCAACAATCAGCCAGAATGGCCAGGAATGTCGTCTAACCATCTCCGATATTACCGATCAAGTAAAAATCGCGCAGGAAAATGCCCGGTTGCAGGCAAGCAAAAAAGAGTGGGAGACAACAATCAACTCTCTTTTTGTAGATTTTCCCGATCCAGTGCTGCTGCTTGATCGTCACTATACCATCCTTGCCGCCAATCAGGCTTTTGCCATACTGCCGCCCGACCTCCGCAAGGAGCGCCTGAAAATCATCGAAAAATCCCATGCTACAGCTAAACCCGTGACATGGGAAGATGAGCAGGATGGTGCAAACCTCCGACATACCGTCTATCCGATTGCCGATAAAACGGGAGAGATTACGCAGTTTCTTATTATTGTCCAGAATGTCACCGCAACCAAAAAGATTGAGCTGCAGCTCAAAAAAGAGCAGTTGTTAAACCAGGCTATCATCAAAAGCGTTCCCGGCGTCTTCTACATTCTTGACCAGGATGGGAGAATTGCCGGAGGTAACGACTATCTGCTCAAAGAGGTGATCGGAAATCGGGACGGCGATATAACCAGTATTGACAGTATGGAGCTGATTCATCCTGATGACAGAGAGGAGGCAAATGAGATACTGCGTAATGTCATCGAAAACGACAGTGTCGAAGGGATCTTTGAGGGCAGGGTGTTGCTCCAAGGCAGGCCGGAGTACCGCTGGTTTGTCTTGACAGCCCGGCAGTTCACCATTGATGGCAAGATGTTTGTTCTCGGCATGGGTATTGATATAACCAGCCACAAGCAATCGGAACAGGCTCTTGTTGAGAGTGAGTATCGCTTCAGAAAGCTGTTTGAAAGCCATGCGGCAGTCAAGATTATTCTGAATCCTGAAAACGGTTGTATTGTTGATGCCAATCAGGCGGCTGCAGACTTTTATGGATGGTCTATCAATGAACTCCGCAAAATGAACATCAGTCAGATTGCTATCCTCTCGACCAAGGAACTCAAAAAAGAACTGAAAAAGTGTTTCGAAGAGGGTAAAAATCATTTTGAATTTCGTAACCACCTGGCGGACGGCTCCCTCCGTGATGTTGAGGTTTTCAGCACCATAGTCGAGATAAATGACAAGCGTTTTATTTACGCCATTATTTTTGACATAACCGAACGCAAACGCCTTGAGGCACTCAGCGATACCATTGTCACCACTGATGTTAAGGGTATCATCACCAACGTCACTTCCATTGGGATCAACTTCTATGGAAAAAAAGCAGGTGATGAGCTTCTTGGGAAACCGTTCTCTTTCCTTGTACTCTCCCGGGACGAGGAGACCTGGCATGAGCTTCTTGAAAAAGCACTGCAGGATAGAGCTATACAACGAGGAGAGCTCCTTTTAAAGCGAATAAATAAAGCGATCTATTCGGCAGAAGTTACGGTCACTCTGATTGACAACTATTACGAGGCACCCCAGTCCTTTATGATCGTCATCCGTGACATCTCACAACGCAAACTTATCGAAAGTGAACACCTCTTTAACAAAAGCCTTTTAGAACTTGGTGAGATGGCTTCCGGTATTGCGCATGAAATTTATCAACCAATCAATACCATTGGCTTGGTTGTGGACAAAATGCTTGTCGAAGCCAATAAGTACAGCGGGGAAATTAAAGAGAACCTCACCATAACCTCAAAAAAAATATTGTACAATATCGGCAGAATGGAGAGCATTGTCGACAATATCCGCACCTTTTCCGGCACAGAAAAAAAATCATCTTTTGCCTGTTTTGACAGCAATAAGATCATAAGATCCGCACTGGATATCTCTTCCCAGCAATGTGCCAATAAGGGCATCGATATACTTTTTAAGGCGGAAGAGGAGATTTTTCCTGTCTCCGGCAATATTTACAAGTTTGAGCAGGTGATGCTTAATCTGATAAAAAATGCTATCGATGCTCTCGAAGAAAAAAAACTCAAGAGCGGCAAAGAGTTCAATATGAAGATCGCTATCCATTCATACCGTGACAACAATTCACTTATTATCAAGCTTCAAGACAATGGTGTCGGTATAGGCAAGGAAGAGATCGACTATCTATATCAACCATTCTATACGACGAAAGCACCGGGAAAAGGTGTCGGTCTTGGCATACCGATAAGTCAGAAAATCATCAAAGAGATGCACGGAAACATGTTGATCGAAAGCAAGCCGATGAAAGGCACAACAGTTACTTTGACACTCCCCGTGAAGGAAAAAACAAGTTGACAGAATTCATGCCTTTGATACCCGCAACAAGAACAGCGACAAAGAGTGATGTGCCGAGATGTGCTGAGCTTCTTGGAATC
Organism: uncultured Chlorobiaceae bacterium; assembly: GCA_903865705.1. Classification (GTDB taxonomy): domain Bacteria; phylum Bacteroidota; class Chlorobiia; order Chlorobiales; family Chlorobiaceae; genus Chlorobium. Next base: position 3,114 of record CAIPKT010000001.1, read on the forward strand.
CTTTTCAGTCAGGAGCATGAGTTTGCCGCCAATACTGAAGCGCAGTCGAGAGCGCTTTCGATGGTTATCGGAAATCCGGAGATTGGCAGAATATTCGTGTGTGAAATTGACGGGGTGATTCAGGGAATGGTGATGCTCCTTTTTACGGTGAGTACCTTTCTTGGCCAAAAAGCCGCACTGCTTGAGGATATGGTTGTGGCTCCTGCATGGCGTGGCAAGGGCGTTGGCACCAACTTGATCGACTATGGCGTTGATTTTGCCCGCAGAGAGGGCTTTGGGCGCATAACGCTTCTCACTGACAGGGATAACGAGGCTGCGCAGCAATTCTATCGTTCAAAAGGGTTTTTACGCTCGGAGATGGTTGTTTTCAGAAAGCTGCTTGACTGAAATGCGGTTTGATTTGCGGCGGCTGAGCTGCTCCTTCAGTTTGTTTTGAGATCCAGCGATCGGCTTGTTGCAATCAGAGCGGCCTTTCGTGCCGGATAGAGGCTTACCAGACAACAGAGCACAATGGCCGTGATGCTGACGGCAATAAAATCGCCGGCTTGCATGTTGACCGGATAGGCCGGGATGATAAAGGCGCTTTTTGAGGGGAGCTGTACCAACCCGTACAGTTCCTGAAGTTTGCAGACGCTCCACGCTATGATGGTTCCGGCAGCGGTTCCCGCGATTCCCGTCATCCCCCCCTGAATGATGAAGATGGCCATAAACTGCGGTTTTTCCATTCCGAGACAGCGGAGATAAAAGAGTTCGCGCTGCTTGTCGATGGCGGTCATGGCAAGGGCTCCGGTGAGGCTGAGGGCTGCGACAAGGATGATGAGCATCAGAATGCTGAAGCTCACCCATTTTTCGAGCTGCATAACGGCGAAAATATTGCTGTATTTTTCTTCGAGGGTTCGCACCCGGAAGCTTGTTTTCAAAGGGCTGCGAGCCAGCCACTCCCTGAGATTTCCGGTGAAAGTTTCAGGTGACACTCCCTCTTTTTCCCTGATGTCGATGCCCGAGTACTCTCCCCTTCCCATGAGCAGGATTTTCCGCGCAAAGAGGCCTGATGTCAGGACATAACGGTCATCAAAAATTTTCTGCAAAGAAAAGAGTGACGAGACGCTGGTTTCAGGAATACCGAGCATCGGGATAAGATAGGGTTCCGAAAGCGATTCAAGGCCAAGTGAGATCAGTTCCGGACTGAAAATTTTTACCGCCCTGAATGGAGAGAGGTTTGTCCGGTAGGCCAAAAGCTCGCCGACGGCAATGGTTTCGGGGGTGAAAAAGGGCTGCTCGGTATGGGTCTGAAGCATCAGCCGGCGGTGAGCTGTTTCGCTGATTCCTTTTACAACGACCAGCTCGCTTTTGTCGCGGGTAGCCATAATGGCCTCTCCTTCGGCAAACGGCTCTGCGGAACCGACGCCGTCAATTGCCCGTATCGATTGCAGCAGGTTGTCTGATACCTGCATGGTTCTGCCCTCAAAGGGAACAAGCTGGGCGGGGCTGTCGATGGTGACAAAAAGATCGCGTGCAAGTTTCTGGAATCCGTTCAAAACGCTCATCACCACAAGCAATGTGCTGACACCGATGACAATTCCGGCAAGACTGATTGCTGAAATGATATTGATAATCCGGAACCTTTTTCGGGCAAAACTGAAGCGCCTGGCAATCCATAAACCTGTTTTCATACAAACGGGAGAAGCAATTTATTTAAGTACCCAGTGC
>CAIPKT010000002.1 GCA_903865705.1 uncultured Chlorobiaceae bacterium
AGTGTTTTGCCTGGCCGCAAAAATTTGGGGGAATCGACCGGAGCAATCGGCGCTCTCCGTAACGAAGAGCAACCAGCTGCCGAAGGCTCCATCAAGCCGGCTGAATCAGGCAGAACAACGATCACTGCTATTGAGGTAAAAAACCGTGCGAATGGAGCGATCATTATATTTTCAGCTGCCGGCGTTGATGCGCAGGCTTCTCTTGTTGCGCCCAATGCCGAAGGGGACACCTATTTTTCACTTGAAAAAGCAACTTGTGATATCAGCGCGTTAACAAAAGTTTACGGTAGCGGCGTGGTCAAGGCAATTACTCCGAAAGAGGTGGCCGGCTCAGGATTGCAATTTGCCCTGTCGCTCGACAATCGTTCGTTTGTCATCAATTCCGTTGAATTTCAGCGCGATAAAAAACACAACAGTTATCTGCTCTATATTCGTTTTAAGGCTGATGTGGAGGAAATTCGCAGAAGGGAGAAGGCGCGACAGATTGCAGAGGTTCTCAGTCGCGATGTTGAAAAGTGGAAGCTTGATACCATTGTCCTTGATGCGGGTCATGGGGGAAAAGATCCGGGGGCGACAGGTGGAAACGGTACTGCTGAAAAAGATGTCGCTCTGAATATTGTTTCCGATCTTGGGACAATAATCACCCGGACGTGGCCGGATGTGAGGGTGATCTACACAAGAAAGGATGATACATTTATTCCTCTGCATCAACGGGGAAAAATAGCAAACCAGAGCGGAGGGAAACTTTTTATCAGCCTGCATTGCAATGCAAGTCCAAACCATAAGGCCCGCGGTTCCGAAGTATATATTTTAGGCCCCAATAAAACGAAGGCAGCCCTTGATGTCGCTATGTTGGAGAACTCGGTTATCCGAAAGGAAGCCGACGCCAACCTCGCATACAAAGGGTTTACTGAAGAGTACCTCATCATGAGCAGCATGGCTCAGAGTTCCTTTGCCCGCCAATCGACATCACTTGCCCGGCAGATTCTCAAACCGGACGATCTACCCCCGGTCAATAACAGCCGGGGAGTTCGCCAGGCAGGCTTTATGGTGTTATGGACTCCTTCCATGCCGAGCGCTCTTGTCGAGGTTGGGTACCTGTCCAATCCCGGTGAGGAGAAGATTCTTCGCGATCGTCAGGAGCAGGCAAAGATCGCTTACCGGATTTTCCAGGGAGTGCAAACCTACCGGAAAAATTACGAAACCTCTAACTTGGCAGCAATGAGCCGCTGAGAATTTTGTTCCTGATCGAAATCCCGGAAGAGCCCTTTTTTAATTGCAAAGTTGTCAACCGCAAGCTACATTCAGGTTTACAATTTGACGGAAACGACGTTTTTTTCCGCATTTTCTGTTCCCTGTCATGAACGATATTACTGCTCATATTTTGAGTCGCTTGACGACAGTCCCGGATTTCTTGTCAGGTGAATCTCTTTGCCGTGAATTCCGTATCACCAGAAGCGCGGTATGGAAGCATATTTGCCTGCTGCGAAGCGACGGGTATCATATTGATGCTGTAACAGGCCGGGGATATCGGCTCTCAGGTCTGACCGGCCGTCCTGTACAGGCTGAGGTTGAGCCGTTTCTGACCGGTCGTCGTTTTGGAAGAAACCTTGCCTATCATACCGTTACCGCATCGACCAATATCCTGGCAAAAGCTTTTGCTGCGGAAGGAGCACCGGAAGGCAGCGTGGTCGTTGCCGATTCCCAAAGCGGTGGTCGGGGCAGAATGGGCCGTACCTGGGTTTCACCTCCGGGAGTCAATCTCTATTTTTCCTTGATTCTGCGCCCTCCGGTTCCTTCAGTTCGTGTGCCGCAACTGACATTACTTGTTGCTGTGGCTATTCACCAGGCGCTCTGTAAACTTTCTGCCGATCTTGTGGCGATGATCAAGTGGCCGAACGACATTCTTGTCAATGGCAAAAAGTTATGTGGTGTGTTGTGCGAAATGCAGTCGGAGCCTGACTTTACACACTTCGTCGTCGTTGGCATCGGTATCAATATAAACCAGTCAGAGTTCCCTGCCCTTTTGCAGGATAGTGCGACCTCGCTTTTTTTGGAAAGAGGTCGCCTTTTTTCAAGACCAGAGCTTCTTGCTTCAGTCCTTAACCATTTCGAGCCGATTTATGATGAATGGCTTCTTGAGGATGATCTCAGCTTTATCCTTCCCTATCTCGAAGCACATTCACTTCTGCAGTCGAAGGAGGTGACGGTCGACCAGTTAAAAAGAAGCATGAGCGGAACGGTGAGAGGTATCTCTCGGGGCGGAGAGCTTATGCTTGAGAGTGCTGAGGGAGAGGCTATCCTTGTTTCATCGGGAGAGGCCCATTTGCGAACCGCTTTATCATAAAAAATTTGTAATCTATAAAAAAAACACACATGGAATCCACAGTGCTCCATCCTCACATTGCAGCAGCATACCGTGTCCTTGAAACCGGTGAACCGATCCTCCATGCTGAAGCTCTTTTGCTTGCAGATTTACCTGGTGAGCTTGCACTTGATTTGGCTGCGCTGGCAAACAAGGTCAAAAACCGCTATGGAAGTGGCCCAGAAGCACTTCATACCTGCTCCATCATGAATGCCAAGTCGGGCGTTTGCGGTGAAAACTGCCGCTTTTGCGCCCAGTCAAAGCACAATCGGGCGGACGTTGAAGTCTATGATTTGGTTGATGAAGAGTCGGTGCTTCTTGAGGCACGGAACTGTTTCGCCTCAGGGATTTCCCATTTTGGAATTGTGACCAGTGGTTACGGCTATAAACGGATAAATCCGGAGTTTCAGCGGATACTTGACATGATTGATCGTCTTCATGCGGAGCTGCCGGAACTGAGCGTCTGCGCCTCGCTTGGCATGTTAGGTGAAGAGCCCGCAGAAGCGCTTGCTGCACACGGTATTGCCCACTACAACATCAATATTCAGGTTGCGCCCGACAAATACCATACGCTCATTGCCGATACGCATACGGTCGAAGAGCGGATTGAGACCATCAAGCTGCTGAGAAAGAACCGCATCTCTGTCTGCTGCGGAGGCATTATGGGCGTAGGAGAGAGCATGCAGGATCGGATTACCATGATTTTTGCTCTTCAGGAGCTTGATGTTTCCGTCATCCCGCTTAATGTGCTGGTGCCGATCGAAGGTACTCCGCTTGCGGGAAAAGAGCCGATTTCAGTTGCTGACATTGTGAAAACCTTTGCCATCTGCCGTCTGGCGCATCCTCATAAGGTCATTAAATTTGCCGCGGGACGGGAGACGATTATGAAAGATTTTCAGGGGTTGCTGATGCTCTCTGGCGCAAACGGTTATCTTACCGGAGGTTATCTGACCACAAGGGGACGCGATATCGCCGATGACCACCGGTTTGCAGCCCAGATAGCAAGTTTTAATTGAGGGAGCCAACGCCATGCAGTTTGAGGAACGGATCAGTCAGGAGCTCGATGAGCTCAGGCGCCTTGATCGTTACCGGATACTTCCGGATATAACGGCCCGCAATGGCAAGGATATTGCTGTGAATGGCCAGTTTCTTCTGAACCTCTCGTCAAACGATTATCTCGGGCTTGGTGACGACAGGAAGATGCTTGCCGGCTATGCGGAAGAGCTCAGGGAGAGGCAGTATGCCATGACCAGCTCCTCCTCCCGTCTTCTGACGGGCAACCATCCGCTCTACGGCCAGTTGGAAACAGCCCTTGCCGCGCTCTATGGGCGTGAAGCCGCGCTGGTGTTCAACAGTGGCTATCATGCCAACATCGGCATCATTCCTGCACTCAGCGGTCGTCATGATCTTGTCCTCAGTGACCGAAAAAACCATGCAAGCATCATTGACGGCATGAAGATTTCGGAAGCCCCCTGGCAGCGCTACCGCCACCTCGACTACGATCATCTTGAAGAGTTGCTTGCGGGAGCTGCCGGCCGCTATCGCCAGATATTCATTGTCACCGAATCGGTTTTCAGCATGGACGGAGACCTTGCCGACCTCCCCCGGCTTGTTGCCCTGAAAGAGAAGTATGGAGCTCTGCTTGTTGTCGATGAAGCGCATGGTGTCGGAGTTTTTGGCGAGCGCGGTCTTGGCTTGTGTGAAACGGCTGGAGTGGTACAGCAGATCGATATCATTACCGGTACATTTGGCAAGGCGCTGGCATCAACTGGAGCTTACGCAGTGATGAGCTCTCTATGCAGGGAATACCTGCTCAATACCATGCGATCCTTTATTTTTACCACAGCACTGCCGCCCGCCGTTCTCGGCTGGAGCCTGCTCACGCTTGAGCGGCAGGCTTCCATGCAGCGTGAGCGTCAGTCGCTTCTGCTGCTTGCATCAAGGCTTCGCCGTGAGTTGATTGCTCAATCTCTGGATGTCCCGGGTGAAAGCCATATTGTTCCGGTTATTACCGGCAGTAATGCTCTTGCCGTGGCCCTCTCTGCCCGCTTACGGAAAGCAGGCTTTCTCTGTCTGCCGGTACGTCCCCCTACCGTTCCCGAAAAAGGCGCCCGTATCCGCATTTCGCTTCGCTCAACACTGGAGTGGCAGGATATTGAGCGAATACCTGAATTAATTGGAGAGATAACGGCACCATGAAAACAGTATGGCTTCGAAAAAATTGCGCGGAAGAGCTTCTTATTTTCTTCAACGGATGGGGCATGGATCGTCGTATTGGTGATCATCTTCTTGGCGAGTCGCTTTCTGAAGAGTTTCAGGCAGATGTTCTGCTCTGTTATGATTACAGCACCCTTGAGCCGGAACCGAATTTTATGCTTGAGGTAAGCCGGTACAACCGTATAACAATTGTTGCCTGGTCATTCGGGGTCTGGGTCGCGCAGCATATTGAACTGCCTCCGATAGCCTATGCGATTGCCATAAACGGAACCCTGCATCCGGTAAACGGGGAAAAAGGGATTAACCACCAGGTTTTTCAGGCCACCCTTGCAACGTATTCTGAAAAGAGCCGCAGCCGCTTCAATCGCAGGATGTGTGGAACAGGCGAAGTCCTTGCTCTTTTTTCCGGTATGTCGCCCGATCGCGCCGCTTCCGATCAGCGAGAAGAGCTTGAGCGGCTGCAAGAGCACTTTCTGACGCATGATTCAGCAGGCAGCGCAGGATGGCGCTATCATCACGCCATTATTGGTGGAAGAGATCTTGTTTTTCCGGCCGAGCAACAGTACCATGCGTGGAGGGGTGTTCCTCAAACCATTATTGCCGATATGCCCCACTTCCCCTTTTTTCATTTCAGGAGCCTGCAGGAGGTGCTCGCATGCATCCATTGATTGATAAGCAACTTGTTCGCGAACGGTTTTGCCGAACGCTCCAAAGCTATGGCAGCCACGCTGTGGTGCAGAAAGCAATGGCCACAGAACTTTCGGAAATAATATGCCGGGAGGAACCGTGCCGATCGTTTGAGCGGGTTCTTGAAGTAGGGTCAGGCTCAGGAGCACTTATGACTGAACTGCTCAGCCGCTGCTCCGTCAAAACCTATTATGCCAATGATCTTGTTGAAGAGAGTCATGCTTCACTTAAGGGGGTTCTTGACCATTTTCCCGTCGATGAGTTTCACTTTCTTGCCGGGGATATCGAGCGCCAGAAGCAGTTGCCTTCATCGCTTGATCTAGTGGTTTCAAATGCGACACTGCAATGGCTTGATGATCTTGACGGATTTTTCAGAACGATGTCTGATCATCTCAAGCCCGGTGGTATGCTCGCTTTCAGTACCTTTGGCCCTTCGAACATGCGTGAAATATTGAGTATTGAGGGCGTCGGACTCAGCTATCACACCCTCGGAGAACTTGAACTTCTCGCCGGACGTTATTTTGAATTGACTGTCAGCCGCGAAGAGGAGAGGCGAATGGAATTCAGTTCACCGGAAGCAATGCTGCATCATATACGGCAGACCGGTGTCAACGGGCTGCTTCGCCGCTCATGGACCAAAAGCCGCTACCTCCATTTTATCGCAGAATACCGTCGGCTCTTTTCCTGTGAAAACGGCGTCTACCTGACCTATCATCCCCTCTATTGCGGCATGAAAAAGAGAGTCACATGAGCGGAACCGTTATCGCCATCTCTGGAATCGATACAGGAATCGGAAAAACTTATGTGACCGGCCTGCTTGCCAAAGCTCTGCTTCAGCAGGGGGTCAGGATCATTACACAGAAAATTGTACAGACCGGCTGTGAAGGGATTGCGGAAGATATCCTCGAACATCGCCGCCTGATGGGCATCGAAGTGCAAGATGCCGACAGGGAAAAACTCACCTGCCCTTGCGTTTTCCGCTTCCCGGCCTCTCCTCACCTTTCCGCCAGCCTGGAAGGCGCTCAGATCAATCTTCTCCATATTCAGCAATCTACCCTTGCCCTGCAGCAACGCTACGACCTGGTGCTTCTTGAAGGGGTTGGCGGCCTTCTTGTTCCTCTTGCTCCCGATCTGCTGTTTGCCGACTATATCCGCGATGCCGGATACCCGCTTTTACTCGTGACGAGCCCCCGGCTTGGCAGCATCAACCATACCCTCCTCTCAATCGAGGCCTGTGTGAAGCGAGGTATCTTTATCCGGGGAGTTATCTACAACTATCATCAGCATGTCGACAAGCTGATTGCCGATGATACTCGTGAGGTTATCCGTCATTATCTTGAACATGCGGGATATGATGCACCGATTATCGACCTGCGTGAGGGGCGTCTTGACCTGGACGCTGTTGCGCGTCTCTCGTTATGATAATTTTTTACAGTTTCTTAGATCACCGGTATGCCCATGCAATCCAGCACCAGCACCATCGACCTTGATTATGACCGTCATCATCTCTGGCATCCCTACACATCGATAACGTCTCCCCTGCCGGTCTATCCGGTTTTTCGCGCATATGACGTCTTTCTTGAGCTTGAGGATGGCCGCCGGCTTGTTGACGGCATGTCATCCTGGTGGGCTGCCATTCACGGCTATAACCATCCGGTGCTTAATGATGCAATAGTCTTTCAGCTTCAGCGGATGAGTCATGTCATGTTCGGAGGCCTTACCCATCAGCCAGCCGTAAGCCTTGCCAAGCAGTTGACAGCACTGACTCCTCAGCCATTGCAGAAGGTATTTTTCAGCGATTCCGGTTCCGTTGCTGTTGAAGTTGCTATCAAAATGGCTTTTCAATACTGGGCTGCTCTGGGTGAAAAGCCGAAAAACCGTTTGCTGACAGTTCGTTCGGGTTACCATGGCGACACCTTTGCCGCCATGTCGGTCTGCGACCCGGTAACCGGCATGCACTCACTCTTCAAAGGGGTGATGCCGGAGCAGTACTTTGCCGAAGCTCCAGTAACCCGGTTTGCTGAGCCATGCCGCGACGAAGATATTGCCGACCTTCGCTCTCAGCTTGAGCGGCATCACCATGAGATTGCCGCGGTGATTATTGAACCCGTGGTTCAGGGCGCGGGAGGAATGCGTTTTTATTCCCCGCACTATCTCTCACGTCTTCGTGAGCTCTGTGACCACTATAATGTTCTTCTCATTCTCGATGAAATCGCAACAGGCTTCGGCCGCACAGGCAAAATGTTTGCGCTGGAACATGCCGCGATAGTGCCGGATATCTTGTGTGTCGGCAAAGCGCTCACCGGCGGCTATATGACTCTTGCTGCAACCCTGACAACAGAGCATGTTGCCGAAGCCATTTGTTCAGGCAATCCCGGGCTATTCATGCACGGCCCGACCTTTATGGCAAACCCGCTTGCCTGTGCCGTCGCATCCGCAAGTATTCGTCTCCTCTGCAGCTATGACTGGAAGGCATCGGTTCTGCGGCTTGAAGCCGGACTTCGTCAGGGGCTTGAGCCATGCAGGGCATCAGGCAATGTCGCGGATGTTCGTGTGCTTGGCGCCATAGGGGTGGTCGAGTTGCACCGCCCGGTCGATATGGCCGTCATCCAAAAGCAGTTTGTTGACAAAGGAGTATGGGTTCGTCCCTTTGGCCGTCTGGTCTATCTTATGCCTCCTTTTATCATGCGCGACGAAGAGCTTGGCATATTAACCGCTGCAGTTTGCGATATTGTCGACTCAATGCGGTAAATTGTTAAATTCTACTTTTTCAGCATGCAGGATATCCCGTTATATTCGATTAGAAACGAATAACCGACAAAAACAGCCATGAGAGCAAAACCCTGGATTCGCCATTACGACAAGGGAGTTCCCCACACGCTTCATCCTTACCCGGAAAAGACACTGGTCGATTTTCTCCAGAAAAGTGCTGAGGAGCAGCCTCGGCATCCGGCAATGTACTTCAAGGGAACGGCGCTTTCATATCGTGAACTGGAGAGCCAAAGCGATGCGCTTGCCGGGGCTTTACTTTCGCTTGGCATAGGCCAGGGCGACCGGGTAGCCCTTATCATGCCCAACTCTCCGCAACTGGTGATCAGTGAGTTCGGAGTATGGAAAGCTGGTGCTATAGCGGTACCCATGAATCCACTCTACACCGTTAACGAACTTGAACATGCCCTTAATGAATGTGGAGCAGAGACGGTCATTGTTTTGACTCCCTTCTATGAAAAAATCAAGGCAGCTCAGACCGTTTCGCGTCTGAAAAGGGTGATTGCAAGCAACATCAAGGAGTACCTTTCACCCCTCAACAAGCTTCTGTTTACGCTCGTCAAAGAGAAAAAAGACGGCCACAGGGTGAACCTGCATAAGGGGGATTATTGGCTGGCCGATCTTCTTGCCGCCCAATCCGGGAAAAAATTTGTACCGGTTTCCATAAAACATGATGATCCGGCCATTTTTCTCTTTTCCGGAGGCACAACCGGCAATCCAAAATGCGTCGTCATCTCCCATCAGGCGATGGTGATGACCGGCATGCAGATTGCAGGCTGGTTCAGTGTCATTTTGGAAAAAGGAAAAGATATCATCCTGCTCAACATGCCGCTTTTTCACGTCTACGCCCAGGTAGGGATTCTGACCGCCGCACTCATTGAGCGCTACCCTGTTGGTCTGGTGCCAAATCCGCGCGATCTTGACGACCTGCTGCATACCATTAAAACCCTGAAAGCCGCGGTACTTCCCGGTGTGCCGACACTCTTTACCGCATTGCTCAACCATCCAAAAGTCAAGAGTGACAGTTCACTGCTCAAATCGCTCAAGCTCAGTGTTTCAGGTGCAGCACCGCTTATGCTCGAAACCAAAAGACGGTTCGAAGAGCTTACCGGAGGCAAGATTATTGATGCCTACAGCCTTACCGAAGCAGCGCTTGCCTCGGTTTTTACCCCGATTTTAGGCCCCTACAAGCATGGCTCGGTAGGCATTCCTATTCCCGATGTTGAAATACGGATTGTTGAAGCGGAACATGGCCTTGAGACGCTGGCCGACCTTGAAATCGGGGAAATCATCATGCGAGCCCCCCAAATCATGAAAGAGTACTGGCAGAACCCGATGGAAACAGCGCTCGTTCTCCGTGACGGCTGGCTCTATACCGGTGATCTCGGTTATCTTGATGAAGATGGCTACCTCTTTATTGTTGACCGCAAAAAAGATGTCATCAAGCCTGGCGGCTTCCAGGTCTGGCCTCGCGACGTAGAAGAGGCCATAGCCGTTCATCCCGCGGTGCTTGAAGTCGGCGTAGCCGGAGTGCCCGATCCTTACCAGGGAGAAGCCGTAAAAGCGTGGGTTGTCCTGCGTCCTGGCCACCAGCTAACCGTTGACGAACTTCGGGAGCACTGCCGCAAAGATCTGGCGGCCTACAAAGTCCCGAAACATGTCGAATTCATTCTCGCCTTGCCGAAATCAACCGTAGGCAAAGTGCTCCGACGCAAGCTTGTTGAGGCCCACTTGGCAGAAGCGGTGGTGTGAACCACTCTTTTCGTTACGGAAAGTAAATTATGAATAAGTCAAGTTTACTTTCCGATAATCTCATTAAGTCCCTCAATAACCCGAATCAACTCTTCGGCAGAAAGCGTTCCGATTTTGCTTCCGATTCTTTCGACGGACAGGGTTCGGATTTGACTGATTTTAATCCACGATTTTTTTGGAAGAGCTGCTGATTCAATTGGTAAGGTAAGCGGAAAACCTGCTTTTTGTGGCTGGCTTGTCAGCGCTGTTGCAATAACAGTTCCCGAACGGGCATTAAAAATATCGTGGCTCAGCACCAGAACAGGCCGAAGACCGGATTGCTCATTACCCCGCGTTGGGTTCAGGTCAGCCCATCGGATATCTCCCCTCAGTATTCCGGCCATGTCTCAATCTCCCCGGTCATACCCTCATCCGCCAATTGGCGCTCTTCGACAGAATCAAGTTTTGCGCACTCTTCAGCCAGTCTGCGGTGCTCAATGCGCTCAATTTTTTCATAGAGCGCCTCCTCTATTGCCTGACTGCGATTGGCAAAAACCCTCTTTTCGACAAGCCGGTCAATTTTTATGATGGCCATAGCATCAATGGTTACCGCAACTTTTGTTTTTCCCATCTGTTCACCTCGCTGAATGGTTGTCATACTTTTTATCATACCAATTCCTCTTGATTAAAACAACGATCGGTCATCATTTTTCTATGAGAGGGCACCGGTCACCCGATCCAGAACACCGTCATCACTTTGTCGCCGAGGTGATCACCTTGACGGCAATCCTGTGACTTAAGGTTGATCTGTGGTACCTGCTCATAGACAAAACCATGGCGGATATCGGGCCGAAACACGCTGATTCAGAAAAATCAGCGACTGTTCTGAGGAGCATGTCAGAGCCTGTAGATTGGATTGGCTTGTCAGCGCTGTTGCAAGATTCAGTTCCCGATCGGTCAATAATGCTCTTATATTGGTGCTTTTTTTATAATAGATTGTTCCGTTTCTGTTTTTGTAAAAGTATTGAATTTTTACGCACATCATTTGAAGCATGACCCGTTCTGAATTCCAAAACTTGCTGAACCCGGATATTCAGGCATTGCTTGCGCTGCATCACTCTGATGACCCCGCAGCTTTTGCCATGCAGTTTCATAGCCGCAAGGAGTTGCCGGTACGGGCAATGGCGGCACAGCTTGCCTGCCGACAGAAGGCGGTAAAAAAACTGCCCACACTTTCACAGCACAACCTCCTTTATACACCGTTGGCGCTTGAGCAATCCTCCGGGGAACGGACAGCGGCATACAAGGCTTCGTTTATGTCGGGCAAAAGGGCAATTGATTTGAGCGGTGGGCTTGGTGTTGATACCATGTTTCTGGCACGGGTGTTTCAGGAGGTGGTATACTGCGAGCGTGATCCGCTGCTGTGTGCGGTGGTTGAGCATAACCTGGAAGTAAGCGGGATTGCCAATGTTGAGATAATGAATGGCGAAAGCATCAGCCTGCTTGCGGAGTATCCCGACAACTCTTTTGACTGGATTTATGTTGATCCTTCACGCCGTGAGGAGGGGCGTCGCTCCATAGCGCTGGAGGCGGCAAGCCCGGATGTGGTGGCATCTCATGATCTACTGCTTCGTCGTGCAAAGCGGGTCTGCATCAAGGCCTCTCCGGCGCTTGAAATCAGCGGGCTGAAAAAGCTGTTGCCCACCTTGCAGACGATTGTTGTGGTTTCGGTTGACCGTGAATGCAAGGAGATTCTGCTGCTGCTTGAGCGCGCGTGCCCTGGGGATGGGCTTGAGCAGGTAAAAGCTGTCTGTCTGAGCGCGGATTCGGAAGAGATAACTGAAGTTGCAGGGGGTGAAGAATCACCGAGAGTTGTTACCGGCACCGTGAAGGAGTTTTTATACGAGCCTGATCCGGCGATTATCAAGGCGAGGCTTTCGGCGGTGCTTGCGCGTGATTCTCGGCTTGAGTTTGTGAATAAGAGCGTTGATTACCTCACCGCTGACCGCAAAATAGATGCCTTCCCCGGCAGGACGTTCCGAGTGGTTGAGTGCGTCCCTTACAAGCCGAAAAGCTTCAGGGCTTTTCTGGAGCGCCATGCCATTGCAGGGGCAAGCATTCAGCGGCGCGATTTTCCCCTTTCAGCGGAAGAGCTCCGGAAAAAATACCGGCTTCTTGAAAGCGAGAGAGCTTTTCTCTTCTTTACCAAAGATGCAGCGGGCCATCCGCTTTGCATCTATGCCCTCAGATGTTTCCCTGGAGATTAACTGTATGAAATCTGATCTATTGCCCATGAGAAATTTTGGGTCGAATGTGAAAGATCCATTTTTCAGCGCTACTGATTAAAGCTTTAGTGCAACACCCGAGCGTTTCAGGTACCATTCCTGTTTTATTATTGTCAATATTTGTCATAAATTGACAATGGGGTATCTAGTGTGATATTTTCCATGACCAAGAAATAAATGATAAAGCCATGCCAATTAATGTTAACCTGACGCCGTTCCTTGAAGAGATGGTCCGGCAAAAAGTAAAATCCGGTCTTTATACATCTGCAAGTGAGGTGGTCCGTGAGGCATTGCGCCTTATGACGGAGCAGGACTCTCTTCGCAAAGCAAAGCTTGATCAGTTAAAGAAAGATATTCTGGACGGTATAGAGAGTGGCACTGCTACCGCTTGGGATACTGAAGAGATAAAGAGAGGTGTCCGAAAAAGAAGGACAGTCACAAAGGCAGGTTAAGGAGAGGCTTCAACGATTATCAGCAAAAACCACGCTGTGATTATCATTGAGGATTTGAAAGTCAGCAACTTGAGCAAATCAGCATCGGGAACGATTGAAGAACCGGGTCGTAATGTCAAAGCGAAGTCTGGGCTCAACAAATCTATTCTCGATCAGGGATGGGCGGAGTTTCGCAGGCAGTTAGAATACAAACAGCTTTGGCGTGGCGGAGAGGTCGTTACCATCAATCCAAGCTATACGAGTCAAGCGTGTTCAGCATGTGGACATGTGTCCAGTGAGAACCGTAAGACACAATCC
>CAIPKT010000003.1 GCA_903865705.1 uncultured Chlorobiaceae bacterium
AGTGAACGGCCGGAAAGCACCAGGAATTCAAAGGCATTGTCGAGAATGGCCGAATCGCTGCCATCCTCCAGAATAATCGGTTTGATACTCTCTATCGCATTACCGAACACTTTCGACTGAATATTTTTTTCCCGTGCCTTCATCCAGTTGACGTTGCCCTTCAGCGTATTGATCTCGCCGTTATGGCTTAAAAAACGGTAGGGATGCGCCCGGTCCCAGCTCGGGAAGGTATTGGTACTGAAGCGGGAGTGTACCATAGCAATGGCACTCTCCATATCAGCATCGTGCAATTCAGGATAGAACTCCCCTACCTGCTCGGGAAGCAGCATTCCCTTATAAACAATAGTGCGGCTCGAAAGACTCGATATATAAAAGTAACTGCTACCAAGAAGGCCTGCGGTATATTTAACCCTTTTGGTGATACGGCGCCGGATGATATAAAGCTTTCTTTCAAATTCCAGTTCCGTCAAAATATCTTTGCCCCAGCCGACAAAAAGCTGTTTGACAATGGGCTCCTGGGAGCGTGCCGTATCGCCAAGAGAGTCATTGCAAGTCGCCACTTTTCTGAACCCGAGAAACTTCTGCCCCTCGGCCTGAATCATCTGCCGGCATATATCTTCAATAGCCCGCCTCTGAGAAATATCAGGCGGCAAAAACAGCATCCCGACGCCATACTGCTTCTCTGGCGGCAGGTCAATATTTATTTCAGCACAAACCCTGCGCAAAAACTTTTCGGGAACCTGAAGAAGAATTCCTGCTCCGTCACCGGTATTATTTTCACATCCGCATGCACCGCGATGTTTCAGGTTTTCGTTGATCTGCAAACCCTGCTCCACAATTTCATGGGATTTGACACCTTTGATATGGGCAACAAACCCTACACCACAAGCATCATGCTCAAACTGAGGATCATAGAGCCCAGTATTTAACGTAACGTTCATATTTTCAGGCACAACTTTTCAAACAGTTTCAAAAAAAAGGCAACCGAAAGGTCTTAGCTCAGAATATAAATGTTTTTGACAATATCCCTATTCCGGGCTGTAAAGTACCGACCTATGCTTTTCCCTGGCTTGCAACGGCATCAACGGCCTTTTTCAGGGCATCCTGATCGCCAAGGTAATAACTTTTCAAGGCTTTAAGGTCGTCATCAAGCTCATAGACCAACGGAATACCAGTTGGAATATTCACACCGACAATATCCTCCTCCGAAATATTATCCAGGTATTTGACCAGCGCACGCAAAGAGTTTCCGTGAGCAGCAATAATGACCTTCTTGCCCTTGCGGATTTCAGGAGCTATCGTTTCATGCCAGATGGGCAAAAACCTATCGACCGTATCCTTGAGGCATTCACTCAGGGGAATCTCCTCTTCAGTCAAAGTCGCATAGCGGGGTTCAGCACCAGGATAGCGCTCATCACTCTTCTCAAGTGCAGGCGGCGGGGTGTCGTAACTTCTCCTCCAGACAAGAACCTGCTCCTCGCCATACTTCTGGGACGTTTCTGACTTGTTGAGTCCCTGCAATGCACCATAATGGCGCTCGTTAAGCCTCCAGCTCTTGAAGACAGGAATCCACATCAGATCCATTTCATCCAGAACGCTCCACAACGTCCTGATCGCCCGTTTCAGCACAGAGGTATAGGCAACGTCAAAAACAAATCCACCCTCACGAAGCAGTTTACCCGCATTGGCGGCCTCTTTTCTCCCCTGCTCGGTCAAATCAATATCGTACCATCCGGTAAAGCGATTTTCTTGATTCCATTTACTTTCCCCATGCCGCAACAAGACCAGTTTGATCATATCATGCCTTTTTTCAGGATTTTTTTATTGAGGGAAATTCTACTTTTCCCGTTTATTGGCCGGTAATTTAATATTCTCTGCACCTTTTCTCAAACTTCATCGACTCGAGAGCACGAAAGTTTCCTTTAGAATGCATTGAAATACTTGCAACAGAGCGGATTTTGTGAGAATTGTCTGTAGATTTATAAATTGAAATATGATATCTTAAGTAATTTTTGGCGCAGGGTGGCGGTTGGTATACTGCCGGTTTGTTCTATTCTTAGTAGTAATGATGATCTGTAAATGCCCTTATACTGATAATAACGACAATGAACGTAGACAATTTCAGGTTACAAATAGGCGGAAAAGAGTATGTACCCATCATTATTGGAGGCATGGGTGTTAACATCTCAACAACTGAGCTTGCCGTTGCTGCGGCTAAACTCGGAGGAATAGGTCACATTTCCGACGCCATTGTCGGGTATGTGTGTGACAGAATATTCAACACCTCGTTTGTCAGCCGGAAAAGAAAAAAATACGCACAATACAGCAATAATCCCGATAAATCAGCGGTACAGTTTGACTTGCAAGAGTTGGCAGAAGCTCAGAAAAAATATATTGAGTACACCATGTCCAAAAAAACGGGTACTGGTTCCATTTTTCTGAACTGCATGGAAAAGCTGACCATGAACAACGGTATCGAAACACTGAAGGTCCGACTAACGGCAGCAATGGACGCAGGCATTGACGGACTGACCCTTGCGGCAGGCCTCAACCTTCGAACACTTGACCTTATCCAGGATCATCCACGGTTCCGCGATGTCAAAATAGGTATTATCATCTCTTCAGTCAGGGCGCTTGCCATTTTTCTGAAACGCGCCGTACGCCTTAACCGCCTGCCCGACTACATTGTTGTCGAAGGGCCGCTTGCGGGTGGCCACCTCGGCTTCGGGCCAAGCGACTGGCACACCTTCGATCTCAAAACCATCTTCACCGAAGTTCTTGCTTTTCTGAAAAAAGAGGAACTGAACATTCCGGTCATTCCGGCAGGGGGCATCTTCACGGGCACGGATGCCGTAGACTACCTCAAAATGGGAGCCGCAGGCGTTCAGGTTGCAACCCGCTTTACCATCAGTAAAGAAGCTGGACTTCCTGCTGAGGTCAAGCAGAACTATATCAATGCCAAAGAGGAGGATATCGTCGTCAACATGGCCTCCACCACCGGGTACCCCATGCGGATGCTGACTTCCTCACCGACCCTTCGCTATGCCATAAGACCTAACTGCGAGGGACTCGGATACCTGCTTGAAAACGGCGGAAAGTGCACCTATATCGATGCTTATTATAGTGCAATCGCCGAAAGAACCGCAGGGCAGCCGCTGGTCGTAAAAGAGAAGACCTGTCTCTGCACCGGTATGGCAAATTATGATTGCTGGACGTGCGGCCATACTACGTACCGTCTTAAGGAGACCACAAACCTTCTTCCAAACGGAAAATGGCAACTTCCGACAGCCGAAGATATTTTTCTTGACTATCAGTTCAGCTCCGACCACACCATCAGGCTCCCGGAACCAGAGGCGACATAACAACCAGGCTGAAGATATGAAACGAAAAACAACCTTATTTTTTTATGCTGCACTAGCGGCGTCCATTCTCATACTGGTTGTTTTTACCCTTAACCAGTTAAGCGCAGCAGCCATTCTCATCGGCTCTTTGAACCCTTACGCAGGAAAACTCTTCTTGCTCTTCAGCGCATCCATCCTTCTTTTCTTCATTTACAGAGGCATTCGGCTTTTTTCTCTTCAGAAAAGGGTTGTACTGCCGGAACAGGATAATTCGAAAGAGATGGAAGCCTTCGTCGTCCACCTGACCTCCCGGTTGCCGGTTCATCCCATGCACCCGGATCTATCCAGAAAAGATAAAGATCAACGCTGGGTACGCACCAACCACAAATTCCTTGAGGTAGATGCGTTCAACACCACAAGACAGATCGCCACAAAAAACTTTTTTGTTGGTGCGTTTGCCCAAAACACCTCATATGGAACAACCACCTCACTTTTAAACATCTTCAAGGTGGTCTGGAAGATTTACGCCCTTCACAACCGCGAGCAGCATCTCAGAGAGTTTATCTTCCTCGTTCGTTCCGTATATGCATACCTGCCACTTTCCGACTTTAAAAAAGAGGATATACCGGCCCATATCAAGCCGATTATACAATCTTCATTCAGCAATACCCTCTCGACCCTGCTTCCGGCCGGAAACCTGCTGAGCCCCTTTTTCTTCAGCCTTTTTATGGCAGGCTCAACCAATACCTATCTCACCTGCCTTGCCGGTATCGTTGCAACTCACCACTGCCAGATCATGACTGAAGAGGATAAAAAAGATATTATCCACCAGAGCATGTTTGAAGCATCGTTCATGCTGAAGGAGATTGTAAGGGAGTGCAACCCGATCCTGTCGGTAACCATCAGCCAGGCTGTAAAAAAAGCAGGCCTCGAAAGCCTCGACACCATCCCGGGTCCTTCAACAGGAAGCGGCATGGCCCAGGACATCGTTTCCCACCTTGCCAGTTCGCTAAAACATATTCTCAAGGAGAATGGATAATTGACAATGGACAACTGACAACTCTCCATTATCCATTGTCCTTGCGGAGCTCTCTGAAAAAGTCCTGAAGCAGATTACTGCACTTGTTCTCCATAATGCCACCGAATACTTCCGGCTGATGATTGAGCTGCCGACATCCCGTCACATTCATGACCGTACCCGAAGCTCCCATTTTCGGATCATAAGCGCCGAAAATAACACGCCCGATCTTTGCATTGACAATTGCTCCGGCACACATCGGGCAAGGCTCCAAGGTCACAGCAAGAGTACAGTCATTGAGATACTTGCTGCCTATAGTTGCCATGGCGGAGGTCAACGCGATCATTTCAGCATGCGCTGTGGCATCGCGAAGTGCCTCAACCTGGTTATACCCCCTTCCGATAACATGGCCGCTACGGTCAAACACAACCGCACCTACAGGAACCTCCTTGCGTTCAAAGGCCTTTATTGCTTCACGAAAAGCAAGTTCCATGCAATACGCAAAATCCATCATACTTTTTTATAAATAGTGTTGAGTCAGCGAGAAGAGGTTTTACCGTAATCGTAATTTTCATTATACTATGCTTCTTTATGCAATCAAGCATCTTTCCGGCATAATGTGTATAAACTATCGTCAGTAACCCAATACGTAAAAATATGAACATTCATGAATATCAAGGCAAGGATATCCTGAGAAAATTCGGGGTTGCCGTGCCAAAAGGAATTGTAGCCTATTCACCTGAAGAAGCAAAACAAGCGGCAGAGGAGCTCTTTACCGAAGTGGGTTGTCCAGTCGTTGTTGTTAAAGCGCAAATTCATGCCGGAGGAAGAGGAAAGGCTGGAGGAGTAAAACTCGCCAAATCACCCGAAGAGGCTTTTGAGATCGCCCGTGAGTTAATAGGCCTTACGCTGGTCACCCACCAGACCGGCCCGGAAGGCAAGGAGATTGGAAGACTGCTCGTCGAAGAGGGCATGAATATCGATAAAGAGTTTTATGTCGGCGTCACCCTTGACCGGTCAACCTCAAGAAATGTGCTAATGGTTTCGACCGAAGGCGGCATGGAAATTGAAACAGTTGCTGAAGAGACCCCGGAGAGAATTCTGAAAATACAGATTGATCCTCTTTTTGGTATACAAGGTTTCCAGGCTCGCGAAGCAGCATTCTTCCTTGGACTCCAGGGCGAACAGTTTCGCAACGCCGTCAGCTTCATAACCGCTCTGTACAACGCCTATACTTCGATTGATGCAGCCATTGCTGAAATCAACCCACTGGTAGTCACCAAAGAGGGAAAAGTTCTGGCACTTGACGCTAAAATAAATTTCGACGACAACGCACTCTTCCGCCACCATGGGTTCCTGGAACTACGGGATACCAACGAAGAGGATCCATTAGAAGTTGAAGCATCAAAATCCAATCTCAACTATGTCCGCCTTGACGGTAATGTCGGTTGCATGGTCAACGGCGCCGGTCTGGCCATGGGCACCATGGATATGATTCAGCTTGCCGGAGGCAAACCCGCTAACTTCCTCGATGTCGGCGGTACGGCAAGTCCTAAGACGGTTGAAGAGGGGTTCAAGATCATTTTGAGCGACAAAAACGTCAAGGCAATCCTCGTCAACATTTTCGGTGGCATTGTCCGCTGTGACCGTGTTGCCGCAGGCATTATCGAAGCCGCAAGAAAAATCGGCCTTCACCTGCCGGTCATTGTTCGGCTTGAAGGTACCAATGCTCCAATTGCACAGAAAATGCTTGATGATTCAGGTTTGAACCTTATCGCCGCCAAAGGTCTGCGCGATGCTGCCCAGAAGGTACATGAAGCACTGGCTGCATCCTGATCTGAGATCATTGACACAGTAGCTATACCCATGACACCCCGCAAGTTCTCTCTTGCGGGGTTTTTTTATATCAGTGAATCCGCTTTGATGAGCGCATCATGAAGCCTGACGGGCATCCGGTTTTACACCATCAAAGCGAATCGTAAGAATACTCAATGGCCATGAAGAGGTAACGATGTGATCTCTTCTGCCTGTTGCGATTTCCGCAATGATTTCAAGTTCCAGTTCGCTGTAGAATTTTCGGGCAGAGGTAAAGCCGTCCAGAGCAAATGACGCGATACCCTGCATGCTTGCCATCAGCGGAACGCCGCCCGCAAGCAGAATGCTCCGATATCCGTCTATGCCGACAAACGCCGTTTTGGTACATTGTGCTGACTGGGCAATCATGACGGCAAGTTGACCTGGAGTGAAATGGTGGAGGCTCTGTGAAAGTACCATAAGATCAAATGATCCGGCAGTAAACTCATCCATATTAAACGCATTAAGCAGTCGAAAACTGACTGGAAGTTTTTTTTCTGCCGCCTGGCGGTTACCCTCCTTAATATATTCAGGAATGATATCCGAACCGGTAACAGAAAGCGACAGATTTTTTCGTTGCGCCTCTTCAGCCAGTGCGAGCGCAAGCCCTCCTGATCCGCTTGCCAGTTCCAGTACTCTCAACTTCTGTTCGCCACCTTTTGCCACTTCATCGAGCAGAGATAACAGCATATCGACATATCGGGGGTAAAGACGCAACATCTGGTTCTGCCGGTCAAGCGCCTTCACCAGTTCAAGCTTTTCGTTCTCGGGAAGTTTCCGGTCGTCCATATGTTCACTATCGGACGTTCGCATTAACCTGTCGAACAATTCCGGCAGAAAAAAGCCTCCACCCATCTCTTTTGAAACCTTGAATCTCTCATCAAGATAGCGCGATACAAAGTTATCAGTTTTGGCCTCAAGCTCCTCCATACTCTGCCATTCGAGAGGAAAACCGTCTGCTGAACGGAGGTTTTCAAGAGCCTTGACACCGGCTTTTTTCAATTGCAGCATGGGGATATAATCGGAAATTGGTTACAACCAAGAGATGCTTGACTAATTTACACTATTTACCCGCTAAGACTTCGCGCGGTTTCACTGTTTTTTTCATATATCTGAATTAGCGTTGTCCACGGCACTATAATTGAGAGCAATCCCGATACTCCTGATGCTGCACATTATCAGTTTGATTTTATCGTTTAGCTGTGAAAATGTATTTTGCATAGCGTAACTAAGATGAAGCTTTCTGAAACCGGGATACCAGCAACGGCAAACGGCCAAAAACAGTAAAAGAGTATCACATGGAAGGAAATGGGGTATGAAAAGCAAAAAAGAAGCAATCGGTCTTGAGGGATCAATCTGGTTTCAGAAAGCAGAAAACAGGTTTCTTGGCAGCGACAGGATTGCTCTGCTTGAGAAAATCGACGAGCTCGGCTCGATCAGCAGCGCTGCAAAAGCTGCCGGAATCAGCTATAAAACGGCATGGCACTTGGTCAACATGATGAACAATCTCTCCGAAAACCCACTGGTTGACCGGATGACGGGAGGCAAAGGAGGCGGTGGAACCGTTCTGACCAGGGAAGGGAAAAAAACTGTAGAACAGTTCCGGATTGTACAGGAAGAACATCGGAAGTTTCTCCAGAATCTTGAGGGGCGTCTCGGAGATGCCAATAATCTCTATCAATTTCTTAAAAGAATATCTATGAAAATCAGTGCCCGTAACGTTTTTTCAGGTATAGTCGAAAAAGTCACACGGGGAGCAGTCAATGCAGAGGTCATCCTCAGGCTCAAAGGCGAAACCCGCATCACTTCAGTCATCACCAATGGAGCCGTTGACAACCTTGACCTGAAAGAGGGCGTAAACGCCTATGCGATAATCAAATCCAGTTCGATCATCATCGCTCAGGAACTTCTCAACGCAAAATTAAGCGCCCGCAACATCCTGCCGGGCAAAATCAGCAAGCTTATCGAAGGGCCGGTCAGCACGGAAGTTGATCTTGAAATTGGCGATGGTAATGTTATTTCATCCATCATCACGCATGGCAGTTCCGAAAAACTGTCTCTCAAAGAGGGCGACACGGCCTGCGCCTTGTTCAAGGCATCGAGTGTTATTATCGGCGTAAACTGAGCATATTTTTTGCCAATCCAGAAAAAAAATGACACTTTTTTTTGGAAATATCCTGAAATTAAGTTAACAATCGTTAATTAGAAATTAACAACAAGTGACTTATGAAATCCATGACTCCTACAACCATCAAGATGTCCTGCTGCTGTTGCCCATGGCAGCAATGTTCTGGCATAAGGATATCGGAAAAAGAGATTGTAAAGCGCTCATGAGTTCATGAAGTACAATTAGTCTTGCAAGCCGGTTCTGAATGTCAGAGCCGGCTTTTTTTATTTAAACCAAAAGAGAACTGAGTATCATGACGTCAACTTCTTCTTCATCACCCACGTGCCTCGGTATACCGATGCCGATTGTCACACTGAACCGGGCGGTTCTGCTCACGGGCATCACCGCAGCCATTGTTTTCCAGCAACCACTGGTAACCGCTCTACTGTTTTTTATCATTCTTTCAGCAGTTGTATTTGGTAAAAAAGGGAGCTTGATTTTCTTTGTAGGCTCACGCCTTTTTGCAGCACAGAACCTGAATGCAAAAACAGAAGATCCCAAACTCATGCGGTTCAATAACTCCATTGCCGCAATTCTGCTCGGCGGTGCCCAAATCGCTTTCCTGCTTGGTTCACCAATAACAGGATGGATCCTTTCAGGAGCTGTTGCCGTTGCAGCAACAATAGCACTTTCAGGATTTTGCTTCGGTTGCTTCCTCTATTACCAGTTTAACCTGCAACGATTCAAGCTTTTCGGCCAGCAAATAAATTAACGTATCCTACGGGTACGGGGTAAGGACACGGTTAAGGGTAAGGACACGGTTAAGGGTAAGGTTAAGATTAAGGGTAAGGGCACGGCATGCCGTGCCCCAACAAATCAATAAAACAAACAAAGGAGATTATCAAGATGAGTTCAGAAAATTACCGCTTTGAAACGCTTGCCCTTCATGCAGGTCAGCCTGTAGATGCCACTCAGTCGAGAGGAGTACCGGTCTACCGCACGACCTCCTATCTCTTCAAGAGCACAGAACATGCAGCAAACCTTTTTGCACTCAAAGAGCTTGGAAATATCTATACCCGCATGATGAACCCGACTACCGACACACTCGAACAGCGGGTGACACAGCTTGAAGGAGGCGCGGCATCGGTTGCCGTTGCATCAGGCACTGCTGCGATTTTCAATACCATCATTACCCTGGCTGAAGCGGGAGATGAAATCGTTGCTGCAAACAACCTGTATGGCGGTACCTACACCCAGTTCGATGCCATTCTTCCAAAATTCGGAATTACCGTCAAATTCGTTGATCCTAAAGATCCGGCCAACTTTGAACGTGCAATCACCCCAAAAACAAGGGCGATCTTTATTGAATCCATCGGCAATCCGGTGCTTGATTACACCGACGTCAAGGCTATTGCAGAAGTAGCCCACCGCAACGGTCTTCCTCTCATTGTTGATGCAACCTTCACGACTCCCTATCTGCTCAAAACCATTGATCTGGGTGCAGACATCGTCATCAACTCCCTCACGAAATGGCTTGGAGGCCATGGTTCCGCTATCGGCGGCATCATTACCGATGCGGGGCGTTTCAACTGGAAAGCCGGTCGTCATCCGCTCTTTACCGAGCCTGACCAGAACTATCACGGTCTTCGCTGGGCAATTGACCTGCCTGAACCTCTTGCACCAATCGCATTCGCTCTCCGGTTCCGCACCGTGCCACTCAGAAACCTCGGAGCCTGCATTTCACCAGACAACTCTTGGATACTGCTGCAAGGCATTGAAACCCTGCCTGTCCGGATGGCCCGTCATTCAGAAAATGCGCTCAAAATCGCCCAGCATCTTGCCCAGCATCCTGAGGTGGCATGGGTTCGTTATCCAGGACTGAAAAACGACCCATCCTACCCTGCAGCTTCAAGAGATTTGAAAAACGGGTTTGGCGGTATGGTTGTCTTCGGAGTGAAAGGCGGATATGAGGCTGCTGTGAAAATTATTGATACCATCAAGCTCTTTTCACACCTTGCCAATGTGGGCGATGCCAAAAGCCTGATCCTTCACCCGGCAAGCACCTCGCACAGCCAGTTGACGGAAGAACAGCAATTGCAGAGCGGCCTTTCGCCGGATCTGATTCGCCTCTCCATCGGTCTTGAACATTCAGATGACCTGATCGAGGCTCTCGATGAGGTGCTTCAGACAGAGGGGACACAGACGGAGGATACCCATAAAACCGGCTGGTTGTCCAAACTGATTAAGAAGTAAGTTCTTTTCCATTTTTATTCACAAGTAAAACCATGGTGAACAAGCATCTCACAGTAAAGAAAGCCGAAGGCTTGCATTTCAGGGCTCTTGCAAAAATCCTGCAGATTACCCTGGAACAGCAGTGCTCTGTTGTTTTTCAGAAAATCAACGGAGAGAAAGCCAACGCAAACTCATTACATGAGATGCTCTCACTTTGCTGCATTGCCGGAACATTACTTCAAGTGACGGTCGATGGCAAAAACGAAAACAAAACACTGTCAATGATTGAAGAAGTTTTTGAAAACGGAGCAGGTCTCTGATTATGACAAACACCAAACGACATCTCTCTGTTGTGCTCGCGGATACACAGTTTTTAACCAATGAGGCGCTACGCGCCATGTTGACACCGCTCTACCAGGCGTTCTATACGGTGTCGACCAAAGCTGGTTTGCAGCAGTATCTGCTGAAAGAGAACATTTCGCTCATCATCACCGATTATATCCTGTTCGATTTCGATTCAATCAGTGAACTTGGCGATTTAAGAAAAAATCATCCGGAAATAGGTCTTGTGGTTTTGACAAATTCAATAACGCACATAAAAATAAAGGAATTGAACGATATCGGCATCAGGAATATTGTTCTAAAAAACGATGATGCAGAAGAAATTTTTCATGCTATAGACGCAGCTTTGAAAGGGAAAAAATATTATTCGGGCGATGTGCTCGACATTCTCCTGAAAAAAGATGGCCCTTTTGAATACGCAACTATTTTGACCACTTCAGAAATCGAAATTGTCCGTCTGATTTCCGGTGGCCTGTCGACAAAAGAGATTGCCGTAAAAAAACATATCAGTTTCCACACGGTCATGACACACCGGAAAAATATTTTCCGTAAACTCGGCGTATCAAGCAGTCCTGAACTGCTCATGTATGCCATAAAAGCCGGATTGATCGACAATATTGAGTACCACATCTGATATACCGTATTTGCGGTATATAAAGATAACTGTTTAGCGGGATTTACATTTATACACTTATTGATGATATTTGACTTCTTTTCAAAACGCCAAAACAGATAATCGCTATGGGACGCATCTCAAAAAAACTGACTGATCTTATCGGAAACACCCCTCTTCTTGAGCTTGGGAATTTTAATCGTGAGCATGGTGCACTTGCAACAATAATTGCCAAACTTGAGTATTTTAACCCTGGTGGCAGTGTCAAGGACCGCATCGGTTTTTCAATGATCGAAGATGCTGAAAAACAGGGATTGCTTAATAAGGATAGCATCATTATCGAACCGACAAGTGGCAATACCGGTATTGCACTCGCGTTTATTGCTGCAGCCAAGGGATACCGGCTGATACTGACCATGCCTGAAACCATGAGC
>CAIPKT010000004.1 GCA_903865705.1 uncultured Chlorobiaceae bacterium
CGTCCTGGCGGTTTGCACAAGGCACTGCAGATCATCTCGGATAACAACGTCGCGATTGACTACATGTACGCCTTCGCCTCCGGGGATTGCAAGGCAACGGTTATCATCAGGGCTGAATCACTGCAAAATATTATTGATGTCCTGCAGGAGCATAAAATGGAACTGCTGCAGGAAGGGGATGTCTATCAGGTTTAAAGGGGATATAAGATGCCAAGGTTTTCAAAAGCTGTATCGTCGCTACGTTCTTCGGAAATCAGGGATCTTATGACCCTTGCCTCACGGCCGGACATCATCTCATTTGCCGGGGGGATGCCCGGCAATGAGCTGTTTCCCGTTGAGGAGGTTGAAGAGCTGTTTCGAGGGCTCGACCTGAAAAAGAAGCAGGCTGCCTTTCAATACGGCCCTACACCCGGTCTTCCCTCACTCCTTGAATCGCTTGCAGGATTTCTTGAAACAAAGGGATTGCCGGTAAATGAGAATCGGCTGCTCATCACCACCGGTTCCCAGCAGGGGCTCAATCTGCTTGCCAAAGCCTTTATTGACCCAGGCGAGCCTGTCCTTGTCGAAAATCCTTGCTTTATCGGGGCCCTCTCGGCATTCCGCGCAAACGAAGCGGAACTGAGAGGCGTCCCGGTTGACAGCGACGGCATTTCGATGGAGGCGTTGCATCAGGAACTCGACCGGAAAGAGAAATCCAAATTTCTCTATATCACCCCTTATTTCCATAACCCTGCAGGACTGCTCTATACGACTGAACGCAAAGCGCAGCTCATCAATGCGCTTCAGGGAAAGAATATTCCGCTCATTGAAGATGATGCATACGGTGATCTCTATTTTTATGAAGAGGATCGCCCGCGCCTCATGCCGATCAAAGCGATCAATCCGGCAGGGATCAATGTCTGCTATACCGGCTCTTTCTCAAAAATTCTTGGCCCCGGCCTGCGGCTCGGCTGGATGCTGGTGCCCGAAAAGATTTATCAGAAATGTGAGCTTATCAAGCAGTCTGCCGATGCCTGTTCGCCAAGCTTCACCCAGGTACTGGCCGACGCGTTCATCCGTTCCGGCCAGATCTACACCTATATCGCAGGTGTACGGCAGGAGTACAAAAGACGGGCTGGCGCCATGGTTGACGCTCTCAGGGAATACCTGCCGGATTATGTGCAATGGAACGAACCACGGGGGGGATTCTATATATGGCTTACCCTGCCGGAAGGGGCCGATGCAACCCCGATCATGATGGAAGCAGTCGAAGGAGGCGCCGTGTTTGTAGCCGGAAAAACATTTGATCCTGAAGGGAAGCGCAACAACTCCCTGCGTCTCTCCTACTGCAACAACACCCCGGAACAAATCGCTGAGGGCATTCCGATTGTGACCGCAGCCATCCGGAAGTACTGCGGGTAAACTTGCCCGTACACAAAACGCCAGCTTGCCGCTTTCATGCCGAACGATCCAGAACACCCGTAAAACTGAAAAAATTGTTGCTATCGGGTTGGGATTATCTTGGATGAAAGCATGTCTGTATTGTGAATCGAATTGATTTGCCGTATATTCACTGTTATTATACGACAAATCAATACACTACCGATACATTAACGAAATCACAGAACAAGAGAACTTCAGGCAAGGCTCCACTCTTAAGGAAGAAGGGGATCGTTGCGTTGCAAGGAGGTGATAGTTAACTGTCCAGTTTGTCGATTACAAGAGTAATTTTTTTCACCACTTAATGTTAAGAACCGTGGATTGCCCCCGGTTCTCTCACAAAAAAAGGAGAATAAGTTATGACCGTAAAACATGATAAAAGGCCCGAAGCTGATCGTATTTGCAATTTGGTGCAATCGCTCAATACCGAGAGAGACTGGCGCATTGAGCATGCTCTCGAAGCCAATGCCATTACTGCTCCGGTCGCAACCCTGCCTGCAAGCATAGACCTGCGCGCCCCATGGTGGGAGATTGGCGACCAGGGTCCGACAGGTTCATGCGTCGGCTGGGGATCCACCGATAGCGTTGCCCGTTACCATTTTGTCAAGGCTGGCAGATTGGCTAAAACTGATCATCTCTCAATTCGCCTCTCCTGGATGGGTTCCAAGGAACTTGACACGGATCCAAATCCGAACACCTTCATCGAGTCAGCCGGTACAACCCTCAAGGGTGCCGTTGATATCCTTAGAAAAAAAGGCGCCGTACTCGACACCCTGCTGCCGTTCCGCCTCACGAACTACCTCTACCTCGGCGCAGAGAGCACCTTTTACTCTACTGCCGCAACCCGCAAGATCGCAGCCTATTACAACCTTGGAAATAATCTTGCCAATTGGCGTACCTGGCTTGCTACCCACGGACCGATTGAGGCTGGATTGAATGTGGATGCAACCTGGGATCATGCTACAGCAACGCATGGCAAACTTGATATCTTCCAGCCTGCCACTGTTCGAGGTGGCCACTGCGTCGCCATTGTTGGCTACACTGCCGATAAACGCTTCATTGTTCGCAATAGCTGGGGTACGGGTTGGGGTGACAACGGTTACGGCTATGCCAGCGAGGCCTACATCTCGGCTGCGTTCTTTAACGAGAGCTATGGCATAACACTCTGAAACAAATTAGTATGACAGGAGATGGCTTGTGAGAAAAAAATATAATTTTCTGTTTCTTGCGCACATGGCTGCACTTGCGTGGATTTTGTTCATTTGTTCACCCTGTGCAGTTTCCTGTCCAAAAACTGAACCCCCCGTAAAAATGGAGCACCTCTTCGTAGAAACGGATAATAACCGTACAGTGGATATTCGTTTGGATGAAACTGTCAGGATATCACTGCGTGAGAACGCAACAACAGGATACCGCTGGACGGTTGAACGCTATGACCGGGTGCTTTTCAGCGAGCTTCCCTCAGAAGCGCACTACCCTGCGACTGCTGGCGTTGGCTCCGGCGGTGAAGTTGTGTTCATCTTCCAGGCCAAAAAAAACGGGACTGGCGACATTAAGCTAAAGCAGTGGCGCTCATGGGAGGGCGACTCATCGACCATTGCCCGTTTTCATATCAAGCTTCATGTGCTGCCGTAGTCATCTCCACCCGTTACCCACCAAAACCTGTGGCCTACGAAAATTTTTTGCGGATATCAAGCTTTTCGATACGGGAATAAAGTGTCTTGGGATGCATGCCAAGCTGAACAGCCGCTCCACCCTCGCCGCTCACCCTGCCCTTTGAAGAGCTGAGAGCCTCAAGAATCAGCTCCCGCTCCATCATTATAACATCAGACTCAAAGTCGCGCATGGTTTTTACGCGCAAGGATTGATGCGCACCCTGCAAGGACGGTAACGATGAAAAAAGTGTTGAAAAATCAAGCAAAGCTCCTTCAGAAACAATAACCGCCTGCTCTACAAGATGGGCAAGTTCACGGATATTGCCCTTCCATTCACGCCCGACGAGACGTTGCATGTCGCTCTCCCTGAAGGTGCGAAGCGGCCTGGCAAACTCCCTTGAAAATTTGGCGGCAAAATGGGCGGCCAGCATGGCAATATCCTCCCTGCGCCCGGAGAGTGGAGGAATAACCAGCGGAAAAACATTGAGCCGAAAAAAAAGATCTTCACGGAACCGCCCTTCGGCAACCTCACGTGCGAGGTCCCGGTTGGTAGCTGCGATTACACGCACATCAACCTTGATCACCTGCCGCCCACCAAGCCGCTCAAGTTCACGTTCTTGAAGTACGCGAAGCAGCTTTGCCTGAAGCTCCAAAGGCAGTTCACCAATTTCATCCAGAAAAATGGTTCCACCCTCGGCCAGCTCAAACTTGCCGATCCGGCGTTCTGTGGCACCGGTAAAACTCCCCTTTTCATGGCCAAACAGCTCCGATTCAAAAAGCGGCCCCGGCAGGGTGGCACAGTTAACCTTGATCAAGGCGCGCTTGCTGCGGGTTGAAAGATTGTGCAGGGCACGGGCAAAGAGCTCCTTGCCTGTACCGGTCTCACCCTGAATGAGCACCGTTGCGTTGGTTGGTGCCACCTGGCTTACCCGGCGCAACACCACCCCAAGCGAGGCGCTGCTGCCGATAATCTCCTCAAAATTATGAGTTGCCTTGATCTCCTCGATCAGGCAGGTCCGCTCCCCTTCCAGCTTGCAGCGCAGCTCATCAATCTCCTCAAAGGCGAGATAGTTCTGCAGGGCCAAAGAGAGCTGGGGAACAATAAGGTTGACGGTTCTCTGGTCATGCTCTTCGAAGGTGCGGGAGGTGTCGGAAATAATCAGCCCGGCACGGCTGCCCGGCGTATCCCAAAGCGGAACCGTGAGCAGGGAACAGATACCGAATTTTTCCTTGACCAGAGCGAGAATCCGGTACTGTTGGCTAAGCTCAATAAACGCTTCACCGCAAAAACAACCCGGATTGGAAATCAGGGCAAAACTCTCTTTGGCAATACCCTCAATATCGGCAACATCAAGCACATCAATCGAAGATACCGGCGCAAAACTACCGCCCTTATCACGCATGAAATTATCAAAAATGCGATAGTTTCCATCCTCACCCATCACGCGGATACCAAGGAAGGTGCAGGGCACAAGCTTGTCGATCTGCTCGCAGACCGCCAGAAGCATCCGGTTTCGATCCTTGATGGTCAGCAAAACATTGTTGACGGCAAGCTGCATCGCGGTCTGCGCTTCACGCTGCCTGAGTTCCTCGTAGGCAAGCGCATTGCTGACCGCAACGGCGATCGGTGATGAGAGCGTGGCAAGAAGCTCTTTTTCGCTCTCCGCCCACTTTTTTTCATCCTTTGAAACAAAACAGAGAAACCCGAGAACCTTTCCCCCGGTGCGCAACGGCGAAAGCACCACCTGACGCATACCGAGGTCATAGAGCATCTGCAGGAGCGGCACATCGTTAGGATAAAGCTCAAGAGCAACCTCAATACTGTTAACCGAAACCGACACATCACCGAGATGAGGCTCAATCCATGAGCCTGCAATCAGCCTCTTTTTGCGATCAATGGTTTCAGGAAGCTGAAAACGAAGCATTTCAAAAAAGAGGTTGCTGTACCTCCCCTCCTTGTCGAAGGTGAGGATGGCGGCGGAATCAAACTCAAAGACAAGGCGAAGCTTGTCGATAACCGTGCGGAAAAGTTCTTGGGGATCACGGATTGAGCCAACTGCATCGCCGATGTACTGCATCAGCATGTTGGCCTCATGGACGGAAGAGCTGCTCATGACACAAAAGAAAAAAAATTCCTGAAATTTAAGAACACAGTATACAGAAAATTCTTATTTTTTCGGAACAACCAAAATGAGAGCGCAGTTGACGGCACACCGCTGAACAACGACCCTGCTCATTATCGCCAGAATTCCGAATTCCGGCACATAAATTGCAAGTATAAGCTCAACGGATAGTACGGAACAAACCAAAGCTCCATGAGAACAATAAAAAAAATAACAAGAACCGCCGGTATAGCCGCAACAGCACTGATGCTTGCGTGGCCGTTGCTCGCCAACGCGGCTGACGCACCAGCCAAAACGCCACTCACCCTTGATCAAGCCATTCAACTTGTCCGCAAAAACAATCCAGCCCTGAAAGCTGCAGCGGAAGAGATTACTGCTGCTGACGCCCGCATCACCCAGAGCAGAAGCGCATATTTCCCGCAGATCAGCGCCAGCGCGGGCTACACCTGGCTTGATACGGTCTCGAAAATAGATTTAGGTTCCGGAGTGATGCAATTCATGCCGAACGACAACTATGACGCCAAAGTAACCGCCAAGGCAACCCTGCTCGATTTCGGTAAAAGAGGCACCACCGTCAATTTGGCACGGAGCGGAAAAAAAACGGCTGAACAGTCGCTGGAACTGGCCCGACGGGAGCTCTCGTTTCAAACCGTACAGCTCTTTTACGGGATTCTCTTTCTGCAGGAAAATCTCCGCGTAGAAGAGAAAGAGATTGCGGCACTCAACAAGGCTCTCGACTATACAACAAAGCGTTACCAGTCGGGAGCAGCCACCCGGTTCGATGTTCTCTCTACCGAAGTACGTATCGCCACTGCCCGGAACAAGACTCTCGATATTGAACATGAACTTCGTCGCAGCCAGTTAACCCTGCGGCGCTTGACCGGCATAACAGAAAACGCGCCACTCTCGCTCCAGGGCTCATTTGCCCTGACGGCAAAAGCTCTCGCTAACTCCGGGCTTGTCGCACAAGCGCTTGAGCAGCGCCTTGAGTTGCAACTCTCCAGAGAGAATGAGGCAGCCGCAAAACTGCACCGCTCCCTTGCCATGAAGCAGGGACTGCCCGTCGTTACCGGCAGCATCTCCTGGGGTGTTACGAACGGATATCAACCGGATATCGATGAAATGCGCAATAATGTTGCCGCAGGCCTGCACCTTGAGATCCCGCTCTTTAACGGATTCCGTACCAGCGCAGAACGGCAGGAAAGCACAGCTCTGATGCAGGCTGCCACTCAGCGAAGGATCGATACCGAGCAGCAGGTAAAAACCGATGTCGAAGAGACCGTCCATGCCCTCCAGACAGCTTCGGATAAAATAACCACAACCGAAGTACAGGTACAGCAGGCTGAACTTGCAGCCCGTCACGTCAGGGCCCGCTACGAAAACGGCATGGCCACCGCGCTCGACCTGCTTGACACGGAAGCCGCCCTTTCTCAAGCAGAACTTGCCCGGCTGCAGGCTGCCTACGCCTACGTGATGAACAGCTACACCCTGAAACGGGCAACCGGGGAGGTTTTCTGGTAAGATGGAGAGTCCACTGAACACTATTTCAACAACAAGCATGGCACAACCTGAATCAAACACAATGGCTGAAAACACTCCATCCGGAAAAGAGAGCCCAAAAGCCCCAAATCTGGTGCGCATGGTCATCATCGGCGCACTCCTTGCCGTCACCCTGATCTGGGGCGGAACCACGCTTTACCACTCTTTCCTCTATGTTGAGACCGACAACGCCCAGATAGTCGGAGATATCTATCCGGTCATTTCACGCGTTCCAGGGAAAGTGGAGGCGGTACCGGCGAGCGATAACGAGGAGGTAAAACAGGGCGATACGCTCATCACACTCGACCCTTCGGACTACCGAATTAAGCGGGACATGGCCGAAGCCGCCCTGCAGAACGCCCGCGCATCGGTTTCTGCCGCCGGAGCAACCGCCAGTGCGGCTGCAGCGACCGAACGAAAGCTCAGTGCTGATCTGCGGCGCAACCGTAGCCTGCGGCAGCAGGACGTGATCTCACAGGCCGAATTCGATGCCGTCCAGGCAGGCGCAGAGTCTGCGTCGGCACAGTTTGCCGCCGCGGCCAGCCAGCACAGTGCTGCCGAAGCACAGGTCAAGTTGAAAGAAGCAGAACTGCGCAATGCCGAATTGCAGTTATCGTACACCACCATTACCGCCCCCGCCTCCGGCCACGTTGCAAAAAAGGGTGTCCAACCGGGGCAGTACGTCTCCCCCGGTCAGCAGCTCATCGCTCTGGTAGGCAGCAGTGAGCTCTGGATTGTAGCAAACTTCAAGGAGACGCAGCTCGATAAAATAGCTCCGGGCCTACCGGTTATTATCAAGGTTGACGCATACCCCGGCAAAGAGTTCAAAGGCAAGGTGGAGTCGCTCTCATCGGGCACCGGTGCCCAATTCGCCCTGCTGCCGCCCGACAACGCCAGCGGCAACTTTGTGAAGGTCACCCAGCGGATTCCGGTAAAAATCATCTTTACCGAAAAGCCTGATAAAAGCTCCCCGCTTTCCGCCGGCATGAACGTGGTGGTCGAGGTCAAGGTAAAATAGCACAGAGGCAATATCCTCCGAAACTCCCGGCCATCGCATCCCATAATCAACCCGGGATAGAGCGGCCAGGAGCACTTGGCAACAACAGTACAACGCTCGAATAAGCACTCAATAAAAGCATGGCTCGACCAGAACAACCAAATGGCACCTCGGTAGCGGCAATGCTGCCGAATCCCGCTCAGACCTACGACAGTGGGATGCGCAAAATCATCATCACCCTGACGGTTATCGTCTCGGCTATGCTTGAGCTGATCGACACCACGATCGTCAACGTCGCCATCACGCAAATTAGCGGAAACCTCGGTGCAAGCATCGAGGATGCTTCATGGGTGGTCACCAGCTATGCCATCGCCAACGTCATCGTCATCCCGCTCTCAGGTTTCCTCGGCAACCTGCTCGGGCGGCGGAACTACTACATCGGCTCCATCCTGCTCTTTACCCTCGCTTCGCTCTTTTGCGGCATGGCCACCGATATCTGGGCGCTGGTCTTCTTCCGCTTCATTCAGGGTCTCGGCGGTGGAGCGCTTCTGCCAACCTCTCAGGCCATCCTCTACGAAACCTACCGCCCTGAAGAGCGGGGCAAGGCAACCGGCATCTTTTCCATGGGGCTCGTGCTCGGACCAACCATCGGTCCGCTGCTTGGAGGTTATCTGGTAGACTACCTCTCCTGGGAGTGGTGCTTTTTTGTCAATATTCCGGTCGGGCTTCTCGCAGCATGGTCATCCTACACCTTTCTCAAGGAGCCAAAAGTCCGTCATGCCGTCTCAAAAATTGACTGGACAGGCATCGGGCTTCTCGCCGTCGGTATCGGCTCGCTCCAATTCATCCTTGAACGGGGCCAATCAAAAGACTGGTTTGATACGCCTTATATCACATTCTTCACCTTTATTGCCGTAACGGCCCTCATTGGATTTGTCTGGTGGGAACTGCATACAAAGGAACCCGCCGTCGATCTGCGCGTCCTGGCCCGGAGCAAAAATCTCGCCATTGCGGCAGTGCTCACCTTTATTGTCGGTTACGGCCTCTATGGATCACTCTTTGTCTTTCCAGTCTTTGTGCAGCGACTGCTTGGCTTTACAGCAGTTCTAACCGGAACGGTACTCTTTCCAAGTGCCATGGTAACCGGCATCATATCACTTCCACTCGGCATCGCCCTGCAACGGGGAGTTTCACCAAAATTACTCATGTCCATTGGCATGAGCGCCTTTATATTCTTCTGCTTTGAACTCAGCCAGCAGACCATGCAGTCCGGCGACTCAAACTTTTTCTGGGTACTGCTTGTGCGCGGTGTGGCGCTTGGCTTCATCTTCATTCCCGTCACCATGCTTGCCGTATCAGGACTGCACGGCCGCGACATCGGTCAGGCCACCGGACTCAACAACATGGTACGCCAGCTCGGCGGTTCATTCGGCATCGCCCTCACCAACACCTACATCACCAACCGTATGGCAACACACAGGGTGGAACTGCTCAGCCATCTTTCGCCCTACGACCCGGCAGCCGCAGAAAGGATCAATATGCTGCAACAGGCCGCCACACAGAGAGGCGGGCTATCACCTGCCGGAGCGGAAACTATTGCACTCAAAGCGCTTGAAGGAACCCTGACCGCCCAAAGTTACCACCTTGCCTACATGGACGCATTCATGCTTGTCGCATTCCTATTTACAATCTGCTTGCCGCTGCTGCTCCTGATCAGGATACAGAAAAATGAGCCTGCGGATCTCTCTGCGGCACACTGAAAAGAGGCTTACGAGGCTTTATAACTACTGTAGGCCCTGCGCACACCCCGACTGGTGAAGATGAGAACCACGGCCGCCACGATCGTCACCAGACAGCCGATGCGGATAGCAATCCCGGTACCGAAATGTTCGGAGAGATAACCGATTTCAACATTACCGATCGGCATGAAGCCCATGAAAATCATCATGTAA
>CAIPKT010000005.1 GCA_903865705.1 uncultured Chlorobiaceae bacterium
AGTTAAGCCCTGGAGAGCCGATGGTACTGCCTAAAAGCGGGAGAGTAGGTCGTCGCCGAGTTTTTATAAAAGCCCACCCCTCAAAAAGGTGGGCTTTTTTTTTGCCCCGCCTTCGCTTTCAAGAACCGCCTGCATCTGAAAACCAGGGGCTTGTTTTCCGCTTTTGCTTTCTTCGCCTGTGGTGTTATTTTGTGCCGAGCACTGTTGTAAGTTGTTTCATGGTCTGGAACTCCTTAGTTTTAATAAATGTTTTCCTTACCTACGTCATTTTTTTTACTGGTCACTACTGACTCCAGTATTAAAATTTAATTTGAATTGCTATAGGGCATATTCCTCGAAGCTCTCTTTCGTGATGGAATTCTTACACATGAACTTATACCCCGTAGCTCTGTTGCGGGGTAATTGATTAATAAGGGCTATTTCCAAAAAAAAATGACTTTTGGACATCTATCCGCAGGATATATTACATCAAAGTTGCTCTTTAAACCGTTTGAACACCAATCCGTTTATTCTAAGGCATTTATTTTTTGGGGGTTGATTGGTTCTATTGCGCCTGATTTTTATGTGCTGTACTATTTCCTCGTCGATCATATTCTCCCCAATCATCACAAATACTTCACCCACTTCCCGCTTTTCTGGCTAACCTTGTTGATGATGTCACTTTTTTGGATACAAGTGCATCACCATCGGAACCAAAACCCTGCATCAGCCTTTATATTTACTTTTAATGGCTTTATTCATACGTTGCTGGATACCGTTACAGGTGAAATCTGGTGGTTAGCTCCATTTGTGAATAAACCATTTTCCCTGGTAGCAGTACGATCAGAAATACCCTATTTCACTGACTGGACATTCGGTATCGAGCTTTTCCTCCTTTTGTTGGCTCTTTCCCTATGGGCTAATAGTTCTGTAAGGCAGAGATAATGAAATAAAATCCAGCAGGTGTGCACTACTCTCGGAGCAAGCATCGATACAGTGCCCAGGCAGTACATTGTTGCTGTACGGTTGATGCGTTAGCCAGAACATTATTCAGTTATGGGTGAAATAATCAGTTTAACGCCGTTTTAGATGCAACAAGAGAGCTTTCTTCGGGGAGATCCATTCTTGTGCAGTTCTTTTTGGAGCGCAATTGTATGCTTGAGGTGGTGGGATCGTGAAGTTCCTCTGTTGCTGCCGCATGGAGCGTCTGGTCCAGTGCGGCAGAAAGAGTTAATTCAAATTATCAGCCAGCGATTGAAGCTAATTGGCTTGCGCTGAGTGTTTCAAGTTTTACCCGCGCGGTGCCGGAATTTATGAGTCCAATCTCTTTTGCAGCGCTTTTTGACAAATCAATGATTCTGCCTTTGACAAACGGGCCACGGTCGTTGATACGCACAATGACATCCTTACCGTTTCGGAGATTGGTTACTCTTACAAAGGTGCCGAAAGGTAGTGAGGGATGAGCTGCGGTAAGGTTAGCCATATTGAATGTTTCACCGCTTGCTGTTTTGCGTCCGTGAAACTGATTTGCGTAAAAGGATGCTTTCCCTTCGGTAACAGGGTTAAGAGCCTTTCTCGAAAGGACTCCCGCCGTGAGTGCGGCAGCAGAAGAGTTATAAAGTGGGTTAAATTGGTTGATGGCTCCTGATTGAGGTGTCCTCGCCTGGCCAGTTGACAGGGCTATGGTTATCAGGATTGCTGCAAATGAGAGAGAAAAAAAATGTTTTTCATGCTTCATACGCTCATGGTTTAAATCCACTGTCCCTTAAGGATTCTTAAGAATGGGATCAGGTGAAAATGAATTAAAATCACTATGCTATTCAGTTATGTTTCATCCTTTAATATAAAAAAAATATCCCAAAGCAAGAAATATCCTTTAGAAGGCTTCTTTCTAAAGGAGTTACAGGCTCTTTTTGAGCTTTATTATAGGGTTATGCCGCTGTTCTAACCAGGCAGACCTCTTTTTAATACACTCTTGTATAAAGTGCTCGTTATGTGACTTTGATTCTTTTTTTTGAATAAATATCCATTATTCGGTACTGATGGCTTTACCGGGCGCCATTAAATTTGCGGACTTTTAGCTATTTTTTACAGAAGTAGCTGGGTTCTTGGTTTGCCTTGATTGAGAACTTATTGTCTTATATTATGCGGTGCAATTATCTTGGCTAATGCGGTTTTTGTTTTTTTGTTGATTATGTCAAAAAATTCGGAAATATCTGATGTAAGTAACCATCCTGAACAATCTGGCATCAAGCGGCTTGCGGGGCTTTCTCTTGCGGCCCTTGGCGTTGTTTTTGGCGATATCGGCACAAGCCCTCTTTATGCTGTCCGGGAGTGTTTTCATGGCGAGTATGGCATTCCAATCACACAGGGGAATGTGCTTGGTGTTCTCTCTCTGCTTGTTTGGTCACTTATCCTGATTGTCAGCCTGAAATATCTGACTTTTATCATGAAAGCCGATAATGACGGTGAGGGAGGTATTCTTGCCCTTACAGCACTGATTATCTCGCAAAGCAAGAAAAAGGGTTATGAACGATGGTTATTAGTGGTTATAGGTTTGTTTGGAGCCGCCCTGCTTTATGGCGACGGTATGATTACTCCTGCCATATCGGTTCTCAGTGCGGTCGAGGGGGTGCAGATTATTGCTCCAGCCTTTAAGGATCTGGTTATACCGGTCACCATTATTGTTCTTATTGCCCTGTTTTTCTTTCAGCATCATGGCACTGCAAAAGTTGGGGCTCTTTTTGGACCGATTATTTTTGTCTGGTTTGTGGTCATAGGGTTACTCGGCCTTAATGAAATTATCCGCTACCCGCAGATATTGCAGGCGATAATGCCTTGGTACGGTATTTCCTTTCTTTTGAGCAATCATTTGCAGGGTTTTATGGTTTTGGGTGCGGTTTTTCTCTCTGTTACCGGTGCTGAAGCGCTCTATGCTGATATGGGTCATTTCGGAAAACGGCCTATCCGTCTTACATGGGTGTTACTCGTGCTTCCAGCATTGCTTCTGAATTATTTCGGGCAGGGGGCGTTGCTGCTTGCTTTTCCCCAGGAGTCTCATCATCCGTTTTATGGTCTTGTGCCTTCTTGGGCAATGATCCCTATGGTGATCCTTTCAACTTCAGCAACGATTATTGCCTCGCAGGCGCTGATCACCGGTGTTTATTCATTGACCCAGCAGGCAATTCAGCTTGGCTACCTTCCTCGCTTGACGGTGACGCATACATCAGACAAACATATCGGACAGATTTATGTTCCGGCGGCCAATTGGTCATTAATGATCGCAACCATCAGTCTGGTTGCTGGTTTTGGTTCGTCAAGCAAACTTGCTGCGGCTTATGGCGTTGCGGTAACGGCAACCATGCTTATCTCCACGATTCTTTTCTATTATGTTGCCCGGGATCTTTGGCAATGGAACAAGTTTGGTCTCAATCTTCTGGTTGGCTTTTTTGCAATAATTGATCTTTCTTTTTTCGGGGCAAGTGTTACCAAGCTTTTCCAGGGGGCATGGTTCCCTTTGGCAATCGGACTGGTGATTTTTACCCTTATGCTTACCTGGAAACAGGGGCGTGGTCTGCTGCTGCAACAGTTGCAGGATCGTACCTTGACGATTGAAGAGTTTATACAGAGTCTTTCTTTACAACAACCTTATAGGGTAAAAGGTCAGGCAGTTTATCTGACAGCAAATCCTGATGTGGTTCCTGTTGCCATGCTCCATAATCTGCGCCATAACAAGGTCATGCATTCGGAAGTAGCGCTGTTTCATTTCAGTACGGAACGGGTACCGAGGGTACCAAGCAGCCAAAAGGTTGAGGTGACCAAACTGGGGGATGGCTTTTTTAAGGTTGTTGCCCGCTATGGATTTTTGGAGTTTCCGAATATCCGTCAGGTCATCGCTCTGGCTAATCAACAGGGTCTCAATTTCAGGCCTGAGGCTATCAGCTTTTTCTTGAGCCGGGAGAAAATTGTTGCCGGTCTCAAGTCCAAAATGATTTTGTGGCGAAAAAAACTTTTTGCCTTGATGTCTCGTAATGCTCTTAGTGCAACGGCATATTATGATCTTCCCGCAGGTCAGGTCATTGAGATCGGTGTTCTGGTTCAGATTTAAATCAGGAATTAATTCATGATTTACTAAGAAGTTTATTTTACCTGAGGATACGTCAAACAGTATAGAACAGATTCATGATTGATGCTTTGCAGCAAATCGTTGATAATCCGCTTTCCTCATTGCTTGTTATTGGCAATCTGATTCTCATCGAAAGCTTGCTCTCTGTCGATAATGCGGCAGTGCTTGCCACAATGGTTATGGACTTGCCGGAAAAAAAAAGGGCAGCGGCTTTAAAATATGGTATTATTGGGGCCTATGTTTTTAGAGGTATCTGTCTTGTTTTTGCCTCATTTCTGGTGCAAATCTGGTGGCTTAAGCCGATTGGTGGCCTTTACCTGCTCTACCTGGTCTGGGTCTGGCTGAAAGGACGAAAAACCCCTCAAAAAGATGATGATTATTTCGACAAACAGAGAAACTGGTTTTATAAAAGAATCTCAGGCCCGTTAGGAGCATTCTGGTCAACGGTTTTTCTCATTGAAGTGATGGACCTTGCTTTTTCTATTGACAATATTTTTGCGGCGGTGGCTTTTACCGACAATCTGCTGCTGATCTGTGTCGGGGTTTTTATAGGTATTCTTGCGATGCGCTTTGTTGCTCAGGGGTTTGTCGGGTTGATGGAAAAGTATCCGTTTCTTGAAGCATGCGCGTTTACGGTTATCGGATTGCTCGGGCTCAAGCTTTCATTCTCGGCGATAGAACATTTTTATCCTGAACTTCCTTTTGTCAGGTTTTTGGGTGGGCATTATGCTGATATTATTACCTCCGGAGTGACGGTAGCCATATTTCTTGTTCCTGTGCTTACCAGTGTGATGTTCAATATCCCGTTTAAAAAAAGCTCTTGTCGTGGCGATGAATAAAAACCTGCAATTTGGATATAAGACTTATATATTGAGTCACAGTTGTATAGTAATAGTTTATAGAATCATGCTGTCAGTTTGGGTTAGGTCTATATAGCTATTATTGAAAGGTTTACCTATTTGCTTGATTAACGGACACCATTTTTTCATGTCATCAAATATCGGGTTCAGTCAGCGGCTCAGGGAATATATTCAGCAAAAACATGGTTCAATCAACTCTTTTTGCAGCGTAGTCGGAATAAAATATCCGGCACAAATGACCCCTTATCTTCAGGGGAAGTGCCAACCCGGTAAAAAAATGATTGAGCGTCTCAAAAATGACGGGGCAGATATTCAATGGTTGCTGAGTGGTCATTTCAACGATTTCCCTTTGGCCCCGCTCAGCAATGCGCTTGCATTTTCGCGATCCCGCGTGGATATCGACAACTTGTTCAGGCAGGTACATCTTAATGTCGGCAGTAGTGGTGATCGGTATAAACCAGTTATTGATGCGTACGCATTTCTTGATAATGCGGAGCGCTTTGTAGATATGACCGGATCAATGGAAACTTTTTTAGGGTATGAATCAAATGCCCTTTTCGAGAAGAGGCTGGACTTTTTAGTTCATCCTGACGATTATGAGCTTGTGGAAAGTACGTTACAGCGACAACGGCAGGACGATGATATCGTGACGTTTCAGTCGAGATTCAAGACTGGCGAAGGCAACTATATACCGGTTGAGTGGTGTTTGTACATAAAGAGTAAGCCGATGTCAGAATTGAAAGAATATACCATGATTGTGAGGCGGTTGGGAAAATAATCGAAGGTTATCGTCTTTCGTGAGACCGTAATTTTATTGTTTATACCGTTTTATTTTAACTATATATAATGTATATTATTAGTATACCAATAATAAAACATGTCCGGTCATGCAACCGGAAAGGAGGTCGAGATGGTGCAGTTCAGAGTTGGAGACAAGATTATTTATCATAAACCAAAAAGCTCTAACCGCCCTGGTTTGAGAGCGAAGCAGGTTTATCCGCTTGAGCATGGAGAGGCATATCATTATGTGGTCGACAAGTTCTGGAAAGTCGACAAGGTCAACGAGGACGGAACTCTTGAAGTGGTTACCCGGACTGGAAAAAAAAACACACTCCAGGCTAATGACCCGAATATCAGTAAAGCCCATCTGTTTCATAATCTTCTTTATCGAAAGCCCTTTCTCGGATTAAACGAAGTGGTTTAATTGCCTTGCCGTTTTGACGTGCTGAAAAGCGTTATGTGACAGACACATACACGAGGCTATCAGTGAGTCATCTTTACAAATTTAGAGCCTTTAAGTGTTGCCCAGTTTGATGATGCGTGTTCTCCTGACGGAAGAATAGTTTGTTGAGATATGGTTGCATTGTTGAAATTGACGTCCATAATGTTTGCGTTTTTCAAGTTAGCACCACTCAGATTAGCACCTTCAAGATCGGCTTCAAACAGTGACGCACCCTCAAGATTTGCTCCGCTCAAGTTTGCTCCGGTGAGCACTGCTCCGTAAAGTCGGGCATTGGAAAGATTACTTTTGCTCAAATCGGCATCTTTAAGAAATGCACGCTCAAGGTTAGCTCCCTGAAGGTTTGCTCCGCTCAGACGTGCTGATTTCATGTCGGCTTTGTGGAAATTGGCATTGCGAAGATCGCTCCCGGTCATATCGGCATTGTTAAAAGAGCCGCTTTCAAAACGGGATATGGCAGCTTTTCCGGCGCCACCCGGGGTTGACGTCCTTATTTCACCCGCTGATGGCTGGAGAGGCAGTGGAGCTTCATAGCTCATCGGCGTTCTTTCCGGCTCGCTGACATATTTTGCATTGTGTAAGGCACTCCAGCGTGAAGTTGCTTTTTCACCTGACGGTAAGATGGTATTGTTTGACAGCGTTGCTCCGTCGAGATTTGCCTGTTCAATAAAAAGGACTCCTTTCAGGTTTGCGCCACTCAGGTTTGCGCCCGCAAAATTTGCTTCGAAAACAATAGCGTTAGTCAGGTTAGCCCTTGAGAAGTCAGTATTTTCAAGTCTTGCCCATCTCAGGTTGACATCCTGAAGGTTTGCTTCCGTGAACTTTGAACCGTTCATGAATGATCCCTTGAGATTTGCCTTGACAAGGCAGGAGCCTGAAAAGTCACTCTTTTTAAGATTGGCTTTTTTTATCCAGGCCATCATAAGATTTGATTTTTTCAGGTCAGCCATATTGAGTGTTGATCCGCTGAGTTCCGCTCTTATCAAAACAGTTCTGCTGAGGTCAGCTCCGGTCAGATTGATATCTCCAAGTTCTGCCTCAGAGAGGTCAATAGTTTCTCCGGGCCTGGCTTGGCGCATGGCATTCCATTCCGAAACACCTTTTTTCAGCGTATTGAAAGCTTCCTGGTTATATCCGGATGCTGTGTTGACGATTGAGAGCGTCAACACAATAAAGAAAGTGACCACTCCGTGCCGTTTCTGTTTCATTGCTGTTTTGATGATTGTTGGTTTGTCAGCGTTCAATGGGGAACATGATTGAGAAATCGCACGATTGACTATGGTAAAAAGTAATGAAATTCCTGTTCTGTAAAGAAACTTTATTGCATCCATTTGAGTTTTTGTAGTGATATGTTGTTAAAAAATAAGTTGGTTATAATCCTCTGAATGGAGTGTGATGGAAAACAAGAAAGAATACAGCGGAAAAGTTCTTGTAGCTGGAGCGACAGGAAAAACTGGTCAGTGGGTGGTGAAAAGGCTTCTGCAGTACGGGGTTCCGGTTAGGGTGTTTGCACGGGACAAAGCTAAAGCTATTAGTTTGTTTGGAGAGGGTGTTGAGATTGTTGAAGGTAAAATACAA
>CAIPKT010000006.1 GCA_903865705.1 uncultured Chlorobiaceae bacterium
GGTTTTGCCCTGAACTCCCATGGTTCTGGCTCAGTGCTCTGAAAGTTGGTGTCGAGGCTTTCATCGACCATGCCTGCAATTTTGACATAACCTCCCAGTGGAAAAAGGCCTATGCCATATTCGGTTTCGCCGATCTGCTTTCGCCAGAGGCGCTTGCCGCCAAAGTCAAACCCGATATAAAATTTATCAACCCTCATACCGAACAGTTTCGCGGTCAGAAAATGACCGAGTTCATGTGCGGTGACAAGAATGAAGATTGCCACAATGAAAAAAAATATAGAGCTAAGAACATCCATAATAATCCTTTATGTTCGGTCAGAAAAAGAGGTTTATACAATAAGCTTTTTTGCGGTGTCTCGTGCCCACTGGTCGGCTTGGAGATAGTCGTCAAGCTCAACAGGAGTATATGCTTCGTGAGCCTGCATGGTTTTGTCGACTGTTTCGGCAATCTCAACGAATCTGATCTTTTGGTCGAGAAAGGCCGCTACGGCAATTTCGTTTGCCGCGTTGAGTACGGCTGGATATGTTCTGCCTGCTTTCAGTGCGTCAAATGCAAGGCGGAGCGCCGGGAATCTTTCCATATCGGGTTCTTCAAACGTGAGCGTGCCAATTTTAGCCAGATCAAGTTTCG
The DNA here is from genome assembly GCA_903865705.1 of uncultured Chlorobiaceae bacterium. Lineage (GTDB taxonomy): Bacteria > Bacteroidota > Chlorobiia > Chlorobiales > Chlorobiaceae > Chlorobium. The sequence goes on from CAIPKT010000006.1 coordinate 632, forward strand.
GGATGCCGCTTTCGCAGCGTTCGGGCCAGGCCAGGGCGTAGGCAATCGGAGCTCGCATGTCGGGCGTACCAAGCTGAGCCATGACGCAGCCGTCTATGTATTCAACCATGGAGTGAATAATGCTTTGGGGGTGCACCACAATGCTGATTTTATCGGCAGGCATAGAAAAAAGCCAGTGGGCCTCTATCACTTCCAGACCTTTGTTCATCATGGTGGCGGAGTCGATGGTAATTTTGGCTCCCATTGTCCACTGAGGGTGTTTAAGCGCCTGCTGGAGGCCGACGTGTTTCAGCTCTTCGGCAGAGGTGTTGCGGAACGGCCCGCCCGATGCGGTAAGAATGATGCGCACGACATCCTCTGTACGATGTCCCTGCAGCGACTGAAAAATTGCTGAGTGCTCGCTGTCAACCGGCAGAAGCTGCACCTTGTGTTTTTGAACCAGATCAGATACAAGCTCTCCGGCAACGACAAGGGTTTCCTTGTTGGCCAGGGCAATATGTTTGCCAGCCTTTATGGCGCTGACAGTCGGGATGAGGCCGGCAGCACCGACAATGGCCGATACAACCATATCAGCCTCTTCAACGGTGGCAACAGCCGTGGCACCTTCAATTCCATAGAGGATATCTGTTTTGGAGTCGCCGAGCAGCTTATGCAGCTTTTTTGCGGCATCGGCATCCATGACGGAGACCGCTGCAGGCTGAAACTCCCTGATCTGCTCTGCAAGCGTGCTCACATCCTTTCCTGCGGCCAGGCCTGAGATGGAAAATTTTTCCGGATGCTGCCTGACTACATCAAGAGTGCTGAGCCCTATTGAGCCGGTAGAGCCAAGGATGGACAGAGATCTCATAAGGGTGACAAAAAAGGTTGCCCTGTTTGCAGGTGAATTATCGGCCTGAAGTTATGCTTTTTCGTCAAGGCTTACAAATACCAGTTATAGAGAGCACTCAAGAGAGAGCTTTTTCTTTTTGTATTCCAAGGAAATTGTATTATAATCCGATTCATTGGGTTCCTAGCTCAGTTGGTTAGAGCGGCTGGTTTACACCCAGTAGGTCGGGGGTTCGAATCCCTCGGGACCCACATATCCAGTTTATCATTACAAAAGGCAGGGACTCCCTGCCTTTTTGCTTTTTCCCCATTTTCCTTTTCAGCTCACCTGACTGCTTCTCTTTCCTCTTAGTTTTGCCACTGCTTCCTCTAGCTCGACCTGTTCCTGCTGGCTGAGCTGATCCAAGTTGTTCTGAGAAGCTATTTCTGTGGAACTTTCCTGATCGTTTTCTGGCAAGGACTCCTCTTCAGCTTGAACAGGAAAAAGCCCTTCAGCACGTTTTCCAAGAATCTCTTCGATCTGGGCGTATTGCAGCATTTCCTTCAACAGCAGTTCGCTGGCAAGTTTCTCAAGCTTCTCGCGGTTTACGTTCAGGAGATTCATCACCTTAAGGCGCGCATCTTCTACGATAGCCATAACCTCGCGGTCGATTATGCGTGCGGTCTCTTCACCATACTTTTTGTCGATACCAGGGCTGCCATAATAAGGGTTGTTGCTTTCAAAGAAAGAGAGGTTCCCAAGTTTATCGCTCATACCGTAGACCATCACCATGTTGTAAGCGATGCTGGTTACCTTCTCAAGGTCATTTTGTGCACCGGTTGAGATTTCATTGAAAATGATCTGCTCCGCGATGCGCCCGCCGAGAAGACCGCAGATACGGGCAAGAAGCTCGGTTTTCGTCATCAGATAGCGGTCTTCGAGCGGTATGTTCATGGTATAGCCGAGTGCGCTCATTCCTCTTGGAACAATTGATATTTTCTGTACGGGGTCGTTTTCAGGCATCATCCAGCTAACAATGGCATGGCCTGCTTCATGATAAGCGACAATCTGCTTTTCACGCGGGTTGATGACCTTGTTCTTTTTTTCAAGTCCTGCCACACAGCGCTCAATGGCATCTTCAAAGTCTTTCATCTCAATGCTCAGCTTGTTGCGGCGTGAGGCCAGCAAGGCAGCTTCATTGGCCGTATTGGCGATTTCCGCTCCGGCAAATCCAGGTGTCTGAGAAGCCAAGGCTTTCAGGTTGACATTTGGTGAAAGTGAAAGTTTTTTTGTGTGCACCTTGAAAATATCGATACGCCCTTTCAGGTCAGGCTTGTCGACCATGATCTGACGGTCAAAACGGCCTGGCCTCAGGAGAGCTGAATCAAGGACGTCAGGGCGGTTGGTCGCAGCTATCAGAATAACCCCCTTGTCTGTTGCGAATCCATCCATTTCGACAAGCAACTGGTTGAGGGTGTTTTCCCGCTCGTCATTGGCACCCATCATAGCGCCTTTTCCCCTGCTGCGCCCGACGGCGTCAATCTCGTCAATAAAAATAATACAGGGAGCTTTTTCCTTAGCCTGTTTGAAAAGGTCACGCACCCTTGCGGCACCGACGCCGACAAACATCTCAACAAAGTCCGATCCGCTGATGCTGAAAAACGGCACATCCGCCTCGCCGGCAACCGCTTTTGCAAGCAGGGTTTTTCCGGTACCCGGAGGGCCTACAAGCAAAACCCCTTTCGGAAGCTTGCCTCCGAGAGTTGTATATTTTTTGGGATCCTTGAGGAAGTCGACTACCTCCATAACCTCAGCCTTAGCTTCGTCGAGGCCAGCAACATCTTTGAAAGTGATGCGGGTATGTTCGTCAAGATTTTCATAGAGCGCTGCCTTGTTCTTGCCAATGTTCATGAACTGCGAGCCCGGTCCGCCCATTCGCCTGAAGACAAAGAAGTAGATTCCGATAAGCAGGGCAAAAGGGAGTATCCACTGAATCAGTTCGCTGATCCAGGTGTTGCTTGCCATGCCCTGATATTTGATTCCCTGGCTTTCCAACAGCTCGATGAGGGTGTCATCGCGGACTGGATTGACAAAAATCTCATCCTGTTTTGATGATGACTGGGGCAGAAATCCCGGGGTTTCTTTTTGCGGCTCCTTTACAGCAAGCCCTGCTTCAACGCCCGGCTTGAGTTTGATAGAGATTCTTTCCGGTGATATTTTTAC
>CAIPKT010000007.1 GCA_903865705.1 uncultured Chlorobiaceae bacterium
AAAGCCGCTACGGACGTCAAGCCCAAGCCTGTCGTTGCCGACACTTCGGCAAATGCCAAGAAAAAAGGAAAGAAGAAAAAGAAGCCGGCGGTGGACGACAAGGTCATCTCGGCAAATATTCAGAAAACGATCAGCGGGATTGATGATCGCAGCAGCACCGGTTCACGCCAGAAATTCCGCAAGTTGCGTCGGAACGAGCGTGAGCGCGAGCATGAAGAGGATGAGGCTTTCCGTGAGTCACAGCGGATGGTTGTCAGGGTTACCGAGTATGCCTCGCCCCATGAACTGGCTGAGCTTATGGGCATTACCGCCAAAGATATTATCCAGAAGTGTTTTGCGCTTGGCAAGTTTGTCACCATCAACCAGCGCCTCGACAAGGAATCGATTGAACTGATTGCTCTTGAGTTTGGATTTGAGGCAGAGTTTATTTCGGAGGTTGAGGCAACTGCCGTGATTGTGACCGAAGATGCGGAAGCTGATTTGCAGACCCGTCCGCCGGTTGTAACAATCATGGGGCATGTTGATCACGGTAAGACATCGCTTCTCGATTATATCCGCAACAGTAAAGTTGTAGCCGGAGAATCCGGTGGCATTACCCAGCATATTGGCGCTTACGAAGTAACGGTTGAAGGCAACCGCAAAATAACTTTTCTTGATACGCCTGGTCATGAAGCCTTTACCGCAATGCGGGCAAGGGGCGCGCAGGTGACCGATATCGTTATTCTTGTTGTGGCGGCTGATGACAGTGTCATGCCTCAGACCATCGAGGCTATCAATCATGCCAAGGCGGCCGGTGTGCCGATTGTTGTTGCACTCAACAAGATTGACAAGGTTGAAGCCAATCCGGAAAAGATCAAAACCCAGTTGAGTGAAGCAGGCGTTCTTGTTGAAGAATGGGGTGGCGTTTATCAGTGTCAGGAAATCTCTGCCAAAAAAGGAATCGGCATTGCAGAGCTTATGGAAAAAGTATTGACCGAAGCTGAAATGCGTGAGCTGAGGGGCAATTATTCAAAAGATGTCCCGGCAAGCGGAATCATTGTTGAGTCAGAGCTCGACAAGGGCAAGGGCGTTATTTCCACAGTGCTTGTTCAGCGCGGCATTCTCAAGGTCGGTGATCCGTTTGTTGCAGGCAATACCATGGGCAAGGTTCGTGCTCTTATGGATGAGAGAGGCAAGAGAATTTCGTTTGCCAACCCTTCACAGCCGGTCCGGGTACTTGGATTTGAAGATCTTCCGCAGTCAGGCGATGCACTGACGGTTATGGTGACGGACAGGGAGGCGCGCGATTTGGCTCAGAAGCGGCAGGTTATCCGTCGTGAGCATGATTTCCGCCGCAGTACCCGCGTCAAGCTCGACAGTATTGCCCGCCAGATCAAGGAAGGGCTGATGAAAGAGCTGAGCGTCATTATCAAGGCAGATACGGACGGCTCCATCCAGGCTCTTGCTGACGGACTCATGAAAATTCAGAACGAAGAGGTCAAGGTACAGATTATTCATCAAGGCGTAGGGCAGATTACGGAAACCGATGTTCTGCTTGCCGCGGCTTCTGATGCCATCATTATCGGCTTCAGGGTGCGGCCCAATGTCAATGCTAAAAAGCTTGCAGAAAAGGAAGATCTCGATGTTCGTTTCTACAGCGTGATTTATCATGTGCTTGAAGATGTCGATAAGGCGCTTGAAGGCATGCTCTCTCCTGAACTCCATGAAGAGAGTCTTGGTTCGCTTGAAATCCGCCAGATTTTCAAAGTGCCAAAGATTGGCAATGTTGGTGGCTGTTATATGCTTGAGGGCAAGATGTTCCGTGATTCAAAGGTGCGCCTGCTTCGTGACGGTGTCCAGATTTACGAAGGTCAGCTTGCAGCGCTTCGGCGTTTCAAGGACGATGTCAAGGAAGTTGATGCCGGTTATGAGTGCGGTATGAGCCTCAAGAATTATGATGATATAAAGGTTGGCGACATTGTCGAGGCCTATAAGATTGTTGAGAAAAAACGAAAACTATGAACACGATATTGTTGATCCATGTCGATACGTACTGAGAGGGTTGCATCACTGCTGCAGCAAGAGCTAGGGGCAATCCTTCAGAAGGAGTTGCCCAGGAGCGGCGCGATCGTTACCGTTGTCGAGGTAAAGATTACGACCGATCTGAGCATTGCACGGGTTTATGTTTCGATTATCGGCTCCCCGAAGGAGCAAGAGACAGCTATGGCTTTATTGCAGGACAAAACAAAGAGTATCAGAATGATTTTGTCTTCGAAAATCCGGCATCATTTTCGGCGCATTCCGGAACTTGAATTTCATGAAGATCATCTCTATGAACGTGCAAACCGTATTGAGCAGCTATTGAGCGGGGTGCGAAAAAGTTCTGGAGAAAACGATTAACGTACAAAGCTGAAGGTGAAGAGGGTGCATGGATGAACAGCAAACCAGGGAGCCTTTAGCTGATCAAGGCAATGAGGGCAATTTTCTCCTGATTGACAAACCGCTCGACTGGACGTCGTTCGATGTAGTGGCTAAAATCAGAAATACTTATAATCGGATAGGCCTGAAGCGCAAGGTGGGTCATTGCGGAACCCTTGATCCAAAGGCAACTGGTCTGCTTATTCTTGCAACCGGACGCAAAACAAAAGAAATTTCTTCGCTTGAAATTCTTGACAAGGTCTATGAAGGCGCCATAAAGCTTGGTGCCATGACAGACAGCCATGACGTCGAAACCCCTGAATATGGCCATTGCAGTACAGCTCACCTCACAGAAAGTGAGATTTGCACAGCCGCTTCAGCGTTTATCGGTTCGCACCAGCAGCAGCCTCCCATGCATTCGGCCTCCTGGCACGAAGGAAAACGTCTCTATCAGCATGCCCGCAAGGGAGTGGTGATCAAAGAGCGAAAAGCAAAAGAGATTGTTATTCACCGTTTTGAAGTTACCCGCGTTGAGCTTCCGCTGGTCTATTTTATTCTCCATGTTTCCAAGGGAGCCTATATCAGGGTTATTGCCCATGAACTTGGCGCCACGCTTGGCGTAGGAGGTTATCTGGCTTCACTCAGCAGGGTCTCTATCGGCACCTGGGAGCTGAGTTCCGCCAGAACAGTACCCGAGACTATTGAGGCTATTCTTCAGCAGGCAACAAATCCAGGTGAGGGGAGATAAAAAAGTATGCATATCGTTGAGTATGACAATAACCATGTTTGCAATTACGGTTCACCGACCCCGGTTGATTTTTTTGTCACTGCTTCTGCCGTAACGGTTGGTTCCTACGATGGTGTGCATAAAGGGCACCGGATTATTATTGCCCGGATGGTTGCCATTGCGAAATCCCGCAACTTGAGAAGTGTTGTCGTTACCTTTGAGCCTCATCCGAGGATGGTGCTCAAAGGAGCCGTTTCGGGTCCGCTCGGGTTGCTCACCACGCTTGACGAAAAAATTTCTCTTCTTGCCGGAGAAGGTGTCGATCTGCTCTTTGTTATTCGCTTTACCCCTGATTTTGCCTCGCGCAGTTCGGACGATTTTATCCGCAATGTTCTGGTTGGACTGCTTGGCGCCAAAAGCATTATTATTGGATACGATCACGCTTTTGGTCGTGACAGGAGCGGTAGCGGCAAGACGCTTGAAACCCTTGGCTGTGAGCTTGGTTTTGATGTGGAGGTTGTCGATGAAGTGATGATTGGTCAGGAACATTTTTCAAGCACACGAATAAGGATTCTGCTTGAAAATGGCCAGATTGAAGAGGCCAATGAATTTCTTGGTTCCCCCTATATAGTCAGTGGTACGGTGGTTGATGGCGACAAGCGTGGACGCGATATCGGGTTTCCAACCGTTAACCTCCGGCTCCCGGATCCCAACAAGCTTTTGCCTCTTAGCGGAGTCTACCAGGCAAAAACGCTACTGAACGGGATTCCCTTCATGGCACTGATGAATATAGGAGTTCGTCCGACAGTCTCTCTGGAAGGGATCAAAACTGTTGAGGCTCATATTCTGGGATATAGTGGAACCCTTTACGGCAACTTCATCAGCTTCACTCTGCTCAAGTTTATCAGGGGTGAACAAAAATTTTCGTCGATTGAAGAGCTGAAAAACCAGCTTGAAAAAGATAAAAAAACGGTGGAGTTGTATTGCTAATAATATTATATTAAAGGTCAACCGATTTAACATAACAAACGAAGAGATATGAGCCTGACAAAAGAGTTTAAAGCAGAAGTTATCAAGCAGTTCGGCGCTTCAGAAAAGAATACCGGAAAGTCTGAGGTCCAGGTCGCGTTATATACCCGCAGAATCACTGATCTTACAGGTCACTTGCAGTTGCATCCGAAAGACAAGCACTCACGCCGTGGATTGTTGATGCTTGTTGCAAAGCGCAAAAAAATGCTGAATTACGTAAAGAATGTCGATATCGATCGTTACCGTAAAGTGATTGGTGAACTTGAGCTTCGCAAGTAAGCGGGTAATTCGAACATTTTTTGCCTGATTTCTGCAGGGCCACAACTTGGCTCTGCAGGTTATCTTTTTAACAAAGCATGCAGCAGGATACACTATGTTGGAAAGCATGACCGGATATGGCAGCGCAGAGTCAGTTGAAAGTGGTGTCCGGACTCTGGTTGAGTTACGGTCAGTCAATAACCGCTTTGCTGAAATCAGTGTCAAACTTCCTCGTCAGTTACTCTCTTTTGAGCTCGAAGTCAGGGAGATGATTCGTGCCCATTTTCAGAGGGGAAAAATTGCAGCATTCATTCAAGTCCAGCTTGACGATGCGCAGCCCATCTCCGTCAGTATTAATACGGCGAAGGTAAAAGCTTATAAAGAGCTGCTTGATACGCTCAAGCAAGAGGCTGATCTTGATGCCCCTGTACTTCTTGAGCATCTACTTCGGTTTCCTGAAATATTTGATAATGGCTCGACTTCGCTTGACCAGGTCGATCAGCTTTGGCCGTTTGTTAAAACGCTTTTGCAAGAAGCCATTGCGCGTCTCAAAGCAATGCGGCGGAGAGAGGGCGAAGAGCTGTCTGTAGATTTCAGCAGTAGAATTGCCGAAATTGAAAGCACCCTTCAACTCATTACCACGCTTGCGGCTGATAATCTTGAAGCGGTAAGAAAAAGGCTTGCGGCAAAAGTGGAAGCTGTTGCCGGAAAAGATTTGGCATACAGCCGCGATCGCCTCGAAATGGAGCTGGTCCTTGCAGCCGACAAACTTGATATTACAGAAGAGCTGACCCGCTTTGCGAGTCACAACAAGTTTTTTCTCGAAGAGTTGCAGAACGACGAAAGCGGTACAGGCCGGAAACTCAATTTTCTGCTCCAGGAACAGTTGCGCGAAGCAAACACCATTGCCTCAAAATCCCAGAATGCAGAAATTTCCCAGAAAATTGTCCAGATCAAGGAAGATCTTGAGAAAATCAGGGAGCAACTGCAAAATATAGAGTAGTTATATGGTTGAAGCGTTGCGACAGAAGGGAAAGCTTATTGTTTTTTCAGCTCCATCGGGCACAGGGAAGTCCACCATTGCCAAAATGGTGCTTCAGCGCCTGGCAAATGTAAAGTTTTCAGTATCAGCCACCACCCGGCAAAAAAGAGCGGGGGAGCAGGAGGGAGTGAGCTATTATTTTCTCAATAAAGAGGATTTTGAAGAAAAGATCAGCACCGGCGGCTTTATTGAACATGAATTCTTTTTTGGAAACCATTACGGTACCCTGCTTGATAAAACAGTCGAAATTATTGATGCCGGTACTCATATTCTGCTTGATTTGGATGTGAAAGGCGCGTTGAACGTGAAACGGCTTTTTCCTGATAACTCATTATTGCTTTTTTTAAAGCCCCCGAGCATTGAGGTTTTAGAAGAGAGGCTTAAAGGGCGGGCAAGTGAAGATGAAGAGAGTCTGAAATTGCGTCTTGACCGGGCCCGACTTGAACTGACTTATGCAGACCGGTTTGATGAGGTGATCGTGAACGATAATCTCGACAAGACGGTTGAAAAAGTAACGGCTCTCATAAGCAAATTTATTTCAAACACGTAAAAAAAAGTGCAATGTCGGTTAAACCAGTTGACCTGAATAAATTGAGAAGCGCGCACTCGAACTTGTACGAGACAGTGGTCGCTATTTCAAAAAAAGCAAAAAGACTTCATGACGAAGAACGGGCAGAACTTGAAGACAAGTTGCTTCCCTATAAAGAGATGATCCGCAACCCCAGCAGTGAGTCCGAGTCCGACAAGGTCTTCCCGGAGCAAATAGCAATCAGTCTTGAGTTCGAAGTCCGTGAAAAGTCGTCGCATAAGGCTGTTGCCGACTACTTCGCCAATAAATACAATTACACGCTGGAGAAGCCGGCAGAAAAAAAGATTGTTCCACTTGAAGAAGAAGATGAAACTGACGGGGATTAGCCACATCACCCTTCGCGTCAATGACCTGCGCTTGTCCGAAGGGTTTTACGGTGGTATTCTTGGTCTCAAGCTTGATCACCGGGTCGGAGCAAATATTACCTACCTGCGCATTAATTCCGACATGCTGGTTCTGGTGAAAGCCGAAACCCCGGGATCTCCCGAAGCAAGGGATATCAGGGTAGATCATTTCGGATTCAGGCTTGCCTCAGATGCCGAAGTTGACGCTGCAGCGCTCTATCTTGATGAAATGGGAGTTCATATGGTGACCCGCCCGGCCTTCCGCCGGGAAGGACGAGCCTTTTTTGTCATGGATCCCGACGGCAATCTTGTGGAGTTCTATTCCATGCATGAGAGCGGCATACAACCAGAGAGTAAAGATATTGACCTGTCTATTCCAGGTTCACTTGTTGCTGACGACCGTCCAAAAACAGCAAAAGAGAAAGATCTCCAGAAACCCCGCCGCACACGAAAATAAAGTCGTTTATGCTTCATTGATGTTCATGAGCAACTGTTCTGCGTCCATCAATTGCTCAGGGGTGTTGATGCCGAGAATTTCGTGCGGATTCGCCGTCTTGAACGCGTTAACCCTCTTGCCGCTCTGGAAGCAGATCCCGAAAACATCGGTCAGATAGTACTCTTTCTGGGCATTGTTTGTATTGATTCTGCCAAGGGCATCAAAAAGCAGTTTTGCGTTGAAAACGTAAACCCCCGAATTGATTTCCCTGACGGCAAGTTCCTCTTTTGAAGCATCCTTTTGTTCCACAATTTTCAGGACTCCATCACTGTTCTGCTGCCGGATGATACGTCCATACCCTGTCGGGTCATCAAGCTCTGCGGTCAAGACGGTTGCCGCACCATTTCTGGAACGGTGAAAGGCAATCAATTCATGCAGCGTTTCCGGATTGACCAGTGGGGCATCGCCGGAGAGAATAAGTACCTCGCCATCAAAATCACTGAGATGCGCCTCTGCCTGCATGACGGCATGACCCGTTCCGAGCTGAGGTTCCTGCAGTGCAGCAGTTACCCCGTATCGGGCGGTAGCTTCCTTGACCAGTTCTGCCTGGTGACCGACAATAAGCACTATTTTTGCGGGATCGAGAGCGATCGCTGTATCGAGAACATAGTCGATAAGCGGATGGCCGTTTGCCTGATGGAGCACCTTTGGCAGCTCTGACTGCATTCTGGTGCCTTTTCCCGCGGCCATGATGATTATTGCAAGTGCCATGGTATTAGCTTTTGTTAAGGTGAAAAGTATCAGAGTTAATTTATGATAACGGCTCTTCGTTTCCGCCTACATGGTGCCGGCTTTTCGGATTATTTTCTTTATCGACAATAAGCACCATGGGTTTAAAGTTTCGCGCTTCCGCCACGTCCATGACGGCAAAAGTCATGATAATGATTTCATCGCCAACCAGAGCGCACCTTGCTGCTGCTCCGTTGAGCTGAATTTCCCTTGAGCCGTAATCGCCTTTGATAATATAGGTTTCAAATCGCTCACCGTTATTGTTGTTGACAACAAGAACTTTTTCATTGGGAATCATATCGACCATCTCAAGCAACTCACTGTCAATGGTGATGCTTCCTTCATATTCGAGATCACAACAGGTGACTATCGCGTTGTGGATTTTTGATTTCAGGATGTGTAACTTCATGTACAACTACTGTCATTATTGTTTTGTAAATGCTTCTCCGCTACCCCGGAATATCCGGTACTTTTTCAAAGCTTGATCGCTCTCAAAACCCTCTCCCCGAATGGTTTCATCAGGTCTTGTAATAGTAACAAACCTGTTTGAGCGTATCATTTTATCTTTGGCGGTTCGCTTGATATACTCGGTGCGTATAACCGTCGTCCCTCCAGAGGTGATGATAACGTTTCCTTCGGCCTCAATATCCTGATTGTCATGAATTAAAGCTGTCCGGGCCGTTATGATTGTCTTGGAATGGCCGTTGGTGTCAAAGAGGGTGAGTCGGATCCCGTGGTCAAGATGATGTTCACTGCCGGCTTTGGTCCGGTATTCCGAGCTGTGTCCAGCCTGAATGATTCCTCGCTGTTTTCCTGATTCTGTAAAAGCCAGCTTGACCGTCCAGCTCTCCTGTACGGGATGATTTACACCGATAAAGCCTGTTTCAGGTGAGCGGCGCTCCTTCTCCGGATCGCCGCAGCCCGATGCCATAATCAGTACCATTTGCAGAAAAAGAACGATAACTCTTTTCAAATCAGGAGATAATTACTTGATGTTCAACTGGTTCATCACCTTGAAGGTGAGATCATTTTCAGGTGTCACATAGATGGCAATATTTTTCTCAAGAACCAAGGCAAAACCTTCCTTTTGCGCTATGGCTTCAACGGCGGCCAATACTTTCTGGCGGATAGGAATAAGCAGTTCCTGCTGTTTCTTTTCAACAATACCGCCACGCCCGAACTTTTCCTGCTGGTATTTTTCAATAGTCTGGGCCTTCGCGCCAATTTCCTTTTCCTTAAGGTCTCTTGCAGGTTTTGTCAAGGAGCCAGCAACCTGGCGATATGCAGCAATTGATTTCTGATAGTCCTGGTTCAAGCGGTCAAGCTCTTTCTGCAATGGAGCGGCTGTTGCCTGCAAGGTTGCTTCAGCCTGTTTTGTTTCAGGAAGTTGCTGCAGAATTTTGCCTGAATCCACAACACTGACCTTTCCGGTCTCCTGTGCTGCGAACGATTGAGGTGCGCCCAGCACCAAGCTCAAGCCAACCGCCATAATGATACGGCGCGACATCTTCATAAATCCCCCTGAATGAGTCATCAATTTTATCGTTTAAGTTAATAGGTTAGAATGTCACTAATTTCAGAATATACAATTGGTCACAATTACACCTTTCAAAGGTAATAATTCCGCGGTAAAAAACTACAAAAAGCTGAAAAGCCTCTCTGTATTTAACCTGTTTGTATTCAGAAAATTCTTTTTTGGAAAAGTTGTCCAGGCTGCTGCACAACTGCTGCTTTCAGTTCCAGTTCAAACAGGATAACCAGCAGTGAAGAAACATCAATGCCTGATGTTACAGCAAGGGCATCAATATGCATCGGTTCCCTCTCCATGATCACGAGAATAGCCTGTTCGGCAGAGGTAAAAGAGCTTTGCAGCACCTGAGCCTGCAAAGCAGGTTTTCGGGAGCAATTTCTTGCGAATTGCGGCCCGAGTTCGTTCAGGATGTCATCAACGCTCATGACGGCCTTGGCAGATCCCTGCTGGATAAGCTTGTTTGTCCCCCTTGACGTGCGGGAGAAAATGCTTCCGGGAACTGCAAAAACCTCCCGGTTCTGCTCAAGCGCGGTAGTCGCTGTAATCAACGATCCTCCCTTAAGATCCGATTCCACAACAATGGTGCCCGAAGAGATGCCCGATATAATGCGATTGCGTTTCGGGAACTTTCCCGGCGAGAGTTCTGAACCAAACCACTCCTCCGAAATGAGAGCGCCTCGCTCAATGATTTTCGGCCAGAGCTTTCCGTTGGGATCGGTATAGATGGTATCGACTCCGCTTGCAAGCACCGCAACGGTTGTTCCCCCGTTTTCCAGAGCGGCCGTATGTGCCGCTATGTCGATGCCATAAGCCATTCCGCTGAAAATAACGATTCCGCATTGAACAAGGTCACGGCAGAGCAGAACTGCAGCTTGTTTGCCGTATTGCGATGCATATCTCGTGCCTACAACTGCAAGACCGGGTGTGTCTGCATCGGGTAGTTTTCCTCTCACAAAGAGGCATGGCGGAGGATCATAAATCTCCCTCAAAAGGGGAGGGTAGTCCGGGTCAAGAATGGTGATAATCTGTGCCTGGTGGCGGGGCAGTTCAGCAATCTGTTTTTCAGCGCTCGCAAAAGCCTCATCTCTTGACGGCGCATGGTGAAGAAAATGGTGCATCTGCCTGGCCAGAGATTCACCGATGCCCGATATCTGCATAAGCTCCATCATCCCCAGATGAAGTACATCCCCGAACCTGCCGGGCAGGTGCGCAGTTATGGCCTTGATTCTTGCGGGGCCGATCCCCGGAATAAGGGTCAGGGCAAGCAGCAGAATCTTCTCATCCATGGTTAGAAATCCCTCTTCATAAGCATGTTCGCAAACCCTTTAAGATAATCCCGTCCCTCCTCATAAGGCAATTCATCAATAGCAGTAAGCGCCTCTTCTGTTTTGCGGTTGATCAGTGATGCCGTCTCCTCAAGAACACCGCACTGCTCATAAATGGCTTTCACTTCAGGAACCATGTCGGCACCGATACCTTTATTGATAAAGATGGAGCGCAAGAGATCCCGTTCTTTTCCGGATGTCAGCTCAAGAGAGCGAAGCAGCAGGTAGGTTTTTTTGCCGTTGATGATATCGCCGCCAGCCATCTTGCCGGACTTTCCGTTCTCAGCCATAATATCGAGATAATCATCCTGTATCTGGAACGCACGACCAATTTTTTCACCGAAAAGCACCAGACTCTGCAACTCCTTTTTCGTTGCATTGCCGGCAACGCCTCCCGCTTCCAGTGCGGCTGAAATAAGCCGTCCGGTTTTTTTGGCAATCATGTCGAGGTAGTCGGCAATTGTGGCATCCTGCTTTTCTTCAAGTTCCATATCGAGCGCCTGTCCTTCACAAATCGTCATGTTGGCGTCATTGAGGATATGTATAAGCTCAGCATGTCGGGTGCTTTTTGCCTGCAAAGCGAGATCATAGGCGTAGGCAATCATCATATCTCCCGACAGGATCGCAGCATTGGTGTTCCACTTTTTGTGAACGGTCGGTCTGCTGTGGCGGAGGTCCGCCTGATCCATGATGTCGTCATGAATCAGGGTAAAGTTATGCAGGATTTCAACTGCCAGAGCAACATGAAGCGCATTTTCCGAAGAGCCGCATACCGCTTCAGAGGCAAGCAGGGTAAGAAACGGGCGGATTCTTTTGCCATTTCCCTCAAGAATATACCTGGCAGGAGCGTAAAGCGTGGCCGGGCTTTCCTTGTCGAAACATTTTCCGAGTGCGTCATTGATCCTCGACAGATCAAGACGGTACTTATTTTCCACAAGTTCCTGTGTCAGGGTTGCATTCATGCTGAAATCGCTCATTGTTTAATGGTAAGGGTTTTATTCCGAAGCTCTGCTATGTTGGCGGCTCCGGTCAGGAACATCACCGCCCTGAGATCGTTCAGCCAGGATGCAATCGTCTTTTCAAGGGTTCCTTCATGAAGGGCTTTGAGGAGGCCTCTTGCCGATGCGGCCAGTTGCGCTCCAAGTGCGAGAGATTTGGCAATATCCGTGCCGCACTGGATTCCTCCGGAAGCGATAATTTCAATGTCGCTGAATTCCGGCACCTCTTTTTTAAGCGTTCTGATATCCAGCAGGCACTGTGCCGTAGGAATTCCCCAGTTCAGCAACTCATTGAGAGCGGGCCTGCTGAACCGCGCCTCCTGGCCATACTGCCGGGTATAGCGGATCTCCTCAACTTTCTGCCAACTGCTGCCTCCCGCACCGGCAACGTCAATCACTTTGACACCGGCCTCAATAAGCCGTCGGGCAACAGATGCCGAAATGCCGCAGCCGACCTCCTTGACAATAACCGGTACCGGAATTTTAGCGGTAAGTATGGTAAGTTGCTCAAGTACCTGGCGGAAATCGGTATTTCCTTCGGGCTGAAAAAGCTCCTGGGCAGCATTCAGATGAACAATCAGCCCGTCAGCTTCAAGAAGCTCAAGCATGGTGTTGATATCGGTTTCCGTCAGCCCCCTCGCAATCTCCGGCGCTCCGATGTTTGCAAAAATCAGTACGGACGGAGCATATTTTCTTGTAACAGCAAAGCTTTCAAGATACAAACGGTTTTCAAGCGCAGGACGCATGCTGCCGACCCCAAGCGGAATCCCGAACTGTTCAGCCGCTTCAGCAAGTTGCTGGTTAAGCGTTGCCGCCTCGCTGTACCCTCCCGTCATGGAGGAAATCATCAGCGGAGCCCCGATCGGTTTTCCAAGAAACGTTGTTGAAAGATCAATATCAGAAAACGAAAGCTCAGGCAAGGCATCATGCTCAAAGGCAAAACGCTCAAATCCGGTCGTTTTTCCGTTAAAGGCAACATCGTCATGCAGGCAGATATCGACGTGATTCTGCTTGCGCTCAATTGTTCCCTTGGTTGCTTTTTCGCTCATACCGTACCGGATGCCTTTTTGCAGGGTGTCTCTTGCGGTTAAAAAATTTAACTCAGTAATATAGACCATAATAATGAGTACACAATAACACAAGAGCCCCTGCCATCGCTTTTACGTCTTGTCAGAAAGGGCTTGCAGCGTTTTCGCGGGGGCGTGTCACCAGATTTTCGCGTTGTGGTTGCCGGGTAGCAAGCCATTCACTTATCGCAGTTAAAGAAAATTTTAATAAAATTGACTTGTGTTTCAAAAAAATGCAAATTGAAAAATATTTGTTGCTTCTATAGTTAGACGTAGAAATTTATGGAAAGAATATTTGCAAAAAGTACCTTGAGAAAATATTGGGAGGTGCATCCCGATACAGAGCAGTATTTGAAAACCTGGTATGATACAGCGATGAATTCTGCTTGGAAATCACCGAATGATGTTAAACAGACGTATGCTCACGCAAGCATTTTAAAAGATAACAGGGTCGTTTTTAATGTTAAAGGCAACTCATATAGATTGGTTGCTAAATTTAATTTTGAGAAGCAATGGATTTTTATCCGATTCATTGGTACTCATCAGGAATATGATAAAATAGATGCCGATATAATTTAAATACCAAGAGCTATGAATATAAAACCGATAAAAACAGAAGATGATTACTTGATGGCATTAAAAAAATTGGAAATGATTTTTGATGCGCCAGTTGGAACGGAAGAAAGTGACGAGGCAGATATACTTGGGTTGATGGTTGATGACTATGAAAAAAAGCATTATCCTGTAGAGGCTCCTGACCCGATTGAGGCTATCAAGATTAGAATGGAAGAAATGCAGTTAAACCAAATTGATCTGGTTGATGCAATAGGTGGAAAAAACAGGGTTTCAGAAGTTCTTAATCGCAAGCGCAAATTGACTGTTGAGATGATCAGAAAGTTGACTCCGAAATTACATCTTTCCGCAGATTTATTGATTCATGATTATCAATTGATGAGATAAATTGCTTTATGCTGAAAACATTGTTCTCCATAGCCGTGCGCCATCTGCTTGGGCGACGGCGTCAGACCTTGACCACTATTCTTGGCGTGGCTGTCAGCACGATGGTGCTTATTACCACCAACTCTCTGACGAGGGGGCTGCTCGACTCTTTTGTTGAGACTATTGTTAACGTTGCGCCTCATATCACCCTGAAAGGCGAGAGCATGCGTCCTATGCCGGTCAATCTGCTTGAAGAAGAGCGCTCCCTGTCTGTGGCATTTGTTGACAATAATATCAAGAAGCTGGATCCGGAAGAGGTGCGGAATTATCGCCAGATTCTCACGCTTTTCAGCTCTCCGCATTATCAAAAACGGGTTCTTGCAGCCTCACCTTATGTTAATTCACAGGTTATGGCTGTCAAGGGAAGCCGCAACCAGCCGTTGCTGCTTAAAGGTGTTCTTATTGACCGTGAGGATGCTATCAGCGGCATCAAAAAAAAACTGGTGCAGGGTGACGTCGCCACGTTTGAAAAAACCGCCAATGGGCTGCTTTTGGGGCGTACCGTGGCGAGAGATATGAACCTTAAGCTGAATGACCAGATTGTTCTCATTCCCGCTTCAGGAAAGAGCCGGCAGTGCAAGGTGACAGGGATCTTTTTTTCGGGTGTCAATGCGGTTGATAACAGTGTTCTGGTCTCTCTCAAGCTTGGCCAGATCATCGAAGGGCTGCCTGCCAACAAGGTTACCGGTATAGCGCTTAAAGTGGCTGATCCGTTTTTCAATGCTTCTCTGGCAAAAGAGCTCGAACAAATTACCGGCTACCGGTGCCTCACCTGGCAGGAAGAAAATGCAAGTATTCTCTCCCTTTTTGCCCGTATCGGCTATATCGTCTTTTCTCTGGTAGCTTTTGTAGGTATTGTTTCCGGGTTCGGTGTGGCAAATATTCTTGTTACCACAGTCTTCGAAAAGAGCCGCGACATTGCCATCATGAAGTCGTTCGGATTTTCAGCACGGCAGCTTGTCGGGATGTTTGTTCTCGAAGGCTTTATGGTTGGATTGGCTGGCGCCCTGGCGGGAGGGGTCCTCGCCATTGGTTCAATCGATCTGTTGGCCAGTTTGCCCATCGAAAGTTCACAGGGCCCGATCACCAAAACCGGCTTCAGCATGTCTTATAACCCGATATATTTTGTTCTTATCATTGGTATAACGGTGCTGATCAGCACGCTTGCCGCTATTCTGCCGTCGGCGAAGGCTGCAAAGCTTGAGCCGGTCAGTGTGCTCCGCGACAGCAGTTTGTAGCGTTTACTCCTTGCCAAGGCTAAGCGAAACCGCTTGTGACAGAACGCCCTGTTCGGGGTGCTGAAGCAGGTAGAGCTTGTAGTAAAGCCCTCTTTTTGCAAGAAGCTCCTGGTGATTGCCGCTCTCTCTGATCACTCCCTTGTGCAAAACAAGAATCCGGTCAGCTTTCTGGACGGTCGAAAGCCGGTGGGCAATGATAATGGAGGTACGCTCACTCATCAACCGGGCAGTTGCGGCATCAATCAGCAATTCAGTTTCAGTATCAACTGAACTGGTAGCTTCATCAAGCACCAGTATTTCCGGATTGTAGAGGAGCGCCCGGAC
>CAIPKT010000008.1 GCA_903865705.1 uncultured Chlorobiaceae bacterium
GGCCAGACGCTCACAGCGAGTAGTAATACGCTGGCGGATCTGGATGGAATCACACCGCCGATCACCTATCAGTGGAAGGCTAATGGTACGGTTATAAGCGGAGCAACGGGAAGTACCTATCTCTTGACGCTGGCCGAGGCTAACAAGACCATTACGGCGACGGCAAGCTACACTGACGGTTACGGTGCAGTGGAAAGCGTGACCAGTGCGGCTACCGCGGCAGTTTTTACCAACACAGCACCAACGGGCGCGGTGACGATTGGTGGCACAGTAACGCAAAATCAGCAACTGACGGCAGTTACCAGTGCACTGGTGGATGTGGATGGACTTGGTTCATTCAGTTACCAGTGGAAGGCAAACGGGGTAGCAATTGCCGGAGCGACAGCAAGCACCCTCACGCTGGCTGAGGCGCAGGTTGGTAAAACCATCACGGTGCAAACGAGTTACACCGATGGCCGCGGTGCTTTTGAGAGCGTGCTCAGTACCGCCACGGCAGCGGTTGTCAATGTTAATGATCTTCCTACAGGCGCGGTGACGATCAGCGGTACAGCAACCCAGAATCAGACTCTTACGGCAGTAACCAGTGCGCTGGCGGATCCGGACGGACTCGGTACGTTTAGTTACCAGTGGAAGGATGCCGGTACGGCTATCACTGGAGCCACAGCAAGTACTCTTACACTGGCTGAGGCGCAGGTCGGCAAGGCCATTACCGTGAACGTGAACTATACTGATGGTCATGGTACGGCCGAAAGCGTTCTCAGTACTGCCACGGCAGCGGTTGTCAACGTCAACGATGCCCCGACCGGTGCTGTGACGATCACTGGTACCGCAACTGAGGAACACACTCTTACGGCTTCTACCAGTACATTGGCGGATGCGGATGGACTCGGTACAATCACCTACAAGTGGTATACGGGAGCTACATTGATCAGTGGAACCGCTGTAGCAAGTACCTATACCCTTAAAGAAAGTGATGTTAACAAGGATATTAATGTTGTGGCAACCTACACTGACGGTCATTCGACGGTCGAACAAGTGAGCAGTGCTGTCGTCCCTTATGGAGTAACGATCAGCTCGGAGACAGCCAACGGGACGGTCACAACGACCACAACAGTTCATGAGGTTACAGATCGGACCGCAATCCATTTGGTGCCCGGTATTCTTGATGTCACTCTGCCTGAAGATATCGGTCTTGTTGAACGGGAGTTTACCGGCACAGCCATTAATGGTCTTGCCGCACAACTTGGCGCTGATCCTTTAATCTCCAGGGATTTGTTGCCGGGTATTAATGCGTATGTTGCAACTGCTCCACAGCAGGTGACGGTACGTTCCCTTAGTTTCGATACTTCGTCGCAACCGATTCTCATAAGCGGTGTTGGTACAGTAGGTCAGGAAGCTCTGGTTATTGATGCAAACGGTAGCAACCTGAAACTTGACAATGTTGAATTTGCCCTTGTTATCGGTCCTGCAACTATTACCGGAGGCGCTGGTAACAATGTTGTTTATGCTGATCGTGCCAATCAACATATCGTGCTTGGCGTAGGAGATGACACTTTGCATGGCGGTGCTGGTGATGACTACATCGGTTCATTGGCGGGCAATGATCACCTTTTTGGTGATGCTGGCAATGATACGCTCAGCGGTGGTGCCGATAATGATACGCTTGATGGCGGCGCTGGTACTGACACAGCGGTTTTTAGCGGTAATTTCTTAGACTACGCCATTACTTATGACACTCTTAGTTCCAGTTATACGATAACTGATACGGTTGCAGGTCGTGATGGCACGGATGTTGTTACCAATGTGGAGCTTTTCCAGTTTTTAGATTTCCCGAATGGCAAAACGGATATTATAGCGCCGACAGTAGCCTCTTTTGCTCCGGCTGATGCAGCCACCGGTGTTGCAGTCGGGAGCAACATTGTGCTGAACTTCAGCGAAGCGATTCAGAAAGGTACTGGCTTGATTGAAATTCGAAGCGGTTCGCTGACAGGCAATGTTGTGGCCAGTTCTGCTGACGCGACTATCTCGGGTAGTGCGCTCACCATCAATCCGACGGCAGACCTGACAACCGGTACGCATTACTATGTGACGCTTGCCAATGGTTCGATTGATGATCTTGCAGGGAATCACTATGCAGGCACTTCGGCTTACGATTTCACAACGGCTTCCGCAGCTACAGCGTTTGCTGCCAGTGACAGCGGCGGAGGCGGTGGCGCAGGCGTTGCGCTGGCAGGGGTTGGAGCGCTTGGCCTGCTTGCCTTTGTGCTTTTTTAGTCGGCGTGGTTTCAAATTGGGTTTTGTGATTTGGATTTAAGGTTTTAAGTTTAAATCGGTTGGTTTTGGAGGTTATTTTTACCGGTTAAAACAGGGTTATGGAGATTTATCGTTTTCGCTTTGATGCCATGGGGGGAGTTGGTGAGGTTGTTATGGTATCGGAAAGCAAAGAAAAGGCACAATCTATAGCCAACCTTGCTCTTGAAGAGGTCGGAAGAATTGAGTTCAAGTACTCCCGGTACCGGCCGGAGAGCATTGTTTCACGAATTAATGCTGCTGCCGGTCGTGATTTTGTTGACTATGATGAGGAAACGGCCGCATTGATCAAGTACGCGGATACCCTCTACGATCAGAGTAACGGCTTGTTTGATATAACTTCGGGGGTCTTGCGCCATGCCTGGGATTTCGGCAAGGGTGTGCTTCCTGAACCGGCAAAACTATCTGAACTGCTTGCCCTGATTGGCTGGAACCGTGCGGAGCGGCAAGAAAATGCTATTCGCCTGCCGGAGCCTGGTATGGAAATTGATTTTGGAGGGTTTGGCAAGGAGTATGCTGCTGACCGGGCTGCGGCTGTTGTTCATGCACAAGGGGTAAGGCATGGCTATGTGAACCTGGCAGGTGATATCCGACTTGTGGGCCCCAAGCCTGACGATACTCCCTGGATTATCGGGATTCAGGATCCTCGGCATAAACAGCGCACGATTGCGTCAATTCCGCTCTACAGCGGTGCGCTGGCGACAAGCGGGGACTATGAGCGTTTTTTTGAAGCTGACGGAAAGCGTTACTGCCACATCATCCATCCGGGGACAGGCTATCCGGTGACGTACTGGCGATCCGTAACGGTTGTAGCCCCTTTGGCTATTACGGCTGGAAGCTGCACAACCATAGCTATGCTGAAAGGGGCTGACGCGGTGCCTTTTTTGGATGAGTCAGGGATGGGGTATTTGGCGGTTGACCAGACGGGAAAGATTTATCATAAAAACACGTAACATTAATAATCCAGAGTAATTCGTAATAACTTTTTTATGCAATAAAAACATGAACCACTCTGCACTCAAGCGTACCGTTGCTCTTTTTGCTGTTTTTCTGGCTCTCTTTTTCAGGGTTAGCGTTGCTTATTCGACTGAATTTCTTGATCCTGAACAGGCGTTCAAAATTAAGGCCGAGCTGAACAATGCTCGCACGGTGGTGTTGCAGTGGGAGATTGCCAAAGGGTACAAGCTCTATCGCGATCAGGTGACGGTTGGTGTCGAAAGCGGTAAAGCTGAGGTGAAGACGCCTCTCTTGCCGAAAGGGATCACGATGACTGATCCTACAACAAATGAAAAGATTGCGATTTATCATGACAGTCTAAAGGTCGAGGTGTCTCTTGTGAAGGCTGACGGGCCGTTTACGCTGAACGTTGTCTATCAGGGATGTGCCGAGGATGGGCTCTGTTATCCTCCGATAACAAAGCTTTTCAAGGTTGATCCGACCAAACCGGGTGTTTTGGTGGCAGATGGTGAGCAGGCTGGAGCTGAAACACTGGCTTCTCCAGCTCAGCCGGTAGTGAATGCTGCAGCGACGGCGTCAGCAAACAATGCGGGGAATGATCTCTCTCTGGCAACGGCGACCCTTGCCGGGGGAAGTTTATGGAAAATATCTCTTGCTTTCCTTGCGTTTGGACTGTTGTTGTCTTTTACCCCGTGTGTTTTGCCGATGGTGCCGATTCTTTCTTCGATCATTGTTGGTGAGGGAGATGTTACCCGCCGTCGCAGCTTTTTGATGGCTCTTGCTTATTGCCTTGGGATGGCGTTGATCTATACCTCGCTTGGTGTTGCTGCCGGTCTTGCGGGCGAAGGGCTTTCCGGAGCCTTGCAGAAGCCGTGGGTTTTGGTGACGTTTGCGCTGCTTCTTGTTTTGCTCTCTCTTTCCATGTTTGATGTCTATCAGTTGCAGTTGCCCGTCGCTCTTCAAAGTAAGCTGGGCAAGGCATCCGGCGGCTTGAAGCGTGGCCGTTTTTTCGGAGTGTTTTTCATGGGAGCTTTGTCGGCGCTTATTGTAGGTCCTTGTGTTGCGGCGCCGCTTGCTGGAACCCTTGTCTATATCAGCCAGACGCGTGACGTGCTGCTTGGCGGTTTGGCGCTTTTTTCGATGGCTATGGGTATGAGCGTTCCTCTTCTGCTTGTCGGGTTGTCTGCCGGTAGCTTGCTGCCCAAGGCTGGCGCATGGATGATTGGCGTGAAGTATGTGTTCGGGCTTATGTTGATTGCCGTTGCCATCTGGATGGTTTCGCCGATTTTGCCGGCTCAGGCGGTCATGCTTTTCTGGGGTGCTTTTGCTATTCTGTGTGCTGTTTTTCTTGGGGTTTTCGATGCTTCGGTCGGGAAACCATCTATTGCACTCCGTTTCGGCAAAACCTTTGGGCTGGTTCTTTTTGTTATTGGGTTACTCGAACTTGTCGGCGCTGCTGCTGGCGGTACCAATGTGCTTGAGCCGCTTTCCGGGATCCGCGGCGTCTCGACTGCCAGCACAGGAGAGGATAAGGGAGTCAATTTCACTCGCATCAAGACGGTGGCTGAGCTTGATCAGGCACTTGCCTCAGCAAAAAAGCCGATCATGCTCGACTTCTATGCGGACTGGTGTGTGGCCTGCAAGGAGATGGATCACTTTACCTTTCGTGATCCAAAGGTGATGAGCCAGCTTGGCAACATGACGCTGTTGCAGGTCAACGTGACCGCCAATAGTGAGGATGATCGCGCTTTGATGAAACGCTTCAGCCTTTTCGGCCCTCCAGGAATGATCTTTTTTGACACCGACGGCAAGGAAATTGCTGAAAGCCGGGTCGTGGGTGTTCTTGAGGCGACTGCTTTTTTTGAACATGTCGGCAAGTTTATAGCAGGCAAGTAACCGTTTATTACTATTTTATTCCTTTCAGGGAGGAGCTTTCCGCCTTCCTGAGGGGAATCTTGCTTTTAGTGCGGGGGCTGCTGCCGGCAATATTCCTTTCTTTGGCGGGATTTTTTCAAGTCGCTAATCATAAAGGAGTCCAGAATGAAGTATCTCGTCAAAATCTCGGTTGTTTTATTTCTGGTGCTTTTCAGCTTTGCTGTTGATGATGTGCGTGCGGCGTCACTGGAGAACGGCAAAAAATCAGGTGTTTGTCTAAACGAGATCGGAATCGGTTCCGGATATGCCTGGGGGACGTTGAAAACGGAGCCGGTAAATCTTGCGGTCTATCCTGCCTTTGTCCGAATAGCCTTCAATATTAATTCTTTTGCAGGCATTGACGGCCACCAAAGTACCTTGCAGTTTGCCCTTGAGCCCTTCGTCAATTCCATTTCGAAACCGGAAGCGGGGATTGAAACCGGCTTGGGTATCGGGTTGCGATATCTTGTGGAGCTATCCGGGCCAGTCGATCTTTTTACGGAGGCAAGCTTTGCTCCCATGTATCTGAGTATCAAGAGTACCGAACAAGGCGATGCCGGCTTTAACTTTCTCCTTCAGGCCGGTGCGGGTCTTCAATATAAAGTGAGCAGCAGAACAGCTCTTTTTGCCGGTTATCGCTTCCGGCACATCTCTCATGCAGGACTTGCTGACCGTCCAAACGAGGGTATAAACTCGAACGCTATTGTAGCTGGATTATCATTGTTATACTGACCTGCGAGTATTGACCCGCAGGGTTCACTTCCTTTCCTCTGCTTTATCGAAAATTAGCGGAAAACATCGCCCTTCATGGCGGGGATGGATAGCGTGGTTTCTGTTAAGGTTTAACATGCCGATGCACTGTTCTCAGGCCTTGATCACTTCGCCGGTTCGGGCTGCCATGATGAAATCGTTCATGTGCAAGCCCTTTATCGAGTGCGTCCACCAGAATACGGTCACCCGTCCCCATCCGGTGACCAATTCAGGGTGATGCTGTTCTGCTTCAGCCAGTTCGCCGATCTGGTTGGTGAAGGCGAGTGCTTTACTGAAGTCAGGAAAGGTGAAGGTGCGTTGCAGTCGGGTCATGTTTTCAACAATTGCGAGCTCCCATCCCGGGATATATTCCAGCAGCCTCCGGCACTGAGCGTCAAGCATCGGGGTTGTTCCTGGTGGGCATGGTACGCAAAGCATGTGATTGAGCTCTTTCATGGTCTTTCTCCTCTGAGGTTATCGTGACTTAGGTTTCTTTGGTAACTGAATGTTTTCGATAACCGTTTCTCCCGTAGCTTATAAATAAAAAATATTTATTTCTATTACAGTACTATTGTGTAACTTTAAACAGAGTATTCGTGCAAAACAGGGTAATTCCCCTTTTTTTCGTCATTATGAAGCTTAATAGTCATCATTTCAAGAAGAAAGATGAAGAAAAGGTTTGGAAGTTAAAGAAGTGAGTGGTACATTAGGAGCCCACTGAAGAACGACCGAAAGGGAAAGCGAAAGTGGACAAGAGCCTGCAAAATGGCACGTTATTTGACAGTATGAAGTTAAGGGAAAAGCGAAATGCAGAGGTTTCGGAAATCGCGGGTTGAGAGACTCGGGAGGACTGAAAAGAAAAGAAAAAAGATTTTGCACAGGAGCAGAAAAGA
>CAIPKT010000009.1 GCA_903865705.1 uncultured Chlorobiaceae bacterium
GTTTGGAGCAAAACCACCCTCATCACCGACAGAAGTGCTCAATCCCTTGCTTTTCAAAAGAGCCTTGAGCGCATGAAAAATTTCAGCACCACAGCGAAGAGCATCCGAAAAACTGCTAAATCCTGCAGGCATAATCATGAATTCCTGAAAATCAACCGTATTGTCTGCATGGGCTCCACCATTGAGAACGTTCATCATCGGCACAGGCAAAGTGTTGGCCATCGTACCGCCGATATAACGGTAAAGCGGAAGACCGGTGTATTCTGCGCCAGCCTTTGCACAAGCCAAAGAGACGCCAAGAAGGGCATTAGCTCCCAGATTCGACTTGTTCGGTGTTCCATCCAAGGCAAGCAACGCCTGATCTATCTCTTCCTGTTCCGTAACAAGCATCCCGGTCAGGGCATCATTAATGATCGTATTGACATTTTCCACCGCCTGAAGCACCCCTTTGCCAAGGTAGACGTCCGGGTCACCATCCCTGAGTTCCATCGCTTCATGAACACCGGTAGAGGCTCCGCTCGGTACAGCTGCCCGCCCGAAAGAACTTTCAGTGAATACATCAACTTCGACCGTTGGATTTCCCCTTGAATCAAGGATCTGACGAGCAATAATCTGACTGATAATCGGCATAAAAAAAATATGTTAATAGTTTATAGCTGCTTTGGATGCCCAAATGAGCAAAAAATGCAATCCCCCTTTCAAGACACCCGAAAATATATCTTTTTTTCCTGACCATTTCATTGTTCCCGTGACAGCAGATAAGACTTTTTTTTGTTTATTATTTATTAAGCTGTTTTTGCCCCAACAGACCCTGCAGCCAAAGTATTTTCTTATCAGTACCTGCAAGGCCATTATTAAATTCAACCAAGGAGTCGTGCCATGCAAGCCGTACAACCGGATCAATTGCGAAACATTGTCATTACGGGCCATGCCGGAAGCGGCAAGACCATCCTCGCTGAATCACTTGCCCTGACGATGGGTGTTATTAACCGCCTCGGTACAATTGATGAAGGAAACACCCTCTCTGATTACTCCACCGATGAGATACAAAGAAAACACAGCCTGAACACCAGCCTTATCCACGGCTTCTGGAACGACTGCAAAATCAATATAATCGACACTCCGGGCCTGCTCGACTTTCACGGAGATGTCAAATCGGCAATGCGGGTTGCCGATACCGTTCTGATAGCCGTCAATACCGCTTCAGGCGTCGAGGTTGGCACAGACACCATCTGGGAGTATACCAAGGAGTACTACAAGCCAACCATCTTTATTCTCACCAAGCTTGATGCCGACAGAACCAACTTCAGCACCACCATCCAGGGACTTCAGGATCATTTCGGCCATCTTGTTACCCCGATACAGTTTCCCGCCGATGAGGGTCTTGGGCACCATACCCTGATTGATATTTTGCTGATGAAACAGCTTGAGTTCAATCCCGACAAAACCGGAGGTATGTCCATCTCCGACATTCCGGAACACCATCTGAAACGTGCCGAGGAGCTCCATCAGCAGCTTGTTGAAGCAATAGCCGAAACCGATGAAGCGCTCATGAACCGCTTTTTTGAAGTAGGAACCCTGACCGAGGAAGAGTTGAGAGCTGGAATCAAGTCTGCGCTGGTAACCAGAACCTTTTTCCCCGTTTTCTGCACCTCACCACTTCACCTCATCGGATCAGAGCGCTTGCTGAACGCCATCGTCAACCTCTGCCCTTCGCCGATTGAACGCGGTCCTGAACATGCCCTCTGCACGATTGATGAAACCAAAAGCCTGATTCAACCCAACCCTGAAGGGCCGACCATCGCCTTTATTTTCAAAACAATGTCCGAACCTCGTGTCGGTGAAATCTCCTACTTCAGAGTTTATTCAGGCCACCTCGAAACAGGTCATGAGCTGATTGACGTCCAGACCGGACAACTTGAAAAAATAGGACAGGTCTATACGATCGTCGGCCAGAAAAAAAGCCCCGTTGACAAGCTCCTTGCAGGAGATATCGGGATGGTCGTCAAGCTGAAGGACGCACATACCAACGACACCCTGGCCGACAAAGGAACAAACTGCCGGATAAGCCCTATTCATTTTCCCCTGCCCGTGCTCGCAACAGCGATCATTCCTGTTACACAGGGTGATGAAGAAAAAATTTCAGCAGGCCTGCACCACCTGCACGAAGAAGATCCAAGCTTTGCCATCGAACACGACGTCGAGTTCAACCAGACCATCCTGAAGACCCTTGGTGAAACCCATCTCGACACCATTATCAACCGGCTTCAGACAAAATTCAATGTCAAGGTTGATATAGCGCCCATTAAAATTCCCTATCGCGAAACCATCCGGAAAGCAGCATCAGCGCAAGGCAAATATAAAAAGCAATCAGGAGGAAAAGGTCAGTATGGAGATGTCTGGGTAAAGCTTGAGCCTCTTGCAAGAGACACCGGATTTGCATTTGCAAGCGAGGTTGTCGGCGGCGTCGTCCCGACAAGATATCTGCCAGCAGTTGAAAAAGGGCTTCGGGAATCGATTACAAACGGTATTCTTGCAGGTTATCCGGTTGTCGATCTTAAAGCCATTGCCTATGACGGCTCTTTTCACCCTGTCGACAGCTCCGAATTTGCCTTTAAAATCGCCGCAAGTATGGCATTCAAGAGTGCTTTCGAACAGGCAAAACCATTTCTGCTTGAGCCGATTTTTGCCCTGAATGTCTACGCCCCCGAAAACTATACCGGGGAAATTGTCGGCGACATTTCAAGCAAGCGCGGTAAAATTCTTGGAATGGACTCCGACATAAGGATTCAGATCATCCATGCGCTCATACCACAGGCTTCGCTGACAACGTTCCATCATGCACTGACGCGACTGACACAGAGCCGTGCCCGATACTCGTATAATTTCAGCCATTACGAAGAAGCACCGCCCGATATCGCCCATCAGATCATAGCCGAAAAGAAATCTTAACACAGCTCAAAGAAAAAAGCCCCGCACCTGAACGGGGCTTTTTTCACAGCAAACCGAAACCCGATTTTATTTTAAGCCACCACACCATCCATATAGCCTCACGAATATTCTGCCGGGTCATTTTCGACTTTCCAACCGTCCGGTCAATAAACACAATAGGAATTTCCTTGATGACAAATCCTTTTTTCCAGACTCTGAAGTTCATTTCAATCTGAAATGAATAACCCTGAGAATTA
>CAIPKT010000010.1 GCA_903865705.1 uncultured Chlorobiaceae bacterium
ATAACGGCCGGTGGTGAGCCAGAATTCGAGGGAGCTGTCGACAAGGTTTGTCAGTTCGTTTTCGTCGAAGACGCGGCCAGCATAAGGGATGCGTGAGTCTCCGGCAACAAAGGGTTTCTGCTGCGCGGGTTTATGGACAAGGTTGTAGTACTGCCTTGTTTTATCAAGAATTTCCTGTTTGAGGAGGTCGGCTTCAGTCATGTTTTGCGTACTGAGTGGAAAGTTTCATATAATCGGTGATCTGGCGGCAACAGAGATCATGCATGTCGGTGGTACGGTAGTGACGGAACCATGAAACTGTTTCGGCTATTGCCTTGTCGATGTTCCATAGGGGAGACCAACCAAGTTGCGACTTTGCTTTACTGATGTCGAGCTTCAGGAGGTTTGCTTCATGCAGGGCTCCGGGTTTTGAATGGTCTTCCCAGCTTCCCTCTCCCCATGTTTTGACCATACGGTCGACAAGTGAGCCGACTGGGAGAAAACTTGATTCTTCGGGCCCGAAATTCCAGGCTTCGGTGTAGTGCGTGGGATTTTCAGCCATTTTTTGAGCCAGCAGCAGATAGCCTGACAAGGGTTCAAGTACATGCTGCCATGGTCTGACGGCATGAGGGCTTCTGACAATAATGGGTTCATTCTGCTCAAGGGCGCGAATGCAGTCGGGTACGATACGATCAGTCTGCCAATCGCCACCACCGAAGACGTTGCCGGCCCGTGCTGAAGCAAGGCTTTTGCCGTGCTGGGCGTGGGTTTCGGGGTTGAAAAATGATTTGCGGTAGCCTTCGGTTACCAGCTCGCTGCAGGCCTTGCTTGAGCTGTAGGGGTCATAGCCGCCGAGGCGGTCGTTTTCGCGGTAGCCCCAGACCCACTCTTTATTTTCGTAACATTTATCGGTGGTGACGTTGACAATTACCTTCACCGACTTCGTCTGACGGCAGCATTCGAGCAGGTTGACGGTGCCGCCAACGTTGATGTCGTAAGTTTCTTTGGGGGCGTTATATGATTCTCGTACGAGCGGTTGAGCTGCAAGGTGGAAAACTATTTCGGGATTGATTTCGCGAAAGAACTCTTGCAGAAGGTTATAGTCCCGGACGTCACCGATACGATGATTGATTTTTTTGTCGAGGCCTGTCAGTACAAAGTTGTCATTTTTGGTAAGGGGCTCAAGGGCGTAGCCGGCAACTTCGGCACCAAGCATGTTGAGCCATAGGGCAAGCCATGAGCCTTTGAACCCGGTGTGGCCCGTAATGAGTACTTTTTTACCGGCCCAGAACTGCTGATTCATTCCAGCCGTCTGTTTGGTCACCATACTTTCCATGGGGCTTTATGGTTGTCCCACAGTTCTTCGAGATGCGTTTTGTCGCGCAGGGTATCCATTGGCCGCCAGAAGCCGCTGTGCTCAAAGGCAGCGAGCTGGCCTTCTGCTGCAATCTGAGTTAACGGCTCCCCTTCCCAGGATGATGCGCTCCCTTTGATGTAGTTCAAAACTTCAGGCTGAAGCACAAAAAAACCTCCATTGATCCATGAGCCATCGCCGGGAGGCTTTTCCTGAAAGCCCTTTACGATATTTCCATCCCGCAGTAACGCGCCATAACGACCGGGAGGAAGTACTGCGCAGATAGTGGCAAGTTTATTATGCTTTTTGTGAAAAGCAATTTCTTTGGTGATATCGATATCGGCAACACCGTCGCCATAGGTAAAGCAGAAGGGCTCCTCTGGTTCGAGATAGTTTGCTATCCGTTTAAGGCGGCCACCTGTCGCCGTCTCCTCACCGGTATCAATGAGGGTAACACGCCAGGGTTCAGCTTTTTTGTGATGAACTTCCATGCTGTTGCTCTGCATATCGAAGGTGACGTCGGACATGTGCAGAAAGTAGTTTGCAAAATACTCTTTGATCACATACCCCTTGTACCCCAGGCAGACTACAAAATCATTTATTCCATGCGCCGAATAAATTTTCATGATATGCCAGAGAATCGGTTTACCCCCGATCTCTATCATTGGCTTAGGCTTGAGATGCGACTCTTCACTGATGCGCGTACCAAGGCCTCCTGCAAGGATGACTGCTTTCATACAAAAATCAATTCAATTCATTCTATTCCATTTCTGACAGATATCAACGTTTTCATTTCAAAAAAAACTTCAAAAGCTAATATTAGACAGAATGAAGCTTTTTATAAATTAAAATAAGTCCGCTCTATTTAAGCAATCAAAATGAATTTAAATATACAAAAAAAATTACACGCATCTTGAGTCAGAAAGAGACAACGGATCGGCAATACTGAACAGCAGGATGAAAAACAGTCCTGCACCGGCTCCGGTGAGCAGTGAACCGGTTGCAAAAAAAATTGCCGCAAATCGTTCAGAAGCTGCTGTTTCTTCGGGCGTTCCACTCTCAAAAAGGATTTTCGGCAAAAACGACTGTATTGTGACGTTGTCGAGTAATGTTTTCAGCCGTGCAGGTTCGGGATAAGGGATGCTTCCCGGGGACTTATCCTGCAAGAATGCAACATCTTTTGTTTTCAAATATGCCCTGACATTTTGTTTCTGCTCGTGACCCTCAGCTCTTCTTTTTTCAAGATTTCCGGCAACATCAGGGAAAAAAAAGCCTAACCCGAGAAAAACAAGAACAAGCCAGGTTTGCATTGCCGGTTTGAATAGCCGTGATGAGCCATCCTTTATTAACACGAGAAGGCTTGCAAAATTAACGGCCAACCCGATGGCATAAATATCAAAATATCGTGAGGCGAGTACGCCGTGTGACCGCCCATAACAGAGAAGAAGAATCTGACCGAATACCCACAGCGAGAGCGCAAACAAAAACCAGGAGGAATCATTTGATGCGGGTGGTCGTCGCAACTGTTTCAGCATAAACAGAACTGAGGGAATGTAGAGCACTAAACCGCCGGTAGTTCTCAATAACGCTATAACAAAATCCAGTATGTTTTTACTTTTAAAGGATGAATGTCCGGCAATGGTCGGGGTAAAATGAACTGCTGCAATAAGCGACAGGGTAAGCAACACCATCATGGCTATTGATGTTTTGTCTCTTCGAACGCCTGTGAGCCATTGTACAGCAAGAAAAACAATCCCGCTGGCAAGGGTAAGTGCTCCGGACGCATAGGATAGACAGCACAAAAGGGCGCTTGCCCCAACGATAATATACCACAGCAACGAACCGTGATTGGCAGTGGATAATGCCAGCAAAAAGATAAAGCTGAACAAAAGAATAAAGTAAAGTGAGGAGTTATTTGTCAGAATATTTTCCCAACCCAGGGGAATGGAAAAGAGGAGTACGGCAAACAAAAAGAAAACGATCCGGGTACTTTTGCCAAACATTGATTTGCCGATACCATACACTGCAACAACCAGCGCCAGAGTATGGAGCAGAGCATTGACCACCATTTCTGCGAGAGGATTCCACAGGTTACCGTTTATGACAAAAAGAAGCAGGGCAAGAAGCCGTCCGGTAAACACCCGGTGTTCATTGTGTGGAGCAACAAGCTCTTTCCAATCGAGAGTTCCTTCCAGAAAGGGACGGTAAAGCTTGTCTGCCTGAGCATCCCACTGATCCCAGAATGGGGTGATATTGCCGTATGATGCAACAATCATGAACTTTATCCCCACTATCAGAAAAGTGAACGCGAAAAGGGCTGTAATGCTTTTGATATCAAGACTTTTTTTTACCATTACCGACACTCCATGATTGCGCTTTGTGTGTGTGAGTTACTTTTCAGAAAAGGCATTTTACTCCTGGCTGGCCTCTTCGCGTTTCCAGCGGTTGTGGAGCCAGAACCACTCTTCGGGATATTGGTAGATGTAGCGTTCGAGCACTTTGGTATAGCGGCGGGCAAGCTCTTCGGCGTCTGCTTTTTCTTTGCCAAAAGAGGTCGTATCAATTTCCTCGATATCGACCGTATAACCTCCCCCTTCCGTGCGACGGCACATAACTATAAAGAGCGGTACTCCGGAGTGAAGGGCAAAAAAAGCTGGGCCAAGAAACACTGAGGTGCGGCGACCGAGAAATTCGGTAAAAAAAGTGCCGCTTGGGTCAGACTGATCACCAAGAATGGATAAAAAACCCCCCTTGCGGAGAGTTCGCAACCCCTCACGAAGAGCTTGCCAGTCATAGATGACCCTGTTCCCACGCATTGTTCTCAAGAGATTGATCTGTTGATTGATTGCATGGTTTTTCACCTTCTTTACCACAATGGTTACGGGTGCGATCAGTAATCCACTGCAAAGAGCGAGCAGCTCCCAGTTGCCGAAATGTGCGGAGAGTACCACGCATCCTTTGTTCTGCTCAACCGTTTTAGCAAGTATTTTTCGGGAATCAATATCGAGCAAACGTGCGGCATCTTCCGCCGTTTTGATCATGGGAAGACGAAGCACTTCGATAATATTCTCAGCCTGATTACGATAAACCTTGCGCGCAATGGCTTTGATATCGGAGCTGTTTTTTTGGGGAAAGGTGAGTGCAAGATTTTGTTCAACAAGGGGGCGCCGTATTTTCAGAATGTGATAGGCAAAATCACCGATGAGGTTCGCTATGACTGTTGATTTGCGGCGGCTTATACTTCTGACCAGTACACCAAGCAACATGATGAGGCCATGAAGGGCCTTGTCGGCAAAACGATCGACGTCTGTCCAGTTACGTTTCATAACAACACCTTTCCGGCATACCAACAGCACCAGCCTGAACGGGCACCATTATAGCTCTCTGCATTACTGATCAAGAAGATTATTTTTCTGCAACGGGTTAAATTGCTGATAAAAAGCCAGTTGTACCGTGGTTAACGTACTCATTCCCTGGCGAAAGAATATGTCTATCGTTTTTTACATGGGGTGTTTTCCAGTTTTAGCAGAGCAAATATAATAAATGACAAAGAGAGATACCGGTTTTTTCTGACCTGGTCAATCGCGAAGGAGGGGAGAGGAGACTGTCGAAGTGCTGTACTTCAGCTTTCTGTTATTGTCAAGCGGGATTTTGCTCAGTATATTGAGTAAAATTACTCAATACGCTGAGCAGTTAAAACATGATCATAGAACGATCTCAAAAGGCGTTGCTTACCAGGCGGATCGAATTAGACGCGCGCTATTTGTATTCGGTAATCAGGTAAAACTCTTCAGAAAAATCTGGACTGCTGGGCTGTATGCCCAGTTCGTTTTCACAGTAGATAATAAAACGTCGGGCTGTGTGATAGAGGCTGTTTGTAAGGGCGTGCAGGGTGTTGAAGTGGTGAGCGGCCATTCCAGGGATTTATCTGATGCGTTAAGAAAATAAACACAACGCTGGATCGCTTCAAGCAGGTTGGCCAGATGCTGTTTTTCTGAAGCCAGTAATGTTGCGGATGTCGTTGGATTCATGGCGTGGTTTCGAGTAGTATTGCTTGAGCGCGGGCGATGGAGACAAAAGGATTTTCTTGGGTGCCGGGGTTTTTGTGGCGCGACTGGTGCTGACGATGGTGTTGATTTGCTGGATGGACAGGGTGACTGAACTTATTTGCATATGGCATTGTTCCTTGATAACTTGCAAATAAACTATGAACAGTTGAGCCATGATAGAAATCACGAGTACAGAATTACGCAGAAATATGGGCAAGTACCTTGAACTTGTCGTAGAGAATAAGGAGCAGGTTCTTGTCCGTTACAGGAAAAAGAGGGTTTTTTCATTGACCCTTGAGCCAATAAAAGGGGGCCGCATTGAGAAGGCGGAGAAGAACGATAAGTATTTTGAACAACCAGAGGTGCTTCAATCCATTCTTAGGGGACGTGAAGATGTAAAAGCCGGCAGAGTTCGCAAATTTACCACTGTAAAAGATTTATGGGAAGGTATACAGTAGAACTCACCGAGGAATACGATAAACATCTTGCCCACTGGAAGAAAGTCGGGAACAAAGCAATCATCAAGAAGATCGGTGACATCATGCTTGAACTCGAAAACCATCCAACCAAAGGCATTGGCAAACCTGAGGCATTGAAAGGAAACTTAGCAGGTATTTGGTCAAGGAAGCTCAATAAGGGGCATCGAATACTCTACGAGATTGTCGATGAAACGGTAACCGTTTATGTCCTTTCTGCCAAAGGCCATTATGGCGACAAGTAACAATTTATATGAGATCACGTTAACCCCTGCCAAGCGCGGGGTTTTTTATTGCATTTGTTTAGGGCTGGCAGCGAGCCATCCGTTTACTTCTTCAACATCATCGGCAGATAACGTTCCTGAGGCTTGCTTGAGCATGAGGCGGTTGAGTATGTACTGGTAGCGCGATTTTGCCAGATTTCTCCGGCTGGCGAAGAGCTTTTGCTGGGCATCGAGGACGTCAACGTTGGTGCGCAGCCCGGCTTCAAATCCTTTTTTGGTACCGGTCAGTGCTATTTCATTGGAAGTTACCGCCTGCTGGTATGCATGGATTTGGGCAATGCCGCTGATAATGCCGTTGAAATACTTGCGCACATCTGATTGAACGATCCTTTCCTGCAAGCTGAGTTGCTCTTGTGCCTTGAGCCATTTTGCATGTGCCTGACGGACGGATGCGCTGACGTAGCCTCCGGTGTAGACGGGCATGCTCATCTGCAGGCTGATGGAATAGGTGTCGTAAATTGAGCCGATTGAGTAGTTGTTTTCACTTTCGGAATAGTTTCTTCCAGCAACAAGGTCAACGGTTGGATAACGGGAATATTTCTGTTTTTCGATTTCCCTTTTCGCAATCTGAATTTCCTGGCGTCCACCGACCACGTCACGATTATTTGCCAGAGCCAGATCGATCCAGTGTTGAACACTCTTTGGGGTCGGCTCTGCTAAAACGAGTTTTTTGGGCACCACTTTGCACAGTTCATCAGGATACTCTCCGATAAGATGCTCGAGTTCACGACGGGTATACTCTACGCTGTTGACAATTTCCAGACTGTCCGCCAGCGCCATATCGTAATTGGCCTGCGCTTCGTTGATTTCGGTAATGGTTCCGAATCCTTTTTCAAAGCGTCGTTTAGCTTGCTGAAGCTGCTCCAGTGCAGCCTTGACCAGCGCCTGGCTGAACGTGAGGTTATCCTCCGCATAGAGGGCATTGCAATAGGCTTCGGTTATTCTGACCATCAACGCCGATTCCTCTTTCTGAAGATCAATATTGCTTTTGGCTGCAACGGTCTTGGCCTGTTTATAGGCGGTGATATTTGACATATTCAGCAACGGCTGCCGCACCGATACGCCGTAGTTGATGGAATTATAATAACTGGAGGAAATGCCCGATGATTTGCCGGTAAACTGCGTCGCGTTACGGCCGCGTGCGGCGTTCATGCGCACATTTGGACGCAACTGGGCCCTCGCCTTGCCTATCTCTTCCTGATAGATCAGGTTATCAGCCTGTGCAGCACCCAGCCGGGCATCATACTCTTTTGCTTTCTGCCAGGCGGTCGAAAGATCGACCGGAGCGCCATAGAGCGGCAGAGCGGCAAACATTGCGACTGCTACAGTCACTTGTATCAATAGCTTCATGATCGATTCATTGATCCTCTTTGGTTATATCCGAAGGGTTATTCCTCTTTCATTGATACCGTAATCCTTTTGATCAGCGGATCGACAAGGTAGGTCAAGAGTGACCGTTCACCGGTCTTGATGACAACCTGCACCGGCATTCCCGGCTGCATCTGGCGACTGCCAAGCGACTTGAGTCCTTGTGGAGTGACGGAAACACGAGCAAGGTAATAGGTGGCTCCGGGCATTGCCGGATTAACCTGTGGCTCGGTTACAATATCTTTTGAAAGCGACTCAACCACTCCCTGTACAACAAGCTGCGGAGAGTGGGAAAATGCTGAAAAGCTCACATCAACCGGCAACCCTTTATGAATACTGTCGATCAGGTGCGGAGCCACCTTGGTGTCGATAAGCAGGCCTTCGTGAAGCGGCACAATATCCATGATTTTTTGGCCTGGCTGTATCACCGCGCCTACTGTCTGCACCTGCAGGCCAACTACCTGCCCTGAAGATGGTGAGCGTACCTCTGTATCGGCAAGCTCTTCGGCAAGGGCTCGGGTTTTTTCGCCATCAGCTTCCACTTCAAGCTGAACCTGGGCAAGCTGGGATGCTGTACCGCTCATGAAGTCAGCAATCTTCAACTCCAGCTCATGCTGCTGGCTTAACGGAGCATAACCCTCTTTTACCAGTGAGGAAATGGCGGCTAATTGCTTATTGAGAATCTTCAGCGAGGTACGGCGCGATAAAAAGAGCTGGCGCTGGTTTTGCATATTCTGTTCGGCCAGACGATTGACAGGATCGGTCAACAGATCTTTATGAAACGAGATGGTCGCCGCGCCACTCATCTCCGCCTGCAATCGGTCGGCCGTTGCCCGCATACCAAGGTAGTGCTGGTGTACCTCATCATAGCGCGCCCGGGCGGTCTGATTGTCGAGCAGTATGAGCACCTCTCCCTGCTGAACCATCTGGCCTTCCCGGACATTGACACGCTCGACCCTGCCACCACGCAGATTTTCGACAACCTTGCGCTTTGTGGCGATACTGACCAGCCCTTGACAGGGAACACCTTCGTCGAGGGGAGCAAAACCAGCCCACAGCAGAAATCCGCCAAATCCGACAAGAAGAATCCAGATGCCAAGCTTGATGGTACTGCGGGTATCACGATACTCATGACCTTTACGGCCAGTCTCCTTTTCCGCGGAAACAAGTTTCCCGTTTCCAATTGTATCACGAATACTCATTGCTCTCGTTTAAGCATTTAATAAAAAAAATTACAGTCGCATCAACCGGCCTTCTTTTCGGTAGGGCGTAAAAGTGCCAAAACTTCATCGCGCGGCCCGCAGTGGATAATATGCCCTTGCTGCATCACCACCAGTATATCGGCAGCGGCGAGAACACTGGGGCGATGAGTAATAAGAAGCACCGTTTTGCCGGCTTTTCTCAAATCGTTGACCGCATCCAGCAGGGAGCGCTCACCTGCATCATCAAGGTTTGCGTTCGGTTCGTCGAGCACCAGGAGAGCGGGATTGCCGTACATTGCTCTGGCCAGGCCAAGACGCTGACGCTGACCGCCGGAAAGGATGCTTCCTGCCTCTCCGATTTGGGTATTGTAGCCGCGCGGGAAGCGCAGAATCATTTCATGGATACCAGTGCGCTTTGCCGCCTCGATCACTTTTATGGAATCAACTTCAGCAAAACGGGCAATATTTTCAGCAATCGATCCGTCGAAGAGTTCAATATCTTGCGGAAGATAGCCGATATGCGGGCCAAGTTCCATCCTGTCCCAGCTCTCGACGGGCTCATTATCAATGAGAACTCGCCCTTTTTTGTCTGGCCATACCCCGATAATGCAGCGGGCAAGTGTTGATTTTCCTGATCCGGATGGACCGAGGATGACGGTAACCTTGCCGGAAGGAAACATGGCGGTAAGATTGTCAAGAATCGGAGTCTTGCGCCCTTCGGCAGTGGCAGAAAGCCCTTCGAGCCTTATTTCGCCAAAGGGATCCTGATGCCGGGAGCCGGGCGCACGTTCGGGAAAATCCTCAAGAAGTTTCTCCAGACGAACAAAGGCCGTGCGTGCCTGGACAAATGGCTTCCAGGTCGCGACTACAAGATCAAGCGGCTGAAGAGCCTTCGACATCAGCACATTGGCAGCAATCATCGAACCGGCCGACATTTTTCCATCAATAACCATGAGGGCGCCGGCGCCAAGCGTCAGCGATTGCATGCTGTATCGGACAAATTTGGTAAATGACTGCTGGCGATGCTGCCGATCTTGCGATTCCTCGGCCTTGGCCAGAGACGCGTCGTGCAACCTGTACCAGTGCTGGCGAAGGTTCCCCGCCATACCCATCGCATGTACAGGCTCAATATTACGAAGCTTGCTCTGCACGTAGCGATAACTGTCGTTACCGGCATCAGTCGCGATTTGTATCTCTTTCATGCTTAACCGGTTGCTGAGCCAGGTCACGCCAAGCTGGATCAAGGCAAAAAGGATGGAAAGCCAACCGAGAAAGGGGCTGAGCAAAAAGATGACGGCAATATAGACTGGTGTCCACGGGGTATCGAAAAAAGCAATGATACCGTTAGCCGTCAGGAACTGGCGGATATTGGTCAGATCCGAGAAGGCTTCGGCCACATGGCGCCGGGCACTGTTCAGGTAGGCTTCAAAGCTTGCATTAAAGACCAGCGAATTGAGCGCTTCATCGAGCCTGACGCCTGCCCGTACCAGAAGGCGCGAACGAAGCCACTCGGCAAATGCCATCACGGCATAAAAAAAGAGCAGAAAAAGGGTCACCATAAGGAGCGTCAGTTCACTGCCGCTCTTCATCACACGACCATAGAGCTGGAGCATGTAGAGGGTAGGGGCCAGCATCAGGATATTGGCAATCATGCTGAAAATGCCTACCCACAAAAATTCCCGCCGAAACTCCCAAAGCTGACGGGACAGGGCACTGCGTTTAAAAAAATCTGGTTTCATAAAAAGGGTCTGTTTGTGTCCAAGAGTTAGCCCTGAGGAGGATTCGGGCTTGAAGGCTGCTTGGCCGCCGGTGGCGACTGGAGAGCCTCCATAACCTCCTGGCAAGTGCCGAATCGCTGTACCTGCCCGTCAACCAGTACGAGCATGTGCTCTATGGCCCCAAGAATATTCAAGCGATGGGTCATGACAATCACCGTCGTACCCTTTGCCCGCAAGTGTTTTACCGTATTGAGCAGGGCGGCATCACCAGCTTCGTCAAGGCTGGCATTCGGCTCATCGAGCACCACAAACTTCGGCACGCCATAGATCGCTCTGGCAAGAGCGACGCGCTGCCGCTCACCACCGGAAAGAAATGAACCATCATCACCTATTTGGGTATCGTACTTTTCCGGCATCTGTTCAATAAAAGCCTCCAGCCCCACCATACGGCAGGCCTCACGTACTTTTTCAGGGTCAGGATCGCCGAAACGGGCGATGTTTTCAGCAATGGTACCTTCGAACAGTTCCACATTCTGCGGCAAATAACCGATATGCTGCCCCAACTCTTCCTTATCCCACTGATAGATATCGTTCCCGTCGAGCCGTACCTTACCCTGCATGGCTGGCCAAATACCTACCAGCAATCTGGCCAGGGTTGTTTTGCCTGAAGCCGATGGCCCAACAACAGCCAGGGAGCCTCCCGGAGCCACCCTGAAACTTACCCCTTTGAGAATCTGAACAGGGCTTCTTGGAGCACAGGCAACAATACCCTCAACGGAAAGAAAGCCAGTCGGTTCCGGCAGCGGCATTCCCTTCTCCGGCAAGGGAAACTCTTTCAGCAAACTTTCAAGACGGCTGTAAGCCTCGATGGCTCCCTCCACCTGACGCCAGCTCCCGATAATCTGCACAAGCGGCGCAAGTACCCTTCCGCCAAGAATGGAGGCTACAATCATGCCTGAACCATACAACTCGCCCTTCAGGGTCAGCCAGCAACCCATGCCAAGCAAAAGAGAACCAAGTAAACTCTGTACCAGCTTGGAGAGAGCTGCATTGGTACCTGCATGGTCGGAGGCTTCGGCTTGCTGCAAAAGAAAGTCTTGCTGACGGGTCATCCAGCGCTTATGAATATGACCAAGCATGCCCATCGACTCGATAACCTGTGCATTGCGAATGACCCCGTCAGCGTAGGTCTGCGCACTGATCGAACTTCGGTTTGCCGCCAACAGCGGTTCACGGATACGGCGCTCATTAATCACGCCGATCACAAACTGCAACAGGGCGCCGGCAACGGCAAACCAGCCAAGAGCGGGCGCCATCAGAAAAATAATCACCAGAACAAGCAAGGCAAGGGGGGCATCAATAACGGCGAGAAGAGCCGGAGAGGGAAGAAACTCACGCAGAACCTTAAGGTCACGCAGGGCCTGTGCACCGGCAGGAATGTTCTGAACCCTTGCGGAAAAAATAGCGTTAAACACACGCTTCCGCAACCCTTGGTCGAGCTCCATGCCAGCATCGTGCATAATCTGGCGGCGCACCCACTCCAGCGCCTCCAGCAGCATATAGATGCCGATCACGAGAAGAGTAAGCATAAGCAGTGTTGTATGGCTGCGACTGTTGACCACTCGGTCATACACCTCCATCATGTAGGCACTTGGCGCAAGCACCAGTACATTGACAACAAGACTGAAATAAAAAGTCTTTGTGGCAAAGGGGGTTAGCGCAGCAAGTGCCTCGCGTAAGGGAGATTTATCTTTAGCTTGCTTCACCGTTTATTATCCTTACTCTTCACAATTTTTCATTTTTTTTACTTTATGTATGATAACTGAATAAATTCAAATCCGAAAGAGCTTCTTGCCGTTTCCTCAAGCCTTTCCCTTCAACCGGGTGCCAATTCCGAGGAGGTCTGCAATATTGGCTTCCGGGTCGATAACCGGCCTGATGAGCGGTGATGCGGAGGTCATGAGTGTGGTGACTCCCGGTCCGTGCCCTGCCTCAAGGCAGTCGCTGTGCACAACAATACCGATGGTGACTGCACCTTTACGGTATGCTCTGCCGTAACGGTTGTCATGATCAAGCAGAGCAACAAAATCACCGAGGCGGATCTTGTCGATTCCATACTCTTTGACGGTTTCCGGATCGCTGGTCATGATATCATAATCCCCTTTTGCTACATGGGCGGAACCGATACCAGACCCCATACAGACGGCGGGGATAATGGTTGTCACCGGTACCTCAAGCACGCCGTCTTCAAGTTCACGAATTTTCAAAGCCTGAAGCAAAGCTGGATCAAGGTTAAAAAGAGTGATGCCGGGATAATCTGCAAGCTTCATCCCCTGCCCTTTCCCTCGAATCATGATGGTATCGGTATAAAGAAGCTTCTCTTTGATGTCGCGCTCAAAGTCGACAATGACATGCTCCGATCCTCCATGATGGCCGATTACCCGGCCCGTGGCGCCTTTTGCCTCGCCGGTTACGATGGTTGCGATGTTGCCAACGCATGAGTAAATCTGCAAGCCGACGTTTGGATGCTCGTAGGGTTTTTGTGTATCGGCGGTGCAGCTTACTCCGGGCTCAATGTGGTCGCCTTGCCAGCCGAATGCCGGGTCACCAACCTGGACGTTCAGGGTAATACCACCGATTGAAGGAAGAAGAAAGGGATTGCCGTTATGGTCAACCTCCCAGTTGCCACGGGTTCTCGGTTGTCCGGGCTGGCATTGCAGCAGAAACTCTATAAGAAATTGTTCATTGGTGTTCAGCATGGATTTCCTTGATGTTGGTGTTGATCTCTAAAAAAATGTCAGGAATGCGGTGTATCGAATCCTGGACGAAGAAAGGCCCGCGCTGCGGGAAAAACAAGTTCAAGTGAACGGAGCAGCCGATCAAGATGAAGAAGAATCGACAGGGTGTTGTCTTCCAAAGCAGGGTACTCACTGTAAAGCATGCTCCATGCAGCAAGTGAACGATCAATGGCTATCAAGGTAACTTTAGCAGTGCCGCATGCATCAGTATCCATTTCAGTGCCTGCAGCTGCATGCTTGCTTAAACGACCCTCAACGGCTCGAACAATTTTTGGATAGATGAAATATTGATAGTGCCGGATAACCTGTATCGGCTCTTCGAGAACACGAGGGGGATTGGTCAGGAGTGACTTATTGGTTTCGGACAGTTCATCAGCAGTTGCAAACCATTCATTAACCATGCCGGCATAAAGAAGTGCCGCAATTGCACAGGGGTGTTCACGGGCATCATGCTGAAAACTTTCGGGTAGCTCTGAAAGTACGGTTTCCTCTCGGAGTTCGTCAGAATCAATACCCTCTTTTGCAGCAATTTGGCGGACAAGACGCATGGCCTGCACCAGTGCTTCGCCCATTTCCTGCCAGAACGGCAAGTTTAATGCATCAAAATTCGGTAACGCATCACCAGACACTGTTTCTTCGGCTTCAAGACGAAACTCTCTACAGCGCAATGTGAATGCACAGCGCTCGCACCAGCGGTCGCAATAGTTAGAGATGCCTGGAATCAACTTTGGTTCAGCGGCCATTACGTAAAATATTATTTTTAGCAGCCGGATCCCCGCAGAACGCATGGGGTGAAATTCAATTTCGCTTACCTGAACGGTAGACACAAAACAACAAAGAGCGCATCGGAATGCGCCCTCTGTGTTGCTTTAAAATCCGCCCTTTGGCTGGTAAATAATTTAAAGAGGCGTTACATCTTCAGCCTGAAGACCTTTTGCTCCCTGTGTTACTTCCATCAAAACTTTCTGGCCTTCAACAAGAGTTTTGCGTCCGGTGCCATTGATAGCACTGTGATGCACAAAAACATCCTTTCCGCCTTTCTGCTCGATAAAGCCGTAACCTTTTTCTTCGTTGAACCATTTAACAGTTCCTTCGACCTGAGTACCCATATCTACCTCTTTTTATTTTTGCCAGTTAAACTTGGCGTTACAATGAGCGAACCTCGACATGAGGCGCTCAAAAATCAAATTATTTTCCTTGAAATTAATTTACTCACTTTAAGCTAAATCAAAAAGGAAGTTCTATAGTTTACGCTACTTTTTTGACATTGACAAAAAAAAACCAAGAAGCACCATCAAAGAGCTCCCGGATAGCATAAAGCCAATAGCATAACCCTCCTAACTGATTCCCCAGAGCTTGATCTTGCGGTCATCACTTCCGCTGACAATTATTTTTCCATCTGGAGAGACATCAACAGACTGCACTTCAAGCACGTGACCGCGATAGAGATGGAGCTCTTTGCCGGACTCCACATCCCAAAGCCTTACCGATTCATCGTTTGCCGCACTGACCACCTTGGTGCCATCTGGAGTGAAACAGACACTCCGAACCGCATCCAGATGACCTTCAAGCACCTTCAAAATTTCTCCGCTTGTGGCATCAAGAATCTTGACCAGGGCATCACGTCCGCAAAAAGCAATAAGCTTGTCGTCCGGACTGAAGGCCAAAGCATGTGAGAGCCTGTCGTTAGTTTTGTAGTTGGCAATGTTTTTGCCGCTTGCAACATCCCAGATTTTAATAACCGGTTCCTCACCGCAGCTTGCAATTATTTTACCGTTATGGCTATATGCAAGACATTCAATATATGATTTATGTCCCAGAAGCCTTGAAAGTTCTTTTCCTGTTTCAACACTCCATAGGCGGATTGTGGTATCGCGTGAACAACTCGCCACAATCTTACTGTCGGGGCTGAAGGCTACCATGCGGACTGCCGTATCATGACCTTTACAGACATGCAGGCACTGGCCGGTTGCAGCATCCCATATTCTGACCGTACTGTCGGTGCTTCCGCTTGCAAGCAGTTTGCCATCGCGGCTGTAATCAATACATTCAACCCAGGTATCATGACCTTTCATGGTGTGCAGGCATTGACCGGACTGCACATCCCAGAGCATCACTGTTTCATCAAAACTACCGCTGACCAGTTTTTTGCCATCAGCGCTGAACTTGACACCCAGCACCCGGTCGAGATGACCTTCCATCGTCTTTATCAGGTTGACGTCTTCATTAACCTTCGGAAGTTTCAGTTCTACTTCCTTTTTCCCGAATATTTTCGATAAGAAACCCATAAGCCATACTCTTGTTTGAATTGATACTCTTTTTTCGCCCACAGAACTGCCCATACACAGAAATCGCTTTGTGAAGAGACAATTTAAAAAAAATTATCACCTTCCCCGAATTCTCCCTCTTCCTTCAGGAAAAATTGTAGTTTCTCCCCTTCCAACTGGCCCCTTTACCGAATTTTATAAGGTAAAATGAGTTGCAGGCTATGGCAAGCAGTACCATCTGGGAGAATACATGCAATAAAGCTACCGCAAGTGACTGGCGAAAAGTCGAGGCTATAAGGAGCCTGCAGAGAAGCGCAACCATGATCTGCGTCAAAGGAAGCCAGAAGAGTGAAACCGTGAACTCGCCTTCAAGCGTTGAGTGGAAAAGAAATAGGTAAGGCGCAATATAGACGGCTGCAATCATCGCGATGAACATGAAGATACCCGGGGTGCTGTAACCGAGAGCGGCAAAAAGGTTTTTTGAAAAGCCTTCCCAAATTTCCCTGAAATTACGATACATCCTGCAATTGACCACATCAGTTCCGTTGAAGGCCACAACTTTTCCGCCTGCTTTTTTAACTTTTTTGCAGAGCCAGACATCTTCAACAAGGGCATCCCGGACGGCGGCATGGCCGTTGATGCGCTGATAAAACTCTTTGCGGAAAAGAATAAACTGGCCATTGGCAAAACAAAAAGCGGCCCTTCGGCTTGTCCGCACGAGCCGGAGGGGCAGGTAGCACATAAGAATAACGTGAACAAGCGGAACAACAAGTTTTTCCCAGAATGAGTCAAGCTCCTGATGGGGCATAAGGGAGAGCATATCAGCGCCTGAGGCCTCTATGGCCCCAACCGTACGCCGGAGGGCATCCGGCTCATGCATGGTATCGGCGTCTGTAAAGAGAAGCAGTTCACCCTTTGCCTGACGGCCAAGCTGGTAACATGCCCAGCTTTTGCCATGCCATCCGTCGGGAAGCGGTTCACCCTGCAATACCCGCATCTTCCCGTCCGACTCTATGGCAAGACGGCGCAACAGTTCCGGAGTGGCATCGGTTGAGCCGTCATCGAG
This sequence comes from uncultured Chlorobiaceae bacterium, assembly GCA_903865705.1. Lineage (GTDB taxonomy): Bacteria > Bacteroidota > Chlorobiia > Chlorobiales > Chlorobiaceae > Chlorobium. The sequence continues at coordinate 16,562 of CAIPKT010000010.1, forward strand.
CACAAGAATTTCAAATGGAGCATACTCTTGCCGCAGAAGCGATCGCACACAGCGCTCAATGTTCAGCGCCTCATTACGGGCCGGTACCAGAACAGAAACAAGTGCTCCCTGAGCAGGAAAATGCGCGGGGATACCTGGAAAGTCAATCAGGTTTCTCAGCAGAATCCCTAAAAAAACCAGTAGTGAAAGCAGTACCCCTATTTGATAAAAGAGCATGGCGACGATAAAAAAGGCCACCCTTGCGGGCAGCCTGCAGGTTTTAGGTGTATGGCAAACTTTTTCAGTCGATCAGTTTGTTGATATTATACTCGAAGATACCCTCGGCGCCAGCCCGTTTGAGTTCCGGAATCAGCTTGCGTACCGTTTTTTCGGTAACGATAACTTCGAGGGCGACCCAATGCTCTTCAGCAAGGCTTGATATGGTCGGCTGACGAAGGGCTGGAATAATGGCGATGATTTTGTCGAGCGCCGATTTCGGTGCATTCATTTTCAGTCCGACTTTACCTTGAGCGTTGATTGCTCCCAGCAGCAGCATGGCCATGCTCTCAATCTTCTCGCGTTTCCATGGGTCGTTCCATGAATCCTTGTTGGCGATCAGTTTTGTGTTTGACTCAAGAATGGTGTCAACAATCCTCAGCTTGTTTGCCCTGAGTGAAGAACCGGTTTCAGTTACCTCAACAATAGCATCGGCCAGATCGGGCGGCTTGACTTCGGTAGCGCCCCAACTGAACTCAACCATGGCATTGACGCCATTTTTAGCAAGATATTTTTTGGTAATATTGACAACTTCGGTTGCGATATGCTTCCCTTCAAGGTCTTTGACTGAGGTGACCGGGGAGTTTTCGGGCACACAAAGGACCCATCGCACCGGCCTCATGGAGGCTTTGGAATAGACCAGATCAGCAACTTCGACAACATCCGCGCCCGTTTCAATAATCCAGTCCTTGCCGGTCAACCCGACATCAAAAGCACCAAGCTCAACGTAGTGCGCCATCTCCTGCGCTCTGATCAGAATCGCTTCCAGTTCATCATCATCTATAGAGGGAAAATAGGAACGGCTCTGAACCGAAAAATGAAATCCGGCCTGTGCAAAGAGATCGATTGTAGAATCCTGCAAACTTCCTTTGGGAAGCCCAAGTTTCAGCACCTTGTTTACATTATTCATAACAACAACTATCCAATAAAATTAACATTATAATTCCTTGAGCTGAAAAATACCATTGTAAAAAACTCCGTAGGGCAAACTGCCGTCAATCCATGTTCCGAGATTGACATACCTGCTCGCTCCACCGGATAGCTCCCTGACCCCCTTTACATGGTTGTGGCCGCATATAAAATAATCGAAATCCTTTTCGGCCGCCAATGATTCGGCAAAATTCAATAACCGATCGATTTCGAAAACACGATCGGCTGGTTTATGTTTACGGCTGAGCTGCGATAACATTTTCATGAGCCCTATTGCCAGGTCTGGATGAAATCCCGACAGGAGAGCAAGATTGAAGCGGTTCCTGACAAGACGGGCAAAAAGCTTGTAACCAAGATCCCCGTTTCCCAGACCATCACCGTGCGCAAAAATGAATTTGCGACCATCGTAAAGCATTTCATTCAAACCATACATCGTTTTAATCCCGAGCTCTTCGTCAAAGTATCGTCCGAGATAAAAGTCATGGTTTCCGGCAACATAGACAACTTCAATATTGTGGCGCACCAGATCAGACAATAAATATAAGAATCTGGTAAATCCCTTTGGAATGAGGTGGCGAAACTCCATCCAGTAATCGAAAATATCGCCAAGCATATAAAGTGAACGGCCTTCTGCCTTGATAATGGCAAAAAGCCGTTCGAGATTTTCAATCTTGAGCTGCTCGCTTTTTTCATCTTGCAGACCAAAATGAAGGTCGCTGATAAAAAAAATGGCTGGCATCTCTCCTTTCTTCATGCGCTCAGCTCACAAAAAAGCGGAAGCTGCAATAACGGCAACAGGGATGGTCAGGTTATCGACCTCCTTGGGGCTCACTCCTTCAACAACGGTGGCAATAAGGGCAATAATGATGATTTTTGTGGCATCAAACGCTTCAGGCGCGCAAATGAGATTGACAAAAAAGAGTCCGGCACAGACACTGCCAACAAGAAAGGCCAGGCTCCCTTCAACACTCTTGTCACTAAGTATATGGTATTTGATTTTTCCGTACCGGGTTCCGATGATCGGTGCAAGCCCGTCTCCCCAACCGAGCATCGCCATAGCCATAACCCCGGCAGGCTGTTTGTAATAAAGGGTTCCGCAGATCATGGCAACAAGCACAAAATAGAGCGTACCTTTGAGCAGTTCTTGCTTATTGCCGGTGCGGGTCATGGTTTTAACCGCCTGGTCATCATCGGCGGCAAACAGGCCTTTTTGGATAAGCAGTACGGTCCATACAGCAAAGACGGTGATATTGAGATATTGTGACCAGCCACCGTCGATGTAAAGAGGGAGGAACATAATGGCCGATCCGGCACAGATGTGGGTAATCTTGCGACTGATATCCCGGGGAAGGGAGTGGTTGGTCACCAGATAATCCATAAGAGGAGGAACGCTGAACACATAGACAAAGGTCATCAAGGTAACCAGTGCATTATGCCATACTACTGGCAGCGAAAAAAATGTATCCATTGCAGCACAATGTTTAAAGATTTCGTTCAAAAACGGACAGGAACCGGCACCATTGCATGATTCTGTTTTACAAGTATTTAAATCCAACCATACCGGAAACAACAAGATTGTTAATCAGGAATAATACATTATTGGCAATCTGGAAGCGGAGAAAAGAGTTGTGTTCTTGAACATCGCTTTTGCCGAGGACATTGCCAAACCCATCTTTGACGGCATTGTTCATGAATGAGATTCCTCCTTTTGGATCAAGTAAAAGCTGTCCCTGAATAACCAGGCTCAGCACAAGACCGAGCAAAACAAAAAACGTAGGTATCATAAAACCCCAGCTATACGAAAGCCAGGCAAGCACGGCAAAAACAAGGTCAATAATCATAAATGAAACAAGAAAGGTGTTTCGGGCACCAATCATGACGGTAAGTGACTTGAGGCCACCATCCTTGTCGCCTTGAGCAGATTTGAAATCATTGAGAATTATTAATGCCACCGCCATAAAAAAGTTCAGCCCGGCAAGCCAGATTGCTTCAGGACGAATGTCTGCGAACAAGGCATTTGCCGAAATGAACGGGGCAAATCCATAGGAAAAGCCTACCGCCGGTGCAGAGGTCAGAATGTTTTTCTTCAGTTTGAGTGGAGGTGCCGAATAAATATATGCCACAAAAAGCGCAAACATGATTGATGACATGATAATCGTACCACGAACGCCACCGACATGCAGACCAATAAATACCCCAAGTCCAATTGCGAGGAGAAGCGCGATGATACTGTTCCCCAACCCTTCTTTTGGAGAGAGACGGCCTGAAGGAATCGGGCGTGTCGGCTCATTGATCCGGTCAAGTTCAAGATCAAAACAGTCATTGACCGACTGACTGAACCCTGTACCGAGCGGGCCGAACATCAAAAACACAGCCAGCAGCAATAGATAGTCGTGAACGGTACCCTTCATGGCTCCTGAAACCATGACACCTGCTGCAAGGCAGGGAAAGACACTGATCCAGGTAACAGGATCGAGGAGTTCAAGATGTGCTCTTACCTTATCGACAAACCCAAGCTTTGCGGGAACTGACATTCGTTACTTCTCTCCGAAGCCCAAACAGGGGCCGATTAAATGATAGGAGTCTAAAGAGTTCAATTTACAAATACCACTGAAGATAAAAAACTCCTTAATATTGAGAGGGTTACCATCTTTTTACCCTCATTCCGGCTGGCCTGTCAGGGTTGCTGATGTAGCTGCGGTTATGAGTACCCTCACCAGATCGCCTGGCTGGTAGCCTTCACGATCGAAAACCACGGCCCGGTTGCTGGCCGTACGGCCCATAAGCTGCCCGGCGGAGCGTTTGCTTTCGGTTTCAGCAAGAACTTCGACAACCGAACCGATCGCATCCTGATAGAGTTCAGCCGAAATGCTGTTCTGCAGGTCGATAATTTCCTGCAGCCTTCGTTTTTTTACCGTTTCCGGAACATCATCCACCAGAGTGCGTGCTGCAAGGGTACCCGGCCTGGTTGAGTAAAAAAACATATAGGCCAAATCAAACCTGACTTCAGAAAGCAACTTAAGTGATGCCTGGTGATCTTCCTCCTGTTCACCGCAGAACCCCGCAATGATATCGGTTGAGAGTGCGACGCCGGGAATGATTGAGCGAATCATCGCTATTTTTTCGCGGTACTCTTCTATGGTATGCCCCCGGTTCATCCGTCCGAGCATATTTGTTGAACCGGATTGTACCGGAAGATGGATATGATGACAGATGTTCGGACGATCAGCAATGGTACGCAAAAGCGATTCGGAGATATCTTTCGGGTGTGAGGTGGTAAAGCGGATTCTGGCCTCTGGCGCTTCACGGCTGACCGCATCAAGCAGTGCCGCAAAGTGCGTGCCTTGTTCAGGATCATGGTAGGAATTGACATTCTGGCCAATCAGGGTAATCTCCCGGTAGCCGGATGCAACCAGTTGTTTGACTTCTCCCATGACCGCACTGAAGGGTTGGCTGCGTTCACGACCCCGGGTAAAGGGCACAACGCAATAGGCGCACATGTTGTTGCACCCCCGCATGACAGGAACCAGGGCGCTGATCACACCCTGCCTTACCGGATCAACGCCTTCATAGGTTTCAGCGGAATTGAACTCAAGTGATGCAATATTCCCTCCGGTTCGGACCTGCTCAATAAGCGCGGGCAGGGTACGGTAAGTGTCGGGTCCGGCAAGAAAATCAATGGCCGGGGAGAGAGTGAGCGTCTCCTCCCTCTGAAATTGCGGAATACAGCCTGCAAGGCCGATAGTCAACGTTTTATCCCTCTTTTTCATCCCCTGGATGCGCTGGAGATAGTGCTCAATACGGTCAACGGCGTTTTCGCGAACAGCACAGGTGTTGAGCAGAATAATGCCGGCACTCTCCTCACTTTCTGCCAGAGTATAACCCGCCTGCTGCAGCAGTGCCGTTATTATTGCGGAATCCGCCTGGTTCATCTGGCAACCGAACGTATGAATATAGAATGTGTTCTTTCCTCTTGTGGTCATGATAAGTGCTTGTTCTCGAATATATTTTTTCCCGCCATTCAGGCGCCGAAATGGATGTGCTTGAATTTTTCAAGCAATAGCTCAGCTTCATCCTTGCACTGACCGCATACCGTACCGAGCTTTGTTCGTTCCTGGAGTTCAAAATAGGTACGGGCTCCCTCAAGCACAGCATCCTCAATATCATGGTCGGTAATACTCATACACTGGCAAATCACCTTGGACTGCTCCTGCTTGACCTTATCCTCTTTACCGTTACGGGTATAGTAATTATTGATGGCCGCACGAAGTGCCTTGTCGCCAAGTACTGAGCAGTGAATCTTGTGATCCGGCAGCCCTCCAAGTTCCTGGGCAACCTCCTTGGGTGAAATATGAAACGCGGCATCAAGCGTCCTGCCCTTCACCATTTCGGAAAGAACCGAGGTACTGGCAATGGCACTGGCGCACCCATAGGTTTTCCACTGACAATCAGTAATGACGTCATGCGCCTTATCCACCTTGATAACAACCATCATCTGGTCGCCGCACTGTAAGTTCCCTTCCATCCCGACCCCGTCAAAATCGTCAGTATTTTCACCCTGAAGAATATTTTTTGGGTTCATGAAATGTTCTTTCAGCGTATCGCTATATGCCCATTCACCTGCTTGCAGCATGCAATCCTCCTTTTATATAAGCCGTTGACATGTTTCTGATTCGTTTAATTATTGGTGGTAAAACATCAAGCAGGTACTCGACCTCCTGCATTGAACTTTGGCGTCCCATACTGAACCGGATCGAACCATGAGCAAGTTCTGCATCGACACCGGTCGCCAGAAGGACATGCGAAGGATCCAAAGAGCCCGAAGCACAGGCCGAACCGGTGGAGACGGCAATACCTTCAAGATCCAGATAAAGCAGGATGGCCTCGCCTTCCACACCCGTAAACGAAACGTTGAGGGTGCTGGCAAGAGAATCGGTGGGATGACCATTTATATGGATATCCTCAATATTGTCCTCAATACCGTTTCTCAAAACCTCCTTAAGGTGCAGCAAACGCCCATCCTCCTCCGGCATTTCGAGCGTTCTCATTTCAACCGCTCTTCCAAGACCGAGAATACCGAGGGTGTTTTCAGTTCCTGCACGCCTTCCCTGCTCCTGATGGCCGCCCCTGATAAGAGGACAGTAGGCCGTACCCTTTTTCACGAAAAGGGCACCTATCCCTTTCGGGCCATAGATCTTGTGGGCAGAAAGAGTGAGAAAATCAATACCAAGCTGTCGAACATCGACGGGAACCTTCCCGATAGCCTGAACGGCATCAGTATGCATAAGCGCACCGCTTGCATGTACCATTCTGGTGATGGCTTCAATATCCTGCAGTGTGCCGATTTCATTGTTTGCCATCATAACCGAAACCAGACCGACATCGTCGCCCAGCATGCCGTCAAGCTGATCAAGATCGATTTTACCGTACCGGTCAACGCCGAGATATTTTACCCGTACACCTCGATGAGCAAGACATTCGGACGTCTCAAGCACACAGGGATGCTCAATTTTGGTCGTAATGATGGTATTGCGCTTTTTGCTTCCGGCAATACACTGGCTTGTGCCGCACACAAAAAGCGATAGCACGGTATTGTTGGCTTCCGATCCACTGCCGACAAAAATAATTTCACGCTCATGAGCACCTATAAAATCAGCTACTTTCCGCCGGGAATCCTCAACATTTGCCCTTGCTTCACGCCCCCATGCATGCATGCTTGACGGATTGCCGAACATCTCCATCGCCGCAATCATCTCCTTTTTCACCTCAGGGTGTATCGGCGTTGTGGCATTGTGATCAAAATATACTTTCATGTCTGCCATAGTACTTTCAAAATTCGTTATTATAGCTTAAACAATTCATTAAAAATGAGAAAACCAGCCAATAAACTCTCTCTGTCACAACTACTGCCTTCATGCGCAAAAGTAAAATCGGAATATACTGCCGGGCACTGCAACGTATTGACCAATCATAAATATGCATTAAGAACTGTTTTCACAACACTAAATCTTACTATTGCATAATAAGACTTTTTTAGTCTTATTAAAATCAAAAAAAGCACAACCTTAGTTTTACTCCTTCATCAACTGCCCCGCTGCTCTGCTGATGGGTATAGGTTCATGTTTAAGGAGTGCTTCACGAAGCACAGCTTTGAGGAATATACTCTCTGCTGATGCCAAGAGACCAAAAAAAGAAGCGCTATGAGACGGTACGATGAATCATCAGTAACATTTTGTACCCGGTAACGGCAAAAAGCAATCACTCTTCAAAACCGTAAATTATTATGATACCTGAACAGACAAAAGCACCGAATTTTACCCTCCCTGATTCGGAGGGAAAGAATGTTTCACTCTCAGACTTTACCGGAAAAAAAGTACTCATCATCTTCTATCCCGGTGACGATACCCCAGTCTGCACCGCCCAATTGTGCGACTACCGGAACAATGTGCTCGAATTCACTAAACGCGGCATCGCGGTTCTCGGCATAAGTTCGGACAGCCAGGCCTCCCACAAAAGCTTTGCTGAACGCAACAAGCTGCCCTTTACTCTTTTGAGCGACACGGAAAAAAAGACCGCGAAAGCCTACGACGCCCTGGGGTTCCTGGGCATGTCGCAGCGCGCCTATGTGCTTGTTGATGAAGAGGGTAAGGTTCTGCTCGCCTACAGCGACTTTTTGCCGATTATCTATCAGCCGATGAAGGA
>CAIPKT010000011.1 GCA_903865705.1 uncultured Chlorobiaceae bacterium
CGAACAGAAATTTTTCAGTCAACTTGATGGGGTAGAGTGGGAGCAGTTTGGTGCTGGATTCCTGCCGAGAGACCCTGAAAGCCCGGGCATGGAGGTGCACAGGATTGCGGCTCGCAAAGGGCTTGATGCCGCCATTGCTGCTCTTGCTTCTCCCGATTACGATTTTGTACTGCTTGATGAACTTTGTTATGCTCTTGGCCAGAAGCTTATCCCTCTTGATCCTCTGCTTGAGGCGCTCCGATCAGCGGGTGAGGGCAAGATTGTGGTGATGACCGGCAGAAATGCTCCGGAAGCGCTTATTGCTGTTGCCGATACCGTTACCGAGATGACGATGGTCAAACATGGCTATGAGCAGGGCATGCAGGCGCAAAAGGGTGTTGAAAACTGATGGGAATAAAGGGTTCTCCGATATGCGCCGATAACAGTTTTACTGGTAAAGGCAAGGTTAAGCCAAGATGGAGGATGGTGCTCTTTTTTGCAATATTTCCTTTGCTGCTTGCGCTCTCCCTGCTGCTCGGTCCTTCGGGAATCGGTATTCCTGATTTGCAGTCACCATCGGGAAACGCGATTCTGTCGCTCCGGTTCAGCCGTCTTTTGATGGGGATGATGACTGGTGCAGCGCTCTCCGCATCTGGTGTTGTCTTTCAGGCGCTGCTGCGCAATCCACTTGCCGAACCTTATGTTCTTGGCGTGAGCGGTGGGGCTGGTCTTGGCGCCACACTCATCATTCTTGCAGGGTCGGGCGTTCTTGCTACCCTTAGTTTACCAGTTGTGGCCTTTGTTTCCGCCGTCCTGACGCTGATGGTGGTTTACGGTATTGCAAGCCAGGGTTCGAGCGGTCAGCCATCGGTGTACAGCTTGATTCTCAGTGGCGTTATTGTTAGCTCTATCTGCTCAAGCATTATCATGTTTCTGGTCTCTACGGCGAGTGTAGAAGGGATGCACAATGTTATCTGGTGGATGCTCGGGAGCCTGCAACCGGTGGCCGCTAGCCAGCAGCTCCTGTCCGCTGTGCTTATTTTTATAGGTCTTGGGGGAATCTGGTTGCTCTCTCCGCAACTCAACGCCCTTGCGCTTGGCCGAGAGATGGCCCATTATCAGGGATTGCGTGCCGATTTTGTCATTGTCATCGGCCTCCTTTTTGCAACGCTGCTTGCGGCAACAGCCGTCTCCCTTTCAGGCATGATCGGTTTTGTCGGCCTTATTGTGCCTCACGTTATGCGTGCCATGTTCGGGCCGGATCACCGGAAGCTTGTTCCTCTGGCCGCTCTCGGCGGAGGAACCTTTCTTGTTTTGTGCGATGCCTTTGCCCGCACCCTGCTGGCTCCGGTCGAGATACCGGTCGGTGTTGTGACTGCGCTTGCAGGGGGTCCATTTTTTCTCATTATTCTCCAGCGGAGAATGAAACAGGCATGGATAGCATAGTATGGAACAGGATGCTTTGATATTCAGGAATGTTTCTGCGGGATACAAGCAGAGACGGGTGCTCGACAGCGTCAGCTTCACGGTGAAAGAGGGGGAGTTTGTCTCCCTTATCGGCCCCAACGGCTGTGGCAAAAGTACCCTTTTGAAAACCGCCGCCGCACTTCTGAAACCGCTATCAGGTACGGTTGAGCTTTTCGGGCAGGATGTCCAGCGTATCAAGCCCGGCCTTCGGGCATCCCTCCTCGGCGTCGTTCCCCAGAAGATCGATTCGCCTATGGCCTTTACTGTCAGCCAGATTGTGATGAACGGCCGAATCAGCTCAATGGGGCGGTGGGGAACTCCCTCTTTGCTTGATCATGACCTTGTTGAGCGTTCCATGATCTATACCGATGTCCTGGGCTTGCGCGACCGATTCTTTACTGAACTTAGCGGTGGGGAGCAGCAACGCGTTGCGCTGGCGATGGTGCTTGCGCAGGAGCCCAGGATCATCATGCTTGACGAGTCGATCTCTCATCTCGATATCAACCATCGTCAGGAGGTGCTCCAGATTCTGATGAACCTCAACCGTGAAAAACGGATGACCATTCTGCTGGTGAGCCATGATCTGACACTCTCTGCCGGTATCTCCGACCGTTTTCTGCTTATGGAGGCCGGCACCCTCGTAAAAGCGGGAACCCCTGCCGAGGTGCTGGAGCCTGAACTGTTGAGCCGTGTCTATAACTGCGACCTTACGGTGCAGCAGGATCCCTATACCGGTTATTTGCAGGTATCGGGAGCTATTGACAGCCTGAGACGGCGCAGAAAGCTGGAGAGGAGTGTCCATGTTATTGCAGGCGGGGGAAGCGGAATTGAACTTTACCGCAGGCTCCTTATTGAGGGGTACGAGGTGACCACTGGTGTTTTGAACAGCCTTGATTCGGATGCTGAAGCGGCAAGGGCGCTTAATATCCCTGTTGTGCTTGAACAGCCCTTTTCGCCGGTCGGCGCTGTGGCCATTGCAAAAACGATGGAGATGATCAAAAACGCTGACGCAGTGGTTCTCAGTCAGGTGCCTTTCGGTTCAGGTAATCTGGTTAATCTTGAGCTTGCCGAAGAGGCGCTTAAAAGAGGCAAAACAGTTTTGCTGGCCACCGGTATCGGCGAAAGGGACTATACAGAAGGCAAAGCGGCGGTTGATTTCGCTGCCCGACTGAAGCGTAACGGAGCTCTCAATTGGAACTCCATCCATGAACTGATGGCCCAGCTTCAGCAACATTCAAACTACTGACCACCATGACCCTCAAACAGCTATTTCCCTTTCGTTTCGGAACAAGCTCCTATATCATTCCCGCCGATATCATTCCTAATATTGAGTTCCTAAAGGATAAAGTTGACGATATCGAGCTGGTACTCTTCGAGTCGGATGAATTCAGCAATCTGCCCTCTCCCGGCGATATGCAGAAACTTGTGGTGCTGGCCGAAGAGAATGCGCTGACCTACTCGGTGCATCTGCCGCTCGACGTCTATCTCGGCCATCCTGAGCGCCGGGAGCGTGAGCGC
>CAIPKT010000012.1 GCA_903865705.1 uncultured Chlorobiaceae bacterium
CACTGCACAACGCTTTGCCAGATCTCTTCCGGATCGTGCTCCACCCACCCTGGACAAGGGTAAAACTGGGTGATCTCCCGGTAAGCTTTCGCAATGACTTGACCCTCCCTGTCATAGAGGATACAGGTGGTGCCTGAGGTTCCCTGATCAATTGCCAGAATTGCCATGCCGCTTTTGTGTTGATGCGTTGCCCAAACCCCTGCGAAATTGCATCTCTTTCGCATAAAATACCAATTCGGCAAGGAAACTCCTTGCGCCGTCACACCGAATGAGGGCAAGAGCCGCCCGCTTCATCAGCCCTTCCTGAGCGAAACAAGACACAGTCTTGTATTAAAGTGGCACATTTAAGAACAGAAAATGAATTAAAGTGGTAGATTAAGCGACAGGTAGTACAGAAATAGAATCAAGGAGGGTGATAAAATGTTTAACCGGCGTGCGGTAGAAGAGATAAAATCCTGGTATAACCGGAGCAAGCGCAAACCATTAGTCATACGCGGTGCCCGGCAGGTTGGAAAAACAACGGCTGTCCGGCTTGCCGCCACAGAGTTGAGCGCCGGAATTCTTGAAATCAACCTTGAGCGTCATACCGGGCTTGAGCCTCTCTTCAAAAGCTACAAACTGGAAGAGTTGCTCTTAAATTTTTCGCTCATAAGTGGCCAAAAGATCAGCCCGGAGAGCAAGGCAATTCTCTTTCTCGATGAAGCACAGGCAACCCCTTCGGCCTATGCATGCCTGCGATACTTTCATGAAGATATGCCGGGCCTCGCCGTCGTCTTGACCGGGTCGTTACTCGATCAGGTGCTGCATAACTGCAATATCCTGACTCCGGTCGGACGTGTAGAACACCTCTTTATTGGGCCGCTGACCTTTGAAGAGTTCCTGGCTGCCACCGGAGAGTCGACTGCTCTCAACGCCATTGAAATGCTCACACTGAACACCATGCACCTGATCCCCGACAGTGTGCATGAAAATCTGATGGCTCAGGCTCGGCGCTACACCCTCTGTGGCGGGATGCCCTTTTGTGTCCAGACGGCCATTGACACCCGTTTCAATCATGCCGAAATAGCGAGATATCAAATCGAGCTTCTTCAAAGCTATAAGGATGACTTTGCAAAGTATACCGGTTCACAAACCGCACCGCAACTCAACGCATTTTTCAATGGTATTATCGGTCAGATCGGCCTCCAATTCTCCCATAAACAGGCCAATGAAATAGCGCTCAACAGCAGCGGCAATAATCGCCAGTTGAACGAAGCTCTTGAACGATTTATCGAAGCACGATTATTTTATCGCGTTCAACACTCTGGCGCCGACACCGTACCCCTCGGCGGCGACACAAAAATCAGAATCAGCAAGTTTTTGTTTATCGATATCGGCCTTCTGCTGGCGGCACAAGGGATTCCGGCACAAAGCATCATGAGTTCACCCCTGGAGCTGGCCAATCGCGGCATCATTGCGGAACAGTTTGTTGGTCAGCAACTGCTCGCAGCAAAACCCGGATACATCAATCCGTCACTCTACTACTGGCAACCCCCGAAATCTGAAGGGCAGGCAGAGATCGATTTTCTGTACGAAAGTGGAACCCGGATCTACCCGGTAGAGGTAAAATCAGGCACACGCAGCACCATAAAATCACTCCACGCCTATATGGTCAAAAAAAAATCAGACGACGCCATCAGAATCAGTTCCTCAAAACCCTCCGTGAATGCACTGACCGCGAAAATAAACAAACAGGAAAAAGCATTCCGCCTGATCAACCTGCCCTTTTACCTGGTCAACCAGATTGAGCGGATTGTGAGCGAACAATAAGTGCCGGGCAATCAGCCTTGCGCAGAAATTTTGAACATAGCAGTCTACGTTTCTGTTTATTCAATATCTTGAAGAGAGTCATGGCAGAACACTGCAAGGATAGACTCAGGAAAACGTATACATTCCCTGAAACTGCAAATTTATGTTTTACAAGCATTCTGATTGATGCCAGTGTTGGGTGAGCGCTTGACGTAAAAACAATTATCTTTTAGCAATTACATTTGGAAAAACGAGCCCTGCAGTATAGATTTAGTTTAAATTATTTTAAGATTTACACACATTTTAAACCAAATCTTCGATAAAGCAAGGCACCATGATTGGACATCGTATACGACAGGCTCGTCAGGCTGCGGGGCTGACATTGGCGGCATTGGGAGCGAGAATTGGGGTCACCCACACTGCTATCCAAAAATATGAGAAGGGCATCATTACCCCTTCATCGTCGATATTGTTGAAACTTGCCCAAGCCTGCGGAGTGCGTACTGAATATTTTTTCCGTTTGCATACCGTTGAATTGGTCAATCCTGAGTTCCGCAAGTTATCAACCTTTGGCAAAACCGCACAAGAAGAGCTGACCATCAAAGTCATTGACCTGGTTGAAAAGCGGGTAGAACTTCTCGGGTCATTTCCTGACTCCCCTATCCCTGCATTCGAGCTTCCTGCTGGCCTTCCTGAACACATAGAAAACCTTGAGCAGATCGAAGCAATTGCTGATCAGGTACGCAACGCCTGGATGCTCGGAATGGATCCGATACCGGACGTATGCGACACATTTGAAGCTTGCGGGCTACTGGTCATTGTTGTCAACAATAATCATCCTGGATTTTCCGGTTTAAAAGCTACTGCCCGAACAAATGATGGCCGAACCTATCCCATTATTGTGGTTTCAGCACGCTGGCCGGGAGATCGGCAACGTTTTACACTGGCGCATGAACTTGCTCATCTCCTGATCTCAGGTCGTCTTGCCTATCACCTTGATGAGGAAAAAGCCTGCAACCGTTTTGCCGGAGCCTTCCTTGCTCCAGCAGTTGCCGTAACCCGCCTGCTTGGTCAGCACCGTGACGCTCTGGAATGGAAAGAGATCTACACCCTCAAGCACGAATTTGGGCTCTCTATGGCAGGGTGGCTTATGCGCGCAAAACAGTGCGAAGTCATAACGGAATCACTGTACCGTTCAATGACAATAAGGTTTTCAGCAAAAGGGTGGCGCAAGCTTGAACCAGAAGCCCCTGTACCACAGGAAAACCCAAAACTCTTTGAACAACTGGTCTACCGTGCACTCGGTGAACACTGCATCCCGGAATCCAAAGCAGCCGAATTGCTTGGCATTCCGATGATGTCGTTTTACAAACAACGCCAACTCGAAACAGCGGATGATGCTCCGGTTGCTCAGAACTATGGTGGAACACAACATAGTAACCGTAAAGCAAGCCCTTGATGCAATTGAGAAAATGAGGACAGCCCGTCGCAGACTTCCCTGGTCTGAGGCTGAAAAAATCTTGCTCAATCTTCTTTAAGCATCTCTCTGCATAGGTCCGGAAGCTAGCAAGCTCTGTTTGCAATCTCATGGAGGCGCGTTACTATACTTTACCATTGCAGCATGGTATGATCAGAATCATTTAGCCGCAGGCCCGGAATGGTTGAGTTTTATCTCGCTATTTGACGACACCTTTGATGTCTGAACAGATGAAGATTTTAAGCTGGTAGAACCATTGACAACAATTTCGCGTTGGTCACGCCCGGATGAGTTTGTCAATATTTTATCCGAGGCGGCGTGATGAGTTTTAGCTATTCACGATCGGCACGCAACAAGGTTTTTTTAGCCATTGAAAGGATTCTGTTCATGATGGACCGGCAACTGCAGTCACTCCCCTTGCTTCTCGGTCAAATATTTCCAGTACTTCATGGGCATGCTGGATTTCTGGAGTCGAGGGTTTTTACGGTCGGGGATGGCGATGGTTTTGAAGAAGGCCTGCCACATTGCCTGCACCTTTTTTTCGTCGTCCGAAAGGGCGGGTGCGGTGAACTGTTCGATGGTACCGAATTGGAGTGTGCCCTGATTCCAGCGGGCGGCGGTGCGGCGGCGGACGTCGTAGAGAAACCAGTGCTGCGCCTTGAGCCTGCGGCTGAAGTGGTAGGCGAGGGGTTGGATAATGTTGTGGTCAGGCTCCATTTTAGCCAGGTAGGCGCCGTCCTGAAGTTTTTCGAACCGCAGGAGCCCTTGCATGCGGTGGAGTTCCCGACCCGCTTTTTTGGCTATGGCGACAATTTCGCGCACCGCAGGGTGGGTGAGGTGGCCGTTGACCTTGTCGCCATGGATAAAGGCAAGCGAGAGGAAGTGGAGCAGGCTGCTCTCCATCCCCTCTTTTTCGGCAAGCATGAAGGAGTAGAGAGTATGGGCTGCATCGGGAGCATGCTTGCGGAGCCGGAAAAAAAGCGCTTCGGCCTGGATGGGGTCGGTGCCGAGAAAAAAGCCATCTTCGAAAAGAGTGTCCTGGCGCTCTGCAAGAGCAACCAGTTCCGGGTCTGGTTCCTCTTCGAGAATCCAGGCAATTGCGGAAAGAAGACCATCGGCGGTGCCGTCGTAGAGGTATCGGTTCATGGTGTCATGAAAAAATTCCAGGCAGGACCAGTTGTGTTGAAAGTGCCGGTTCCCGGCTATCACCAAGGAGCAATTGCTGACGGAGAAGGGCTGCCGGCCGGTCTGATTTTTCGAAACTTCTGCCGGAGCAGGTGATGAAATATTTTGCCCGTTTCATGACCACCCCGATCTTTTTCATTCCTTCCGGGGTAATGGCTGAAAAGCGGCGGGCAGCAATGATGCGTTTAGCCGATGTGACCCCAATGCCCGGTACACGCAGCAAAGTGCCGTAGTCGGCGCGATTGATTTCAACCGGAAAAAATTCAGGATGGCGCAGGGCCCAGGCGCTCTTGGGATCAAACGCTTCGTCAAGATTCGGGGCATCGTCCGAAAGAATCTCTTCGGCGGAAAAACCGTAGAAGCGCAGGAGCCAGTCGGCCTGGTAGAGGCGATGCTCACGCAAGAGAGGCGGCGCAGCAAGGACGGGAAGCCGGTTGTCGGCACTGACCGGCACGTAGGCTGAGTAATAGACCCGCTTGAGGTTCATTTTTTTGTAAAGCCCCTGTGAGAGGCGCAGGATCTGGAAGTCGTTTTCAGGACTTGCACCGATAATCATCTGGGTGCTTTGGCCTGCCGGAGCAAAGCGGGGCGCACTGCGGCTCGATTTGCGCTCCACAAGGCTGGAAGCTATCTCCCGGCCAATCATGGCCATCGGCGCAAGAATGGCATCCTTGTGCTTCTGGGGGGCAAGCCGCTGCAGGGAGGCTTGCGAAGGAAGCTCAATATTAACACTGACGCGGTCGGCATAGAGCCCGGCTTTTCGGACCAGTTCGCTGCTGCTGCCGGGAATGATTTTCATATGAATATAGCCGCCGAACTGCTCTTCGGTACGCAGGGTTTCAGCCACCCTGACCATCCGCTCCATCGTATGATCGGGACTCACCATGACGGCCGAACTTAAAAAGAGCCCTTCAATATAGTTGCGGCGATAAAAGTCAAGCGTGAGGTCAACCACTTCCCGCGCCGTAAATGAGGCTCGTTCAACCGAATTGGACGAGCGGTTCACGCAGTATGCGCAGTCGTAACGGCAATCGTTGGAAAGCAGAATTTTCAGGAGCGATATACAGCGTCCATCATCCGACCAGGAGTGGCAGATTCCGTTGCTGGAGGTATTGCCGGTTCCACAGGCTGGCGCTTCACGCTTGCTCCCGCTGGAAGAGCACGATGCGTCATAACGGGCCGCACCCGAAAGAATCTGTAATTTTTTTAGCATTTTCTAAAAAGAGCCATATATCTTATTTAAAATAAATATGATATAAAAAAATAACGATTTTAAAAACGGACTCAACTTTACAGAAACTTTACAATTTCTTCAATAATCTCTTTTTTTGAACCCGCCGTATATTCAGGAAATAATCTGACAAGTCAAGATAAACAAGGAAATGAGGAGAATCACTTTTTGCAGTGCATTTTTTCTTTTCTGAACAGGTGTATTTGCTGCACACCCTCTATGAGCTATGTAACGGGTGAACAGTGATCGTTCTTCGATAGAGTAACCGGATCCGACTGACTGTGGCGAATTGTGCGTTTTTGGGCAGCATGACGCATCAGGGTAGTCTTTTTTTGAGGGTGTCGAGGAGTTTGTTGAGTTCGAGGAGTTGTTTGTTCATGTCGAGCGCTTGGTTCTGGAGCTGCTGGATTTTTTGGGTGCAGTCGGCGAGGATGAGGGTCAGAACTGGGTCGGGCGGTGGTGGTGGGAGCTGCGGGGTGCCTTTTTTGCCGTAGAGGATGTAGTTGACGTCGATGCCGACGGCTTCGAGTTTTTCGCGGAGGATGTTGCCGATGCGGTTTTTACCGGTAACGTAGGCGGTGATGTAGGAGGCGTCTTTGGCGCCGATTGCCTGGCAGAGGGCTACCTGGGTTTTGAATTTCTTTTTGATTTCTGCTCTGAGGCGTTTGGCTTCGTCGGTGTACGCTCCTGATATAGGCATTTGTTTTTATTTTGTTATATATTTATGCTTATAAATAAAGCAAAATATATCTAATATGAAAGATATAAACAACTATAGAAAGGTAAGGAATAGAGAATGAGAGGTGGTGTGGTGTTTGTGCTGGGGAGATATGTAGCGGGTGGTGGTTTTCTATTTTCCCATTTTCCCGTATAAAAAAGGGTGTGTGATGCCTGCGGCGAAGATTACGGGGGAGATAACCGGGTGCATCAGTGAGGCGCTTGGTGCGGGTCATTATCGGGAGGTGGCGTGCAAGCTGGCGGGGATTGATCGGCGGACGTTGTTGAACTGGTTGAAGCGAGGTGAGCGGGAGCGGTCGGGGGTGTATCGGGAGCTGTACCTGGCGGTTGAGCAGGCGGAGGCCAAGGCTGAGGTGTTTCACCTGAAGAATATTGAGACGGCTTCAACGAAGAGCTGGTTTGCGTCGGCGTGGTTTTTGGAGCGGAAGCATCCTGAGCGGTGGGGCAAGCGTGAGGCTCCGTCGGCGGATGATTGGGAGCGGGATGAGGTTGTGGTGATTGGGTGAGGTGAGGTGATGTGTGGTGGATGTGATGTTTCAGATTTTTACTGTACAGATTAACAATAAACTCATGCGTAGTTTTAAGTATGAGTTAACGAAGAAAGGTAACCGGCTCCGCCTGCACCGAGGCGCTGAGCGGAGCTGAGAAAGCATGAATAAGAGAAAGATCAGCGGACAGTGCGGAGGGGGTTCGAGTTGATCGAAGGGTTAATTGGCTGTTGGGGGATCTGCAGAAATTCCAGCCTCAGGGTATTTTCGCTGTAATTCCTGAAGAGCTTCCTGTCTAAATCGATCAATATCAGCCTGCGAAATTGCCCCTTGAGGAGCGTACAGCAGAAGCCGCTCAAGTAGCTTTTCTGCAACCGCAATACGAAGCTCATTGTTGATAAGAGTATTTGCGATGTCGATACCACCAATGTTGATGCTCATGTTACTTGACTCCTGAACTTGATTGATGAATTGCTGAATTAGAGGTTGTGTTTGGTAACTCCCATATTTTGGTTGCTACCAAAGAAGAAATTACGCCGATGACAAAGCTCAATAACAGCCCCAGGGCAAAGTTTCTTAAGCGGAACCACCAATGTGGTGTGAATTCGGGGCGCCAAGTGACATTGGCACATTCAGGGCATTCGATATTTGTTCCAAATGCGAGATTCGTGACATCAAGCGGTCGCCTACACTTGGGACAATCAAGCGACAAAATTGTCTTTTTCTGTATATGGATCGGAGGCCCATCAGAGAGCTTTGGCATTTGAATCGGATCAGTCATGACGAATGCTGTGCCTCCTAACAACAATTAGATGGATCCGCCAAAACTGCGGATTTTTGAATTGTACACTACAAAAAAAATTTATGCCACAGTTGCGGGGTGCGTAAGAGGATAATGTAAGCAGGGATATTGAGTAATCCACTGTAGATGATGTGATTTTTTTTATTTGGTGGAGGGCGGAGCGGAGGGCGTCATGAGGGGGGCTGGGTTTGCGGGGGTGGGTTATTGGTGGAGTGGAGGGTTTGGGTACGGGTGGTTCCGTGTCCTTTTTGGGTGGTGGGGGTTATTTGGGGATGAGGCCGTTGGCGAAGAAGCTGTAGTGTTGGTTGTTGCCGATGATGAGGTGATCGAGGAGGTTGATGTCGAGGATGTTGCCGGCTTGGATGAGTTTGGTGGTTACTTCTTTGTCGGCGCGGCTGGGTTCGGGGTTGCCTGACGGGTGGTTGTGGACGACCATGATGGCGTTTGCGTTGGCGAGGAGGGCGCCTTTGTAGACTTCGCGGGGGTGGACGAGTGAGGCGTTGAGGGTGCCTTTGCTGACGAGTTCCATGCCGATGACGTCGTTTTTGGTGTTGAGGTAGAAGACGTGGAGTTCTTCGCTGGCGCGTTCCTGGAGGCCGATGGTGTGGCCGAGGTCTACGACCATTTCGGCTCCGGTGATGTTTTTGGTGTAGATGATTTGGGATTCGCGGACGAGTCGGATGCCGTAGCGGGGTATGGTGACGGTGGCGGCTTCGGCGGTGAAGAGCGGCAGGGTGTGAGGATGATGTTTCATGGTTTCGGGTGCTTTGTTAAGCGATATGGCTTTTGAGCCATTCCCCGGGGGGACAAGGGCTTCCCCGTGCCCAGGTAAACTTTTTGTGCAAGGGAGGAAGTGAGCTGCACAAGGTACCCCGCGGAAGCGAACGGCCCTTGGCAGCAAAAAGGCAAACTGGCATATCTTCAGCCCGTTCCACGGGGGATGGTTTTTGTCCGCGAAGCGGTTGCCTTTGGGCAGCAGGGGCGGTAGTCCGGCCTTGCTGCTTTTTTGCAAGCAAGGGGGTTGGGCCGAAACGAATACAAGGAGCCCGACCGCAAAACGTTGAGGCCCAACTTGCTTGCTTTGCGTGCTTTCGTTCGGGCTGGCGGGCCGCTTGCTGTTTTTTTGCAAGCGGCATGACAAAGCTGCTGGCACGTTGCGGCTCGCAGCTCATTTTTCCGCTTGACATCGTTAAAAATTCTCTTACGTTGTAAGCGAATTCATGGCCTATCGGCTTTGAATCTATCGAGGTCTCTGTCTGCTGTACCAGCGTAGCAAATCAGTGGTTTTTATTTTTGCTTTCGAGTACTGTTCTGTAAGTGTTTGCTCATCCTACCACGATAGGAGGAAGGAGTTTCGAGGCTCGATGCATCAAGATGTGCACCGAGCCTTGCGGTTTTAGAAGGATGCTACGACGTCATCATGGTGCTTGCAGGCTTTTTTGCAAAAAAATACATTGCAAGAACAGTACGTTTCAGGTAAAATATGTCAAAGGATTGGGCTTTTCCCGGTCGACAATGGGGCTCTGGACTTTTTCCGGAGCCTTTTTGTTTTTATGGAGAAATTATTCTGTTCAGCACTTTACTTTTAAGAGTGCGAAATATATGATGTCGTCGGAGAAAAGAATCGTTGATGTCATTTCCAAAACGGGTCTGATCGCCAGTCTTCCGAGAAACCCATCTCTTTTTCCTGTTTGAGGGGGCAGGATTTCATAAGTGCTTTAAGGTCTTCTTTAAATGAGGTGTCGGGGCTGATAGTTTGCAGGATGTATTGCATACAGCATAATGCCGCGTAGGGCTTGTAGGGTAAAATCTTTTTGTTTTGGATAAATGGGTTTGAGGGGTTTTTGGGTAAGGTGATATGGGCTGTCAACCTGCGGTTCCATAGGCGACCGTGATGTGCGCAAGTGTTGCGGATATGACTGAAGCAGAGCATCCAGTTTTCGAGCAGTTCGATATTGTTGAGCCCGAAATGTTTGACCACTGCGATTTTTTCGGGGCTTTTTTTGAGATTCCGGAACATTTGAGATAACAAGCCAAAACTGCTCACTTCAAGACTCATCCATGATGGCGGATCAAGAGGTTCGGTATAGGTGTTCTTGTAATGCTCAATAAACGTTTCGTTGGAGCGGCTGATTTCTGTTTGTAACGAGACAATCTGGCTATGAAAACGATTGATATCCCTGAAGAGCGTTTCGTTTAGCTGCCAATGGCTGCCGTGTGGCATTGCCCATTGGTGAATAATTTGTGTTCGGATGGCAATTTCAATTTTTTCCATGGCATCGAACACCATGCTTCTCAATTTACGGTCAAATACATAGAGTTCTATGATTTGCTCGAAGGTTACCGGAACGGTGAAGGGATGATTGGGCTGGGTGTTATCCTGGAATGGATAGGTATAGGCCCTGAGCCGGTAATAACTGATGTTGGAGAGACAATGTATGGCAAAAGCTTCGTCACCAAAGGCAAGACCCCTTGCTTTCAGTTTTGTTATTTGGTCGGGGATTGATACTGCGGGTTTGCTGTATAACATGGGCTTCAGCTTCTGAGATTAAAAGAGAAAACCCCATAAAAAGCGAAAACCTGCCCGGGTGCGCTGTTCAAATGGGAAGCGTGGCAGGTATTATTGCTCATAATGTAAGCAATAGAGGCTTCGATGTCAAGCTGTATTTTACAAGATTTCATGTATTCCATACGACAAATGCGTTTAAAGCGCCGACCTTATTTCGTAACAATATCCCAAAAAATCAGTTACACAGTATAACTATGGACAAAAAAAAATAGCAGCCTCAAAAGCGCTAACTCAACGCCCAAGCAATGCCGCAACCAAAAACGAATGGAGTGATTGGCGGGCGCTGTTGAGTGGTTTGTTTGTGGCTCTAGTGGTCGGGTTGAGGTGAGCAAGTGCAGGGCTGTACTCGGCACTGCATTTGCTGGTGCTCGGTCGGAGCTGGGTGGTCAGGCTGTGCGGGGCGGCATCGGTTGGGCTTGGGTGTCGGGGTGGCTGCGCAAACGGAGCGAAGCGGAGTGCGGCGCCTAGATAGTATATTTTTGTGTTGCTTGTACCAAGGGTTGCTGCTATGAACTTTCAGAAGTGGATGTTATAAATGTCGCCCCGCAGTTGTTCCGTTAATGATTCACAAAGATTTCGGGTATCTCCCTGTCGGGGAAACAGAAGAATAACCTGTATATTAAACAATAAAATAAAAGTTTACAGACGAGTGCCTGACATTGAAATAGTTACTGGGCGATGGAATACGAGAGGCAGAAAATTAAAGAGATGATGCTTTGAACGCAGTAGAGATTGAGCAGGCAATAACGATGTTGGCGGAGCAGCCGTTTGATGCTGCTGAAGTGGACCCCAGCCGGTAGACAAAACGTGGCTGAGTTTAAGTTGGTAACCTGACCTGTTCATGCAGCGGAAAGGCGCTGCCCCTCTTTTATCTGTAACTCTTCTGTCGGCTTGTTTTTCTTGCTGTACTTGTCAACTATTCTTGCACCGCCTCCTACTGCTGCTCGGTAAACCTTATCTGGTGTACTGTAGCCCAACGACTGATGCGACCTCTCAACATTGAATTCTATGAAATATTTTTTTAATCCGCACTGTAATTCTGCTACGGTAGCGTAGCCTTTAAGATAAATATCCTCATGTTTGACACTCCGCCAGAGCCGTTCGACAAAGATGTTATCCAGTGCTCTGCCACGACCATCCATGCTGATACTGATAGACGGATGTTCCGTCAGTGCTCCGATAAAGGCGGTACTCGTAAACTGGGACCCTTGGTCGGTGTTAAAGATTTCCGGTGTCCCGTACTTCCGCAACGCTTCTTGCAAACAGTCAACGCAAAAGGTGCTTTCCATCGAGTTCGATAACCTCCAGGAAAGTACCTTCCGGGAATACCA
>CAIPKT010000013.1 GCA_903865705.1 uncultured Chlorobiaceae bacterium
AGCTTTATTGTCAGCTTTTCGAGAGGAAACCTCCGGCTTGCCTGGGAGCTTATCAACAATCGCGACAGCAACACGTCTGAAACAGCGACTATTGGAATCCGCAACCAGGCGCTCGACTATCTTCGTCAGGTACTGACGCCCAGCCGCTTCCACGAAGCGATAACCTCCTGCGAACACAACGCCAAAAACCTCTCTCGCGGTGACCTCACCCTTTTTCTCGATGCTCTCCTGCTCTTCTTTCAGGATGCCAACCATCGCCGGATCAATCCCGACTTTCAGGAGTTGAACAACCCCGACATCAGCGAGGCCATCAACCGTTTTGCAAAAAACTTCCCTGACACGGATTTCTTCCAAATCTCAACCATCGCGGAAGAAGCCATCCGGGCAATCGAACGCAACGCCACTCCTTTACTCGTTATGGCCTCCTTTACGACCGAAATCAAGGGTTTGCTGCTGCGTAAAACGTAAAAGTCAAGGCGTACCCGTGGTAGTGTCGAGCCAGTTGAGGTAACCGGGCAGACCACCGGTTATGGGCAGTTTGATGATTTCGGGCACATCGTAGGGGTGGTGCTCTTCGATATAGGCTTCGAGCTTGCTGTATTGGGCCTCTGTGGTCTTGATGTAGAGGGCAACTTCACTCTCTTTCTGCAACTCCCCTTCCCAGATATAAAAGCTGCGAATTTCAGCCATCTGAACGCAAGCGGCGAGACGCAGCTCAAGAATACCCTCCGCAAGTTTTTCAGCGATATCCCGGCTGGGCGCGGTAGTGATAACCATACAATAGATGCATTCCATGTGTGTTTGTGTGCCCTACAGGAAAGTTGCAAAACATTACAATTCTAAAAGCTCTTTACTCAAGCGCTGCAAGGGAGTCGCACCATGCGGGCCCATCACCACCATATCCTCGATGCGCACCCCGAATTTACCGGGCAGATAGATCCCGGGCTCAATGGTAAAAAGCATATTCTCCTGCAAGGTGTGCTCCCCTTTCGGGCTGATCCGTGGCTCTTCATGCACTTGAAGGCCAACGCCGTGACCAAGACCATGGCCAAACTCATCGCCGTAACCATGACCGGCAATAAAGCGGCGAACCTGGCCGTCAAGCTCGTTGGCTGTCATGCCGCACCGCGCCGAAGCAATGCCGAGCGTCTGCGCTTCCTGCACAATACGATAAACTTCACGGGCTTCGCTGGAAACAGTACCAAGCGCAACCGTTCTGGTCTGGTCGGAGGCATACCCTTCATAGATGCATCCGATATCAATAACAATCAGCTCTCCCGACTTGAACCTGGCTTTAGAAGGTGTTGCATGAGGCATAGCGGAACGCGCTCCACCCGCCACTATAGGTTCAAAAGAGTCCCTTTCCGCGCCAAGTTTTTTATGCTGGTAAGTAACCTCAGCAGCGATATCAAGCTCCGTCACTGAGGAGGAAATCATCGGAAGCACCAGCTCAAGGGTAAGCTCGCTGATTTCTACTGCCCGACGCATTTTTGTGAGCTCAATATTATTTTTCAGCATCCTGAACTCATCAAAAAAAGAGTCAACAGGTATCACCTGCTGTTTGCCGAGAATTTTTTCGATAAGCCGGGTTGCTTCGTGCCAGGTAACATTATCAGATTGAAGTGCAACCTTTTCGCCAAGAGGATAACGCCCTGAACCAAGCTCGGCAACAAACCCGTCCGCAGCAATAACCGTTTCTGCAACCACAACCTCAAGGGCGGCTTGTTCCTTGTAACGAAAATCAGTAAACAACCAGCTTTTTTGTCTGGTAACCAGCAACCTCGCGCTCGAACCGCTGAAACCGGTCAGCCACCGGATAACGGCGAGATCCGTAACAATAATGGAGTCAAGAGCATGGCTCATCATTTTTTTCAAAACCATCCGCAATGCCTCTTTACGATGTAACGTCAACTGCTGATTATCCATTAAAAATGTACTATGATTCATAAAAAAATCTGCTTCGCGCCATTGCTGCCATTTTCAGATCAATAATTTCAAAATTTTTCATTGGACAAGCAAGTTTCCGATACTTAACCTGGGATAAACATCATTATTGCCGCCGCGCCCATGACTGCCACCGCTACCCAGCCAAGAAAGATGATTGGCCGACTCGCGGTAAAATTGCCCATGACAGATTTTTTTGAAACCAGCAGAATAATCACAACTATTAACGGTACGGCAATAACTCCATTAATAACGGCACTCCAGAATAAAGCCTTCATCGGGCTTATCGGTGTATACTGGATAACAAGTCCGAGCAAAACACTGACCGCAATTATGCTGTAAAACCCGCGAGCATCGTTTGCCTTGTTTTCAAGGCCGGAATTCCAGCCCATAGCCTCAGAAAGTGCATAGGCCCCGGAAGCGGCAAGCACTGGCACACCGATAAGCCCGACACCGAGAATCCCCATGGCGAAAAGAATAAATGCAAAGTCGCCAGCCAGAGGTCTGAGTGCACTCGCTGCCTGAGCGGCCGTATTGATATCCGTAATTCCTGATACGTTGAGTGTGACAGCCGTGGCAAGAATAATGAAGTATGCTGTCGCATTAGAATAGAACATGCCGCTCCAGGTGTCCCACCGGATACGTCGAAGCTCTTCGCCTGCAAATTTTGCATTGGATACAAGCGCAACAGCACCCTTTTTTGCGTGCATATCTTCGACCTCTTCAGATGCCTGCCAGAAAAAAAGGTAAGGACTGATTGTGGTTCCAAAAACTCCAACAATAACTGCTGCCGTATCAGAATTAAGGATGAATCGGGGCCAGAGTGTATGCTGTAACACTTCTGACCAGGGCACACGGACAGTAAACAGTACCGCAGCATAAGCAAGCAGTGAAATGGTCAGCCACTTCAAAAAATTGACATAGCGATGATAGGGAACAAACACCTGAAGAATCAACGTCCCAAACACGAACACTGCTGTCATGACATGACGATCGAAGCCGAGAACAAGCTCCGCAACTTCCCCCATGGCGGCAACATCAGCGGCAATATTGAGTGTATTGGCAAGCAGCAAAAGCAGCACAACACCCTGAAGCACAAGAGGAGGAAAGGCGGTCTTGATGTTAGCCGCAAGACCTTTTCCGGTAACCCTGCCAATACGGGCACACATGTATTGAACCGCGGCCATCAAAGGAAAAGCCAGAGGCATAGTCCAGAGCATGTTAAGCCCAAATTGAGCTCCCGCCTGTGAGTAGGTCGCTATTCCGCTTGGATCATCATCAGCAACTCCGGTAATAAGTCCCGGACCAATATGATAGAGCGGGTGTTCCTTCAAACGACCCCGGATAAATCGAATAACACCCACTTATAACTTTCCCGTGAAATGTTCAGTTCTGAATCTTTTAATACAGGGGAATCAAGTCAAATCTGCTTGAATGAAAGATACGTAAAAAATAATCACATCGTTCCCCCGATGCAGGTGCAGCATCAGACCGGGGAACGCTCTTTCGTGTTCATGCTTGGTATAAGGTGTTGGGTTGCTTTATATTCTTTTGGCCTTGGTGGAGAAGACCACTTTACTGGAGGAAGAATAGTCTTCCAAGGTATTTTATAAAATAAAGTTAATTTATTTTAAAGAATTTACCGTTTCTCATTCAGCAATCACTTGCCAACCAGCCAGTTTCATGCCACAAAAAAAGTTACTTCAAAAGCTTCTTGCCGGAGAACATTTTTCACAAGAAGAGATGACCTTCTGCATGAACAGCATTATGGATGGTCTTTTTTCCGGGATTGTTATTGCAGCTATGCTTGCCCTTCTGCAGAAAAAAGGTGTAACCCCGACAGAAACTGCGGGCGCCTACTACAGTTTGATGGCTAAAGCCAGTACTATCGAGCTGGATGAAGATGCGGTTGATACCTGCGGTACCGGGGGTGACCATGCCGGCACCTTCAATATCTCAACGACAGCATCAATCATTGCCAACAGCGCGGGAGTCCGGATCGCCAAACATGGCAACCGATCGGTAACGAGCAGTTGCGGAAGCGCCGATGTGCTTGAAGCACTCGGTTTCACGATAGATCTCACGCCGGAAGCGACAAAAGAGCTGTTTGAGCAAACAGGATTTGCCTTTCTTTTTGCCCCGCTTTACCACCCGTCAATGAAAAAAGTGGCCCACATCCGCCGTGAGCTGGGCATCAGAACCATATTCAATATTCTCGGCCCACTGATCAATCCTGCGGGGGCAAAACGGCAGCTTGTTGGTGTTTTCAACCGTGAACTGATGGAGCTCTATACCGAAGTGCTGATACAGACCGGAGCCCGCCACGCCATGATTGTTCATGGCATGACTGAAGAGGGCATAGCACTTGATGAACCAAGCCTCAACGGGCCAACGCATATTATCGAAATTCAGAACGGCAGGGTGAGAGAACTAACGGTTTATCCCGAAGAATTCGGATTGACACGGCACGCCCTTTCGGAAATCAGGGGGGGGAATAGAGATGAAAACGCACTGATCATTCGCAGGATTCTGGACGGAAGCGCTCCTGCAGCGCACATCAATGCAACCCTCTTCACCACCGCTATGACCTGTCATGTGTCAGGAAAAGCCGCCAGCATTCATGAAGGCTTCATTATGGCAAGAGAAGCGCTCGAAAGCGGTCATTCCGAGAAGAAGTTTAATGAGATCCTGAAAATAAATGCCGCACTTTCCGCGAAGTACCCGTCTGTCATTAACTAAATCCTTATCTTTTTGCCAAAAAACTTGTATACTATTTGCCTTGTTTTAAGCAGACGCGAGAACCATTATACCCATGAACGGACGTAACACTCTAAGCTCTGAAAAGCATCAAGGCATCGCCGAAAAGCTTCTCCAGTCAGGAGTGAACGATGCACGGAGAAAAATCATTGAGCAGGCTCTTGATAATGTCAACAAGCCTGGATTCAGGATAGAGCCCTCTGCCATTATTCCGCTCATGAAACCGGTTACCTGGTTTCCTCCTATGTGGGCCTTTGCGTGCGGCGTAGTGTCAACCGGCGAAAATATTGCCGACAACTGGTCAATTCTCCTGCGAGGCGTCCTTCTTGCCGGGCCACTCATGTGCGCCATGTCGCAGACCATGAACGACTACTTTGACCGGGAGGTTGATGCCATCAATGAGCCTGACCGCCCGATTCCTGCAGGAAGAATATCTAAATCAGCCAGTTGGCTGATTACTTTTGCCCTTATCGTTACAGGGTTTCTGGTCGCACTCTCCATTCACCCCTATGTTGTCGTCATTGCATTTGTTGGAGTGCTGATGTCGCACGCCTATTCAGGCCCCCCGATCAGGGCTAAAAGAAACGGATGGTTCGGCAACCTTATTGTCGGACTTGCCTATGAGGGCGTCGCGTGGCTGACCGGCAGTTTTGCCATTACACAAGGTGTTCCCTCAGTTGAGACCATTGCGCTTGCCATTATTTTTTCACTTGGAGCGCATGGTATCATGACGCTGAACGACTTTAAATCGATTGTTGGCGACACCATCCGCAAGGTTGCCTCAATTCCGGTTCAGCTTGGCGAAAAGAGAGCGGCCATTCTTGCGGCTATTATCATGGACGCGGCACAACTGTCAGCCATCACCATCCTGATTGTCAAAGGATCCGTAACGGCCACAGTGATTGCTTTGATACTGCTCGTCGCCCAGTTGCCGATGCAGAAGATTCTTATTGCAAATCCAAGGGAAAAAGCTGTCTGGTACAATGCCTTTGGCACCCTGCTCTATGTTTTATCCATGATGGTTTGCGCTGTCGGTATTCGACCGTGAAACAATACGTTTCCGGTTTATAAAACTATTGTTATATTCCAATTCGTTTTTTTAACACCAATTGATTGCACCATGTCTAAAGTTTGTTTACTGACCGGTAAAAGACCCATATACGGCAATACGGTATCTCATGCGAACAACCACGTCCGCACGCGTTTTGAGCCGAACCTCCACACCAAAAGAATCTGGATCGAAGAGGAAAAGCGGTTTGCAAAGGTTAAGCTTTCAGCAAAAGCCATGAAAATCATCGCGAAAACAGGAACAGCCGCGCTAGCAAAACTGCTGAAGTAACACAAAGGCAAAACCGGTTACAGAATATTTTTCAATATCTTGCAAAGGCTCAATCATATACAGGTTGAGCTTTTTTTTGTCGATGGAAAAAAAAATAATCGTTTACACTGACGGCGCATGCAGCGGCAATCCCGGTCCCGGCGGTTGGGGGGCTTTGTTGATGTACGGCGCTACGACTCGTGAAATATCGGGTTATTCGCCGGCAACGACCAATAACCGCATGGAGCTCAGCGCTGCAATAGAGGCACTCGAAGCACTCAAGGAGCCCTGCAAGGTCGATTTGTACAGCGACTCCAGTTACCTGGTCAACGCCATTAATGAAGGTTGGCTGAAACGCTGGACAGCAAATAACTGGAAAACATCGGCAAAAAAAAATGTCGAGAATATTGATCTGTGGCAAAAAATCCTGAAGTTGCTTACATTGCACAGCATCAAGTTCCACAAGGTAAAAGGCCACAGCGACAACCCCTATAACAACCGCTGCGACACACTGGCCCGTGAGGCTATTAAAAGAAAATCATAACAAGTTGATGTATGCCGCGCAACATCCAGCCTGAAGCAACACCTGCGAAACGCTCACTGAGGAGAGGGGCCGGGCTGCTCTTGTCTATGAGTGTTATCAGTACAATCAGCTTTCTGTTAGTCGTCCTTTGGATAAACTGGTCGAAGCCCAGGCTTCAGCCGGAACCCTTAAGTGCAGAGCTTCGATCAATTGTTGACCGCATTCCCGGCAAATCTGACGCAATTATCTACGTAGGCCTTAAAGATATTCGTGAAAGCAGGCTCTGGAAGGAGATCATTCCGGATTCACTGAAAAAAGCACCGCTGTTCAAGCCACAAGACCGGCTTGATGGCCTCATGAGAGCGGCTAAAATCAATCCCTCGCAGGACATCGACACCCTGTTGATCAGTTTCAAACGCCATGGATACAAAGAGCAGAACTTTCTTGGTGTTGTATGGGGTCCCTTTTCAAAAAAACTTCCGGAATCGTTTCTCAAAGCTAACAGTAAGACTACTGAAAAAATAGGTAGCTATCAATGTTACGCACTCGACAGCACACTTTGGGTTTGCTCGTTTGGACCAAGGAAGATTGCTCTGGCAAACAACAGAAAAATGCTCGAAGAGTTTCTCCTTCCTACCGGCAGTTTTTATCAGAGAGATTCGCTTTCTGTTTCTCTTATCAACAAAGCTGCTTATAAATCGCACCTCTGGTTTGCTCTCCCTTCAGCCGCATGGACCTTCGGAGCCCTGCAAAGCCTCACCTCTACCAATGAGGGAGTAAAAACACTCGGCAATCTGAAGAATATCAAGAACCTTGTCCTCTCCCTCAAGTTCAACAACGGGATTGAAGGACAAAGTGAATGGGTCTATGCAACCCGCAAGGCTGCATTTTTTGCATCAACATTCCTTTGGGGCGCTGTCGAACTTTCGGAGCTATCGGGCCCACGAACAAGCGAACAGACAAAACAACTGCTAAAAAAAATCGAAATTCAGCAGAATCTTGAATCAGTAATTATTCATACTGTCATTCC
>CAIPKT010000014.1 GCA_903865705.1 uncultured Chlorobiaceae bacterium
ACCGACTTGAATTCATTGTAGGCAACCACCACCCTGTCAGCCTCACCACGCAAATACATCCCTGAGGCGATATCGGCAATCTCTTTTGCCGTCGAAAAATCAAGGTTCTGAAAAACAGACGCGTAACCCTTGACAATCGGGTAATCCCTTTTCCTGAAAAAATCAAATCCACGGGAACCGGCGCAAATCAGGCTGACTCCGCCCTTGCTGTGAAGAGCCGGGTAATCCTCATGCATGATTTTGCTCGCAAGCTTGATGGCATTGGTATTAAATGCGCCACACAAACCCCTGTCGGCAGTAATAAGAATCACCAGAACCTTGTTTACCTCTGAACGACCCGAAAGCAAAGGGTTAAGCGAAGTGTCAACCTTTGCAGAGAGTGAACCAAGCATCTCCTTCAGCTTCCTGGCATAAGGCCGGGCCATGACAGCCCGCTCCTGGGACCTTCTCAGCTTCGCAGCGGCCACCATCTTCATCGCCTTGGTGACCTGCTGTGTCGACTTTACCCCTTTGATTCGTACACGTATATCCTTTAATGTAGCCATGTATTACGGGTGTGTTAATAAATTGCTTGAAAACAAATCTGCTCTCTCTTACGCCTTGTTCTTTTCCTTGAAAACCGCCACAAACTTGAGTGCAATCTCCTTGAGCTTGGCAGAAGTATCAGCCTCCAGCGCACCAGTCTCTGCAATTTTGACAAGCAGGTCATTGTGCTTGATCTCAAGCAGACTAAGGAACTCACCCTCAAACTGGCGGATAAACCGAAGATCAACCGTATCGAGCAACCCTTGTGTGCCAAGGAAAATAATGGCGACCTGTTTTTCAACCGGCATTGGAATATACTGTCCCTGCTTGAGAATTTCAACCAGCCTTGCACCCCTGTCGAGCTGAGCCTTGGTGGTTTTATCAAGATCGGAACCGAATTTCGAGAAGGCCTCAAGTTCACGGAACTGTGCCAAATCAAGGCGCAGGGTACCGGCAACCTTCTTCATGGCCTTGATCTGTGCGCTTCCGCCAACACGCGAAACCGAGATACCAACGTTGATTGCAGGTCTCTGGCCGGAGTTGAAGAGGTTCGACTCAAGAAAAATCTGACCATCGGTGATCGAAATCACATTGGTCGGAATATAGGCCGAAACGTCACCAGCCTGGGTTTCAATAACCGGCAGTGCGGTAAGACTTCCGCCACCCTTGACGAGCGGCCGGAGAACATCAGGAAGATCGTTCATTCTCCTTGCGACCTCAATATCATCAGTAATCTTCGCAGCTCTTTCAAGCAGACGGGAGTGTAAGTAAAAAACATCACCAGGATAAGCCTCACGTCCCGGCGGACGACGAAGAAGCAGGGAAACCTGACGGTAGGCAACAGCCTGTTTGGAAAGATCATCATAAACAACAAGGGCGTGACGACCCGTATCGCGGAAATATTCACCAAGAGTCGCACCGGCAAACGGAGCGATAAACTGGAGCGGAGCCGGATCGGATGCCGTAGCAGAAATAACAGTGGTATACTCCATTGCGTCATACTTCTGCAGGGTATTGACAACCTGAGCCACAGTCGAACCCTTCAGTCCGATAGCAACATAAATACAAAAAACGCCTTTGCCTTTCTGGTTGATAATGGTATCAATAGCAACCGCAGTCTTGCCTGTCTGGCGATCACCGATAATCAGTTCGCGCTGTCCACGACCGATCGGGATCATCGAATCAATTGCCTTCAGGCCTGTCTGAAGCGGTTCATGAACCGATTTGCGATAAATAACTCCGGGTGCACGGCGTTCGAGAGGAAGACGAATTGTTGTTTCAATACTGCCCTTGCCATCAATTGGCTCGCCCAGAGGGTTAATAACGCGGCCAAGCATGGCCTCACCGACCGGGATTGAGGCAAGAATACTGGTTCTTTTAACCGTATCGCCCTCTTTCACCAGATTTGACTCACCAAACAATACAGCGCCGACATTGTCCTCTTCAAGGTTTAAAGCCATTCCCATCACATTGTTGGGAAACTCCAGAAGTTCGCCTGCGGCAACCTTCGATAAACCATACACACGAGCAATACCGTCACCAACCTGCAGCACCGTTCCCACATCATACACTTCGGCTTCAGACTCAAAACCTGCAAGCTGTTTGCGAAGTATGGATGAAACCTCATCAGGCCTGACTGTTGTAGACATATCTTATTCCGCTTGGTTATTTGTTAAGAAAAGAGAAAGATTCTGCTTACCTTCTTTTTAAGTCCAACTCGGGCTGTTTCCAATTCCAAAAGATAAAACTGAAATTTAATGAAAAGCTTTTAGTTATTCAAATTCTCTCTCTTATTTGAGTAGCTTCCTTTATTGAATTTTAAATCCAACACCAATACCAACACGATTTTTGCCCGAAGAAAACAGTATGAAAACGGTCAAAGGATTCGCTTCAGCAACGGTCGGAAATGTTGCCTGTGGCTTTGATGTTCTCGGATTTGCCATTACCGGGCCCGGTGATGAAGTAATTCTGACGCTATCCGATACACCACAAACCGGTTCTCCGGTTTCCATTACCTCCATTACCGGAGATGGTGGCGCTCTTCCGCTCGATCCAAAAAAAAACACATCCAGCTTTGTTGTCCTGAAATTTCTTGAATATATCCGCGCCCACAAGCAGATCGACTTTACCGGCCACATCAGCCTTGAGCTCAAAAAGCACCTGCCCCTGAGCAGCGGGATGGGCAGCAGCGCAGCAAGCGCCGCCGCAGCCTTGATAGCCGCAAACGAACTGATGGGAAACCCCTGTTCAAAAATGGAGCTGGTGCACTTTGCTATTGAAGGCGAACGGGTAGCCTGCGGATCGGCTCATGCCGACAACGCCGCACCCGCAATTCTGGGCAATTTCGTACTGATCAGAAGCTATACGCCGCTCGATCTCATAACGATTCCGTCACCCGAGCACCTCTACTGTTCCCTCGTGCACCCGCATACCGAACTGCGCAC
>CAIPKT010000015.1 GCA_903865705.1 uncultured Chlorobiaceae bacterium
CCAGACACAGAAAGCGATTTATGAGGCTGAAATTCTTCCGAACCTTGTGGCTGGCAACACCCTTGCTTTCGCTCACGGCTTTAATATTCATTACGGACAGATTGTTCCGCCAGAAACAATCAACGTTATCATGATTGCCCCTAAAAGCCCCGGCCACCTTGTTCGCCGCACCTATACCCAGGGCAATGGAGTCCCCTGTCTTATCGCCGTTCACCAGGATGCTACCGGTGAGGCAAAACAGCAGGCGCTTGCATGGGCCAAAGCGATTGGCGGCACCAAAGCCGGTGTTATTGAAACCAGCATCAAAAACGAGACTGAAACCGATCTTTTTGGTGAACAGGCAGTCCTTTGCGGCGGTTCTGCTGAACTGATCAAGGCTGGATTTGAGACACTTGTTGAAGCTGGTTACCCCGAAGAGCTTGCCTACTTCGAATGTATGCACGAGTTGAAACTCATTGTGGATCTTTATTATGAAGGAGGCCTCTCAAGAATGAACTATTCCGTAAGCGATACGGCAGAGTACGGCGGCATGACCCGTGGACCTCGCCTCATTACTCCTGCGGTCAAGGCTGAGATGAAGAAAATCCTTGAAGAAGTTCAGGATGGTCGTTTTGCAAAAGAGTTTATCGACGAATGCAACGGTGGCTACAAGAACCTGAGCAAGCTCAGAGAGGAAAACAGCAACCATTCAATTGAAACAGTAGGCGCAAAACTGCGCAACATGATGAGCTGGCTGATCAAAAAATAATTCATTCAAAACACAGAATGTACAAGATTGTCTCAATACCGGGCGACGGTATAGGCCCGGAAGTGGTAGCAGGAGCTGTTTCAGTACTGGGGCAGCTCTCAAAAAAGCATGGTTTTGAAATCGTGATTGAAGAACACCCCTTCGGCGGTGCTTCTTATGAACTGCATGGTGAAATGCTCACCCGGGAAACCCTGGATGCTTGCAGAAACTGCGATGCCGTGCTGCTGGGAGCCGTTGGCGGCCCAAAATGGGAAAGCCTGCCGCACGAACACAAACCGGAAGCGGCACTGCTCAAAATTCGCAAAGAGCTTGAACTGTTTGCCAACCTCAGGCCAGCCAAAGTCTATGACGCACTGCTTGACGCATCCTCCCTCAAGGCTGATGTCGTTCGCGGTACCGACTTCCTCGTTTTCAGAGAACTGACCGGCGGCATCTATTTCGGCCAGCCACGCGGCTTCGATGAAAACAGGGGCTGGAACACCATGGTCTATGAGCGCTATGAAGTAGAACGGATTGCCCGTCTTGCCTTTGAAGCTGCCCGGAAACGAAAGGGAAAAGTCATATCCATCGACAAGGCAAATGTGCTTGAAGTGTCACAGTTCTGGCGCAATGTTGTCCATGAACTTCACAAGGAGTTTGCGGATGTTGAATTGAGCGACATGTATGTGGACAACGCTGCGATGCAGATTGTACGCAACCCGAAACAGTTTGATGTTATTGTAACAAGCAACCTTTTTGGCGACATATTAAGCGACATCGCCGGCATGATTACCGGAAGTCTCGGCATGCTCCCTTCTGCAAGCATCGGTACTAAATACGCACTGTACGAACCGATCCACGGAAGTGCACCGGATATCGCCGGCCAAAACAAGGCCAACCCGATTGCCACCATCGCATCGGTAGCCATGATGTTCGAACACAGCTTCAATTTGCCGGATATTTCGCGAGAAATCGAGCAGGCAATTGAGGCAACCCTTGCTGCCGGATTCCGGACAGCAGACATCGCCAATGCGGGAGATCCAGTAATTTCAACAACAGAAATGACAGAAGCAATTGTCAGGCATCTCGGCGCCTGATCAAACAAAGGCTAAAGAGAGCAGTGAAAGAAAAGATTATTGTATTTGATACCACCCTGCGCGACGGAGAGCAGTCCCCCGGGGCATCGCTCAATGTGCAGGAAAAGGTGGAGATTGCCCGGCAGCTCGAAAAACTCGGCGTAGATGTGATTGAGGCCGGGTTTCCGGCTTCATCACCCCTGCAGCTTGAAGCGGTTCAGCGGGTAAGCGCAGAGTCGAAAGCCATTGTGGCCGCACTTGCCAGAGCGGTTGAAAACGACATTACCGCAGCATGGAAGGCTGTACAGCAGGCGCTCAAACCCCGCATCCACACCTTCATCGGTACCTCCGATATCCATATTGCCGGAAAATTCGGCAGTGACCGTTACGGCATCACCCTGCAGGAAAAACGCCAAACCGTCCTCAAGATGGCGGTCAATGCCGTCACCTTTGCCAAAACCTTTACACCTGACATCGAATTTTCCGCCGAAGATGCAGGCCGCACCGATCAAGGTTTTCTGGCTGAAATAATTGAAGCGGTTATTGCCGCAGGCGCCACAACAGTCAACATTCCTGACACCACCGGCTATACCTGGCCTTCCGAATTTGGCCGAAAGATAGCTGACCTGCACCTCCGCGTCAAAAACATCGACAAGGCTGTCATCAGTGTGCACTGCCATAACGACCTCGGTCTTGCTGTGGCCAACACACTCAGCGCACTTGAACACGGAGCTCGCCAGGTCGAATGCTCCATGAACGGCATTGGAGAGCGGGCCGGAAACGCTTCGCTCGAAGAGATTGTGATGGCCCTCAAAGTCCGGAGCGACCTGCACAACTTCTACACCGATATCGTCACCGAAGAGCTTTACAATACAAGCCGAATGGTTTCGACCTTCACCGGCATCATCATCCAGCCCAACAAGGCCATTGTAGGCGACAACGCATTCTCGCACGAGTCCGGCATTCATCAGGACGGCATGCTGAAAAACCGTCAGACATACGAGGTGATGACGCCGGAATCGGTAGGAGTACCGCAGACAAGCATTGTGCTCGGACGCCATTCCGGAAAGCACGGCCTCAAATCCCGTCTCCATGCTCTCGGCTACAGCCTTGACGACACGGAACTCGAAGCGGTCTACAAACGGTTTGTTGAAGTTGCCGACAAAAAGAAAGAGGTCTATGACGACGATCTCAGAGTCCTTATGGGCGATGAACGGAGCAAACCCCGGAACGCCTATGAGCTCGATTACCTCCATATCAACAGCGGGACGGCTTCAATTCCTACCGCGACAGTCAGGATCCGGCACAAAGAACAGATATTTGAAGAATCCGCAACCGGTGACGGCCCGGTTGATGCCTGTTTCAGAGCCATAGAACGGGCTCTTGAAATAGAGTCAATGGTAACCTCCTACTCCGTACGCTCTACTACTGCCGGTCGTCAGGCTCTCGGCGAGGCGCTCGTACGAATCAGAGACAAAAACATCTCTTTTAACGGAAGAGGGGTCTCGACCGATATTATAGAGGCAAGCGCCAAAGCCTATCTGCAGGCTCTTGGTATGCGCCAGCATCATTTTGACAATAGTACTCCTGAAACCATAGAACACGGGGTTTAAGAAAACCATGCAACAAACAATAACCCAGAAAATCCTTTCGAAGGCCGCAAACAGAAAATTTGTCAATGCCGGCGAAAGCATCTGGCTGAATGTCGATATCCTGCTTACCCATGATGTCTGCGGACCGCCAACCTTTGATATTTTCAAGCAGGAATTTGGCCCCGACGCAAAAGTTTGGGATCCGAAAAAAGTTGTCGTCCTGCCCGACCACTATATTTTTACGGCTAACGAACACGCCCATCGCAACATCGATCTGCTGCGCCAGTTTGCAAAAGAGCAGCAGCTTGAGCACTACTATGACGTAGGCACGGAGCGCTACAAGGGAGTCTGCCATGTAGCTCTGGCCGAAGAAGGATTCAATTTGCCCGGTACCGTGCTTTTCGGAACCGACTCGCACACCTGTACTTCGGGAGCTTTCGGCATGTTTGGCACCGGAATCGGCAACACCGATGCAGCCTTTATTCTGGGTACCGGCAAGCTCTGGGAAAAAGTTCCAGAATCAATACTCTTTACCTTTGACGGCGAGATGCCAGCCTATCTTACCGCAAAAGACCTTATCCTGCATATTCTCGGCGACATCACAACCGACGGCGCAACCTACCGGGCAATGGAATTTGCTGGCGAAGCAATTTTTTCACTTCCCATGGAAGAGAGAATGACCCTGACCAACATGGCCATCGAAGCGGGAGGCATGAACGGCATCATTGCGGCCGATAAGATCGCTGAAGATTATGTCAAAGCACGAAGCAACAAGCCTTATGAACTCTTTCAAAGTGATTCTGACGCCCAATATCACAGCAAATACCATTACAACGTCCGTGACCTTGAACCGGTTGTTGCCCAGCCGCACAGCCCCGATAACCGCGCCACGGTAAGAAGCGTCCAGGGCACCAAAATTACCAAGTCCTATATCGGTTCCTGCACCGGCGGCAAACTGACCGATTTTGTGATGGCCGCAAGAATCCTGAAAGGACAGAGGGTTTCGGTTACCACCAACATCGTACCAGCCACCGTCAAAGTTGCCCGCGACCTTGAAACTGAACTCTACGATGGACAGACACTGAAGCGTATCTTTGAAGACGCCGGATGCAGCATTGCACTCCCCTCTTGCGCAGCATGTCTTGGAGGCCCTGCCGATACCGTCGGTCGTTCGGTCGATAACGATGTCGTGGTATCAACCACAAACCGCAATTTCCCCGGACGAATGGGCAGCAAACATGCAGGGGTATACCTTGCTTCCCCGCTCACGGCTGCCGCATCGGCAATTACGGGTAAACTAACCGATCCGAGAGATTTCCTCTGATCGCACTTGAAATTCGGGAAAACAGACACAAATATGGAAACCATCATTCAGGGAAAAGCCTACGTTTTAGGCAAGAATATTGATACCGACCAGATCATTCCGGCAGAACATCTGGTATACAGCCTCTCCGATCCTGAAGAGGTCGTCCTTTATGGCAAGTATGCCCTTTCAGGGGTTCCACCCGAACAGGGAGGCCTTCCTGAAGGCAACGTCCTCTTTATCGATGAGGGAAGCTGTCACTCCAACTTCACCATCATCATTGCCGGACCAAACTTCGGCTGCGGATCGTCCAGAGAGCACGCACCCTTCGCCCTCAAGGTTGCCGGTGTAAAAGCCATTGTCGCCGAATCATACGCGAGAATTTTTTACCGCAACTGCGTCGATGGCGGTTTTGCTATCCCCTATGAGACTGCGGAACAGCTCAACCAGGTCATCAAGACCGGCGACGAACTGAAAATCGACGTCGAGTCGAACACCATCGAAAACTTGACAAGCAAAATCACCTACAAGCTCAATCCCCTTGGCGATGTCTTCAAGATTGTGGAAGCCGGCGGTATTTTTGCCTACGCAAGACAAGAAAATTTAATGCCTCAAGCCTGATTTATGACTGTTATACCAAAGGCTATAGAACTTTACGATACCACCCTGCGTGACGGCACACAGGGTGAACATATCAACCTTTCCGTTCAGGACAAGCTCCTTATTGCCCAGAAGCTTGACGATTTCGGCATGGATTATATTGAAGGCGGATGGCCAAGCAGCAATCCCAAAGATGAGGAGTTTTTCATCAAGGCGCGACTTCTTAAGTTCAGCCATGCAAAGCTCACCTCCTTCGGCTCAACCGCCCGTTTTGTCAAAAGTGTTGAAAGCGACCCCAACCTGCTTGGGCTGCTCCAATCTGAAACTCCGGTCATCACTATTTTCGGAAAAACATGGAAAGCCCACTCCGAAAAAAGTCTTGGCATTTCGGATGAAGAAAATTCCGAACTGATCTATCGCTCTGTCAACTTCCTCAAGCAGGAAGGAAGAGAGGTCTTTTTTGATGCCGAACACTTTTTTGACGGCTACAAAGACAACCCGGAATTTGCCCTTAAAATGCTCCTTTCCGCCGTTCAGGCCGGAGCATCAAGAATTGTACTCTGCGACACCAACGGAGGATCGTTGCCTCATGAAGTCACCGATATCGTCAAACACGTCCTTGCCGTCACTGGAGTCCCCGTAGGCATTCACAGCCACAACGACAGTGACCTGGCCGTAGCAAACGCCATCGCTGCCGTCATGGCCGGTGCAACCCACATCCAGGGAACCATCAACGGCATCGGTGAACGATGCGGCAACGCCAACCTGATCAGCATTATTCCCAACGTCATGCTGAAGTTGCAACGCTCATTCTCCTCTGTGGAGCATCTCAATCAGTTAACCTCACTCTCGAAGTTTGTCTACGAGATTCTGAACATGCCGTCGAATACCCGAGCCCCCTTTGTCGGAAAATCTGCATTTGCCCATAAAGGCGGCATCCATGTCAGCGCAGTCATGAAAGAGAGCTCACTCTACGAGCATATCGACCCCGCACAGGTAGGAAACCGGCAACGGGTCCTCGTCTCCGAACTTGCCGGCCAAAGCAACATCCGCTACAAGGCAAATGAGCTCGGCATCACCCTGCCCGAAAAAAGCGAGCTCTTCAAAAATATCGTTCACCACATCAAAGAACTCGAACACGAAGGCTACCAGTTTGACGGAGCAGAAGCCTCTTTTGAACTGCTCCTGCACAAAGAACTCGGCAACTTCAATCCCTTCTTTGAAGTGCTTGAAACCAAAGTGCATATCGAATCAGGCAAAAACGCCAAAAATGTTGACCAGGCAGTACTCAAGGTCAAGGTTGGAGAAGAGATCGAGCATATAGCCGCCGATGGTGACGGACCGGTCAACGCCCTCGACAAGGCGCTCCGCAAGGCGCTGATCCACTTCTACCCCGAAATCAAAAGCATCAAGCTTATTGACTACAAAGTCCGTGTGCTTGAAGAGAAACGCGGCACCAGCGCCAAAGTGCGGGTACTGATAGAATCCAGCAACGGCAGCTTCACCTGGGGAACGGTTGGCGTATCAACCAACATCATCGAAGCAAGCCTTGAGGCACTTCAGGACAGCATGAACTACCACCTCTTTACCCTGAAGGCATTGACGCCCGGTACCGCAAAAAACACCCTCGCATAAGCAACCGTTACCCTGCAGCATCGTTCACAGAACGATGCTGCAGAAGCCGCAAAATATCCTCCGAGTTTTATAGAACAAGGTCTGACTCAACAAGAGTGCTAATCCCCATAAGCTGGATGGCAAATTCCGGCCACAACAGGTGAATTCTCCATCAGGCTCAATCCACTCTGGGTATTATACGTCACGCGGCGTATAATACGCTTGCATAATCTATGTAATAAATATATAATCCATTATCAGTTACGTAAAATATCAGCAGTACCCCTGTTTCCATTGTATGGATTAGGTACAGGGTAGTTTGATTGCAAAAGGAAGTTGTCTGCTTTATTCAAATTCAAGCAGTTAAATCTATTCATTTCAATGCATTACAAACAGGAGAACGCTGTGGTAAAATACTCTGTATTTGCTGAGGCCTCGAGGTTGTCGGGTAAGTCAAATCGTAGAAGAAAAGTGGCTGGTATGGAAAGGTGGAAATCGCTTGCAGTCGCTTCAGTTGGAATTCTTGCAATGCCGTTGATGTTCGCGTCGAACAGCTACGCAGTCCCACCCCCTATAATAGAACTGACCTCAAGTCAGAGCAGTATAACCGTCAATGAGGGAGAGTCCTTTGATATTACGATTACGGTGAAAAACAATGACACGAGAACTTTCGATCCCTCCATTGGACTTTTTGAGCCTGTTTATGTGTCGCCTGGTGATAAAAGTGACTTAATTCTTTTTTTAAGTGCCAACTTTGACGACGTCAATTCGACTATCTATGATCCACTCCATGCCCCACTCAAATCGGGCGAAAGTTCCTTTTATATATACACTTTCCAAACCGTTAATGATGGTGCCCCCTTCAACGATGGTGATGGTTATTGGCTCCTGCCTACGAACGTTAGCGGAACCTTTTCGGATGGCACTTTTTATGACTCACCGACTTTGGCTATACCAGTCACTGTACATGATGTAGCACCAACTCCCGAACCAAGCACCTACGCCCTTATGGGTGTCGGTGGATTGCTCTTGGCGCTCCGGCTCAGGAAGTCCGGTATAGCATCCATGTTCACGACCTAAACTTTTTGCTTCCATAAAGCCTTCACCCCGAAGCTCCTCAGTAATAAAACCATTCTCACTTCAGCTCAATCGCAGGCACTCATTAGCCTGCGATTGAACTGAAATCGATTCGAAATCAGACAAAGTCTGACTCGACAAGAGCGGTAACCCCCATAAGCTGGACGGCAAATTCCGGAGCGGCATCACTGTCGTTATTCCCGTAAAGTATTCCGGTTAAACTGTCGAACTGCAGTTGGCCCGGGGCCGTAAACGAATCGGTACCAGCAAGGATCATCAAATGGTTGAAAGCCTGAATTCCTGAGAGAGTAACATTGGCATCAATACCGGAGAGGTCGATTTTATCTTCTCCATGGGTGAAGTCAGTAATCTTGTCCATGGTTGCTGAGGAAATGCCGCTGTCACTTTCAGAGGTGAATCTGAAAAGATCGTTCCCATAGCCACCGGTCAAACTGTCGGCTCCTGCCCTGCCGATCAGGATATCGTTGCCGTCACCACCATCCAGCAGGTCGTTGCCGGTGCCTCCATACATGAGGTCATTGCCGGTTCCACCGGTCAGCGTGTCGTTGCCGGCGTGACCGAATATCGTGTTGTCGGGTGTCGGTGTCAGGGAGCTGGTGACCGGCTTGATGACTACGGTCTGCACCAGGGAAGCCGATGCTCCGATCTGGTCTGTGGCGGTGAAGCTGACGGCCCGATTCTCCGTGCCGGGTGTGTCGCTGATGTTGTTAAAGCTTATGGCGCGGGCAACATCCTGCACGAGTGCGTTGGTGGCATTGGCGTTGAAGCTGAAGCTCCAGGTGTCGCCGTTATAGACTGCG
>CAIPKT010000016.1 GCA_903865705.1 uncultured Chlorobiaceae bacterium
CTGTTGACCATGACATCTTGGTAAGTACAAAATACAATACTATTTAATGTAATTGAAATAACCACAAATAGTATTGTAATATTAGTTACAACAAATAACATTGTTTTGTCTATATGGCTGCAAATTATTTTGTACTCTTGGGAGATGTGGTCTTGTCCCGAAATATTGCAAACCGTTCAGTTCTCCGTGCGTAACCTGAAATATATGCGCCAGTGGTATCAGTTCTGGTCAGGAACGAATGCAATTACGAAGCAAGCTGCTGCACAATTGGACAAATCTGCAATTGGGCAACAGCCTGTTGCCCAAATACCGTGGAGTCACAACCTTGTCATCATCAGTAAAATCAAAGAGCAGGGCGAAGCGCTCTTTTATATTCAACAAACCATTCAGAACAATTGGTCGAGGGCGGTTTTAACCCATCATATCGAAAG
The DNA here is from genome assembly GCA_903865705.1 of uncultured Chlorobiaceae bacterium. Lineage (GTDB taxonomy): Bacteria > Bacteroidota > Chlorobiia > Chlorobiales > Chlorobiaceae > Chlorobium. Next base: position 432 of record CAIPKT010000016.1, read on the forward strand.
CCGCCTCTACCAGCGCGAAGGTAAAGCCATCACCAACTTTAAGGCGACCCTGCCAGTACCGCAATCAGATTAGGCCCAGCAAATCCTCAAAGACCCCTATAATTTCGATTTTCTTTTGTTGCGAAAAAAGCATGACGAAATTCTTTACGATCTCCCGCTCCGCCATTGACCACTCATTGAACTCCGTTATCGGCAAACGGATTCGGAGACACCTCTGAATCATCAGGATAGACATGAATAACTTTAAGCCCCGTATCCCGTGGCCTGCGAAATATTCACTTATAATGAGCTCTTCAAGGAATCAGGTTTTTCATAGACTGAGATTTTATCAAAATCCACAACAAAGCTATTTTAAGTTCTGTACGAGCGACTCCTGTGTGGTTGCAATCTTCTTCATAGGCCTAATTAAGTGCGTCTGCTCACGATTCGCTCTCCCCCCAAGCCCTTTGACCGGGAGACTTCTACCGCATCAAGAATATCTTGTTTTGTTGCGGACGTTTTAACACCCTTGACGTCAAATGGAGAGTGTGATTTCTTTTGATAAACAACAGTAAATATCTCACCAGACCTTCTTTTTATCATCACATCCTCACTACGAGCAAGATCAAGCACCGTTGACAGCTTTTGGCGCGCTTCCGAATAAGTATATACTTTCATGATAGTTACTCGATAATTTGAATCCCAATCTCTTTTGCAACAACTTTCATTCGACGATCAAGAGTTAAAAGCGGACATCGCATCTGCAAAGCACACTCAAGGAAATAAGCATCATAAGCATAAATCCCTGCATCCATAGCAACTCGTAATGCAGATACAATATCAATACCACATAACTGTACCGGAATCGATTGAACTGCTTGCCAAGCCAAAAGCACCTCTTCAGCACTCAATACATGCCTCTTCACAAGAACCGTGAACGCATTGCCGATTTCATAAGGCAAAATTTCAGGAGCCGCAAGTTCATGACCTGCAGTAAGCTCTATAATCCTGCATTTATCAGGTTCCTCAAGAACCACAGCAAGAAAAATGTTTGTATCGGCAATAATTCTCATACGTACAATTGTACAAAACTTAATCAATCAAATCAAATAAACTTTTCCGACTACGGGTGGCCAGAAAAGATGCAGAAAAAGAGTTTGAAGATGCCTTAATTGAGCATGTTGCCCGATTATTACGCCGATCATAAATAATTTTTGTTGAGTACTCTGCGGAGTGACTCTATTCGACAGGATGTTTTAAATAAATATCCTGTCTTTTTGGTTGGCTTTAACGTTCTGTTTTGTGCTAAAAATACGCCGTTTACTCAGCTCGATTTTGTTTCTTTTATGAGTGATGCTGGTTGGGTTGTAAAAAAAACGTATATAAGTTTTATGGTTTATTGAAAAAATAGCCCTCTATAACTGATCTTCAAGTACATGAAACCATTAAAAAAGTACCTCCTACCAGCTTTTATTGGGCTTTTTGCAATGCATTCGCCAAATGCTGTGGTTGCAGCTCCAATTTATCAGCCCAACAGTAACGGAAAGTCTCTTACAACACCTACAGCTTGGGGAGCGTCCAACAATGTCATATTTATGGGTGCTGGCGTTACAATACCTTCACCCTATTCAAAATCAAGTGATGGAGCGGCAGTACTTGGCGCTGGTATTGGTGACCCCGCCAAAAATCTTGGCTTCCAGTTTTATGTGACCTCGTTAGATCTTTCCGATTGGGTGAGATATTCTGCATCGTTTCATCTTTTTCGTGATCTCGGCGATGCCAGTTCTATTGGGGTTGGCGTTCAAAATGTGATGATAACGGGTCGTAGTGATACCGGAAAAAGCTATTACGTTGTCTACAGTAAGGGGGTGCAATCCAATCCCTTTATCAACGAAGCCTCTGGAGACTCAAAGTTGACCTATAGTATTGGTGTCGGCTCAGGTATATTTGGAAAGAAATCGCCAGAGGATATTATTCATGGAAAAGGTCCTCATGGAACCTACGTTTTTGGCAATATAGCCTACGAAGTTGCTCAATTCTTCAATGTTATTTCCGACTGGAACGGCTTGAACCTTAATGCGGGTCTGTCCAAAACATTTAAGGTTCCGGACTCTGATCTTCCGATAGGAGTTACCGTCGGGGTAGCTGATTTGACGGGTTACTCTGGCGATGGTGCCCGTTTGATTGTTAGCCTTGGTACAGGCTTTGCATTTTAAAACC
>CAIPKT010000017.1 GCA_903865705.1 uncultured Chlorobiaceae bacterium
CCCTACGGCCCACCCCCCTCGCATGAAGAAAAAATGTCGGCCCTACGGTTCCCGTTGTAGGGGCACGGCATGCCGTGCCCCTACGGCCCACACCCCCTTGCATGAAGAAAATATGTCGACGCGGTGTAGGGGCACGGCATGCCGTGCCCCTACGTAGAGAAAAGAATTACCCCCCAACTTCGATTTCACGTTTCAGGGCTTCCCGTTCGATTTCAAGGCGCCGGATTTCGCGGTTTATCCGATCAAGCTCCTCGGGACTGCTGTCGATTTCAAGGCGTAGGCGCGATGAGGCCTCGTCAATCAAATCGATAGCCTTGTCGGGCAAAAAACGGTCTGCAATATAACGGTTGGATAGCTCTGCGGCGGCAACAATGGCGGCGTCCTTGATACGTACGCCGTGATGGATTTCGTATTTCTCCTTGAGACCGCGCAGAATGGAGACCGTATCCTCCACGCTCGGCTGATCAACCAGCACGGTCTGAAAGCGGCGTTCGAGAGCGGCATCCTTTTCAATATGCTTGCGGTACTCGTCAAGTGTGGTTGCGCCAATACAGCGCAGTTCACCGCGGGCAAGAGCTGGCTTGAGAATATTGGCAGCATCCATTGAGCCTTCGGCTGAACCGGCACCGACAAGCAGGTGAAGTTCATCAATAAACAGAATAATCTCCCCATCAGAATCCTGAACTTCCCGCACCACGGCTTTCAGGCGCTCCTCGAACTCTCCGCGGAACTTGGCTCCAGCAACAAGCTGAGCAATATCAAGCGCCGCAATCTGCTTACTCTTGAGGTTTTCAGGCACATCACCAGCCACAATACGTTGAGCGATTCCCTCAACAATGGCGGTCTTGCCAACCCCGGGCTCACCGATCAGCACCGGATTGTTCTTGGTACGGCGACTGAGAATCTGCAGCACCCTGCGGATCTCCTCGTCACGTCCGATAACCGGGTCAAGTTTGCCCTTGCGCGCCTGGTCATTGAGGTTGCGCGAATATTTTTTCAGTGAATTATAGCTCTCCTCAGCACTTTGACTGGTGACGCGCTGGGTACCCCTGATGGTCGTGAGCACTTTAAGAATAGAGTTTCGGTTGAATCCCGCATCCTGCAACATCCGCGAAACCGTAACACCGGCTTCACTCATGGCAATCAACAGGTGTTCTGAGCTGATATACTCATCCTTCAGATTTTCAGCCTCTTTCAGGGCTACATCAAACACCTTGCCAAGATTCTGCGAAAGATACTGGCCAGTGGCAGAAGCTCCGGTTACCCTCGGTATTCTGCCGATTTCGCGATCAAGCGCCGTTTGCAGCGTTTCGGCCGGAGCCTCCAATTTCTGCGCTATCTGCACAGCAATACTGCTCTTATCATCAAGCATGGCATAGAGAAGGTGTTCCGGCTCTATCTGCTGATGCTGTCGGCTCGCGGCAAGGGTAGATGCCGTCTGCAACGCCTCCTGGGCTTTCAGGGTAAATTTGTTGGGATCAAACTGCATGGTTCTGATTGTTTTGTAAAACGTTCAGGTTCAGGAATTTGACGTATTTCCAGAAGATGATTGCGGAATGTTTTTGATAAAGGCGCCCACCAAAATCCGCAAGATCTGGGTACCAGTGGATAACAGTTCGACGCTTTTCTCCTGAATGTGTCGCTGGGTATCAAGCTGTTCCTTGAATAGTTCTACACACGCCGGGTCATAATCTCCCTGACTCACGTATTCATCAATCACCTCTTCTGCTTGAGTGAAAGGCATATTGAAAACCTGAAATCCAAGCTTCGCCCTTTCGAAAGAGTCAAGAACTTTTTTACCACTGCTCTGCTGCTCCATAACGTTTCTGTTTTGCGTCTGAAAATGAAGTATGTTTACTTGATTTAATATAGTAATGTAACAATTTTTTTCAACAAGAAAGGGGAATGCCCCAACCAGAATAGCGCAGCAATGTACTCTTTACCGCCAGCTCCCGCCACATCTTCCGATGAAGGTTTCAGCAAGCAGAAAAACAAGGCCTGCCACAAGAAAATAGCGATAAAGAGGTTCACGCTCACCGGGTTCCATCACCCAGCGTGAAGCAGCCGCAATGCGATTGATTCGTTCAGAAACCTCCCTGTAAACAGGACGATCAGCCCGGCTGCGGAAGAAAAATCCAGCAGCATCATGCGCCAGCAGTTGCAATGTCTCAGGCACGAAACGGCTCATCACCACTTTGCCGGTTTCATCCCGCTTCAGTCCATCCCCAGCCTCCCCCGATGGAATCACAACAGGAGGACGCATGCCAACCCCTATCACAAAAACATGAACACCCGCCTCTTTCAATTTCTGAACCGCACCCCGAACCCCTCCGGCGTGATCCTCCCCGTCGCTCAGCAATACGACTATCTTCTCCCCTTTTATACCTGACGCCATGCGTCTTTCACTGTCCGGCTCAAGAAGTCGCCCGGAAAGCTCAAGAGCCGCATGAAAGGAAGTTCCCTGCTCCTCAATAAGATCGGGTGAAGCCATGCCAAGCAATGCATCAAATGCTTCATGATCAGTCGTAAGGGGACACTGAACCAGGGGCGCCGCTGCAAAAAGAAGAATAGCCCGCCGCCCGCCATTGACAGCACGGCTGATATTGGTGACCTCCTGTTTTGCCTGGCCAAGACGGTCAGGCAGTACATCCCTTGCCCTCATACTCCGTGATACATCGAGCAAAAAGACAATATCAGCTCCTTTACGCAAAACCGGTCTCCCACCACTGCACAAACGGGGGCCAGTCATAGCAAAAAGCAGTAAGGCCGTACCACAAAAAAGCAGCACTTTTTTCACCATGAGAATCCTCATCGGTACGCCACGCATCATGACATCGGTCATGGAGGGCCCAACAACAGCTTCACGAGCCTGAAGCTGCCTCATGACCCCATAACCCAAAATCACTGCAAGAGGCATCAAAAGAAGCAGGTAGACAATATTATCAGGCCAGGCAAAACTCATAGGGTCACTCCTTTCCAATCCGGATTTCAATAATCATGTGCACTATGGGATTCTGAGCAGTCGGGTATTTGACAACACAACCTCAAGAAAAAGCAGGACGACCGCTACCCTCAAAAGCTGTAAAAACAATCCTGAACGATGTTCCATAACAGGGCCTGCAAGCCGTTTTTTTTCCAGTCTGTCGATAGCTTTGATCGTTTGATCAAACGCTGCTGAATCCTCTACCCTGAAATATCTTCCACCAGTCGTTCGGGCAATACCCTGAAGCGACTCTTCATCCGTCCGCGAATAGCTGTCATTCTTCATGGATAGATCAGGGCGCTTTTCAGCAACTTTAAAGCCCGCATTGATAACATAAATCCTGATTCCTCTCCGGGCGGCAATCCCGGCAGCCGTCGCAGGCCCAATCTCTCCTGCATTATTTTCTCCATCCGTGACAAGAATCACTGCCTTGTGCAAAGACTCTGACGCCTTGAGCCGATTGACGGCAATAAGAATTGCTGAACCAATGGCCGTACCATCGTCCTCTATGACCGCAGGCGAAAGACGGTCAAGCAGCAAGGCCAGCACTTCATGATCGAGCGTCAACGGACACTGGGTATACCCCTTTCCCCTAAATACCAGAAGCCCAATCCGGTCGTTTGAACGACGAAGAACAAAGCTGCGGGCAACCTCCCGAGCCGCATCAAGTCGGCTTTTGCCACCGAAATCACCTTGAAGCATTGATTCCGAAATATCAAGCGCGAGCATCACATCAATTCCTCGAGACTCAGCTTCACTCTGACGGAAAAGAAGGTGGGGCCCCGTAAGCGCCAGGACAGAGCAGACAAGCGCACTCCACCGCAGCCATTGCGGTAACTGACGCATCCACTGGCGAGCTTCAAACCCTGAATCCCTCAGCCGCTCAAGAGACGGAAAAAGAATTGCAGGAGCCTTACCAAGACGATCCTGCCTCCGTCTGAACCATTCAACCCAGACAAACAGCAGCAACAGCAACAACCACCAAGGTTGAGCCAGCTCAAGACGAGGAATACGAGAAAACCACTCAAGCATAAGCACTATCAGTTTAACTCAAAAGCAATATCCGGCGGCTGTTTTTCAGCGAAACTTATAACCGGATACTTTTGCCAATCAAGAATAAGGACTGCTGACAGATTGTGTTACAGTATACGTTATTATTGAATCTCCAGGAAAATCCTTACAGACAGGGCAGTGCCATATATATGAGAATTAGTCCGTTTTTAATCTACCGGGAATAGATCCATCTCCCTTTGTATCGCGGGTGGACCGGATAACTTCTGATGCTTTATGAAGAGACTGGCGTGACTCTTCAACGTCAGGGCGACTGTCGGCAAATTTAACCAGATCCGCCTGTTTAAGCAGATTCATGATGCTTTCAAATCCTGCAACACCGAGCTTTTTCAAATCACGCTCAATCTCTTGTGTTACGGCTTCGAGTGCCCTGATTCGGTAATGGTTTTCCAGAAAAGTGCGCATGATGTTGCTGAGCTCTTCGTAGCACTCGTGAGGGGGCATTCCTGCCGAAAGACTTGAGCCAAGTTTTCGGAGCTTGCGTTGGGCAACCTGTCCGGAATCGACCCTTTCAGCGCTATGGCGCACAGTACGTTTGAGCAGAAAAAGCAGCAGGAGCACTATACCGGCAACACCGAACACGCCAACAATAACGGCAATAATCAAAAGAAAGGGAATTGAAGGCTTCAAAGGTGGCTTGAGAGGCCTGAGATCGCGCATTGAGGAATCGGTCAGCGCTCGAACAAAAACAGAGGCCGATGATGTGCATGGTATTTTTTTAGTGATCCTTCCGTTGATATCTCGAAGCGTCACCATAAAAGGCGGAAGGGATTGATGACCGTTTCCGAAAACGGCAAATTCAAGCTCGAAAGCCTGCTTTCCAGCCACTGAAAGAGGAAAAGAAGATAAGCGTTTTCGGCTGATCAGCTCGAAGGGATAATCAGCAAGAGTGTCATGACTGTTGAACAGTTCAAGTGCAGCAACCTCTTGCTCCGAATGATGAACAGTGATCGTACAGCGAATACGGTCGCCAACAAGAACGCTGTCAGGGGTAACTCTCACCGTTATTTCAGGTTGCACTTTCCCCTCTGCACGTGAATATGCCAGAGAAAAAGCCATCGGGAGCAACACAAGAAACAGAAATAAAAGCTGCTTGTGAAACCCGGCCATAAACCATTCAGACCTTCCGTTCACGGTGCCGGAAAAAAGAGTTGAGATCGCCAATAAATGAGCGATTGGTATCGAGAAAAATTGAGTCGATTCGCATGCGCCGGAGACGCTGACGGAGCTCCTCATGCTGTTTTGACTGCTCACGGCGATAATGTTCAATTTCAAGTCGGCTGCCACCATCTATCGTGAGGCGCAGACCTGTTTCCGGCTCTTCGAGGTCGAGCAAGCTACTGAGGGGCAGAGCTTTGTCGAGCGGGTCACTGATGTGCACCAAAATAAAGTCGTGGCGGGTATTAAGCTGCTTCATACCTTTTTCGTACTCACTGTCAACGAGGTCAGTCAACAGAAAAATAATCTCCTGCCGCTTGCGGGTATAGCGTATAAAGGAGAGGGCTGCGCCAATATTGGTGGTGCGGCTCCGGGGCTTCAACCGAATAAGTTCTTCGAGAATGACCAGCACATGATGGCGACCTTTCCGGGGTGGAATATAGGTTTCAATACGGTCAGTAAACACCAGAAGTCCCACTTTGTCGTTGTTCTGGAGAGCACTGAAGGCAAGCACGGCACTCACTTCAAGGGCAAGATCCTTTTTGCTTTGCTCACGGCTTCCGAAAAGCATGGACGCCGATGCGTCAACAACAAGCAACAGGCTCCGTTCGCGCTCTTCGGTAAAAAGTTTGACGTACAATTCATGCTTACGGGCGGAGGTGTTCCAGTCAATCGACCGGACATCGTCGCCATACTGGTATTCGCGAACATTACTGAACTCAATACCTTTTCCTTTGAATGAGGAATGGTATTCGCCGCTGAACATTTCGCTGGCCATACGCTTTGAGCGAATCTCAACCCGCCTTATGATATTCTGGAGTTCCTTCAGACGCTCTTCGCTCTTTTCCATGCACAGCTCCCTATTCTGTCGCCAAAATTATGGTACCTGCACATGCTGCAGGATCTGCCGGATAATATCGTCGGGTTTAATGTTGTCAGCCTCAGCTTCGTACCCTGGCCTTATACGGTGGCGAAGGGTATCGTAGGCAATTGCTTTGACATCTTCAGGGGTTATATATGCCCGATGCTGCAAAAATGCATGGGCTTTGGCCGCCAGAAGCAGAAATATTGATGCCCTGGGAGATGCACCGTATTCAATCATGGTTTCAAGATTTGCCATACCATACTGCGCTGGTTTTCTGGTAGCAACAACAAGATCAACAATATAGCGCTGCACTCTTGGATCGACGTAAATACGATCAATCAGTGTTCTTGCCCTTGAAATATCATGAGGCTGAACGACCGGCCGGATCGGCAGCTCACTGGCCGTGGTAGCCGATTGCAGCATAATCTCCAGCTCCTCGTCGTATGAAGGGTAATCGACAATAATCTTCATCATAAACCGGTCCACCTGCGCTTCCGGCAGAATGTAGGTGCCTTCATGCTCAATCGGGTTCTGAGTCGCCAGCACCATAAAAGGCTCCTGCAAGGGAAAGGTCTGGTTACCGATCGTTACCTGATGCTCTTGCATCGCTTCCAGCAGTGCGGACTGCACTTTGGCCGGGGACCGGTTGATTTCATCAGCAAGAATAACATTGGCAAAAACAGGCCCTTTGCGGGGATAGAACTCCATATCCTTTGGATTGTAAATCATCGTACCGATAAGGTCGGCTGGAAGCATATCGGGGGTAAACTGGATCCGTTGGAACTTCAGGTTCATTGCGGCTGCAAACGTTCTGATAATAAGCGTTTTGGCAAGTCCTGGCACACCCTCGAGCAGGATATGGCCATTAACCAACATGGCAATAAAGATCCTCCTGATCACTTCATGCTGGCCTATAATCCTTCGTGAAAGCTGTTCTCCAGCTTTTTCGAGAAAACGGGAAGCCTCCTGTATCTGTACTCCTAGCTCCTCCAGTTCTACTGCTTGCTGCATGGCGCCTCCTCTCTTATGCTTGTTAAGGGAACATCCCCTGGCCTGTTCCGCGTTACGACTCCTTCATCGGAAAATTCCCGAAAAGTCCTTTTCCTGCTCTACCCTCAAGCTTGCTTGAAAAAACCACTGAAGCCAAGAACCAGAATGGCAAACCCGCCAACCGTCGCCGGCCATGTATAAAAATCGGGGATAAAAAGAATGCTGTTGAGAAGACCAAGATCAGGGGCAAAAAGAAGCATAAGGTTTGCTCCGAGAAGAATCAAAAACACATGAAAAACGCTTACCTTCCCCTGCGGTTTGCTATTATTGCCCGTATTGTTAGCTTTGCCCATAGTTCTCCAGAAAAAATTATATCCATGAATATTTTAGGCATTGAAACCAGTTGTGACGAAACATCAGGAGCCGTAGTATGTGGCGGACAGGTACGGTCGAATGTAGTCAGTTCACAACACTGTCATGCCATCTTTGGTGGAGTTGTGCCCGAACTGGCGTCACGAGAACATGAACGGCTTATTGTTTCAATTGTGGATGCTGCCGTAACTGAATCCAATATAACAAAAAATGATCTTGATGTCATAGCGGCTACCGCCGGCCCTGGATTAATCGGCGCTGTCATGGTCGGCCTCTGTTTTGCTCAAGGAATGGCGTATGCACTCAAAATCCCATTTATTCCCATCAATCACATCGAGGCCCATATCTTCTCGCCTTTTATTAATGAAGGTTCCGGGCACAATGCCCCTGAAGCCTCTTATGTTTCGCTGACGGTTTCCGGTGGTCATACTCTTCTCTCTCTGGTGGCGCAGGATCTCTCCTACAAGGTGATCGGACGAACACTTGACGATGCCGCCGGAGAGGCGTTCGACAAAACCGGCAAGATGCTTGGCCTTCCCTATCCTGCCGGTCCGGTAATTGACAAGCTGGCGGAAAGAGGTGACACGGCTTTCCACCACTTTCCGCGGGCGCTCACATCGCAGTCGCAGACCAGTAAGAGCTACCACGGAAATTTTGATTTCAGCTTTTCCGGCCTGAAAACTTCTGTTCTCACCTGGCTGCAAAAACAGACTCCGGAATTCATCGAAAGCCATAAGGCCGATATTGCCGCATCAATCCAGGAGGCCATCGTCAGCGTACTGGTAGAAAAAACCATTTCGGCCGCACGCAGCCATCATCTCAAGGCTGTTTCAATGGCCGGTGGTGTCAGCGCCAATTCTGCATTGAGAAAAGCAATGAAAGAGGCTTGCGATAAAGCTGGTATCACGCTGCACGTGCCCGCCGCCCTCTACTCAACCGACAATGCCGCCATGATCGCCACCCTTGCAGCCCTGAAACTCTCCCGGGGCATGAAGGCTGAACACCGTTACAATATCGCACCTTACGCAAGCTTTGCCGCCGGAGCCCGGTATGCGTCATTGAAATAGTTCCATAAATACATTACATTATTGCTTTCAAAAAAATCAGTTGCGTTTTTATTAATATCACGACAATACCATGCACAATACTCTACTGTCACTTTTTCTCTTTGCACCTCCAGTTGCGGGCCAGGCTGCACCAAATCCGCTTATTCAGATTGTCCCGCTGGTACTTATCTTTATTGTCTTTTACTTCTTTATGATCCGTCCGCAGCAGAAAAAGCAGAAGGACCGGGAAAAAGTACTCGACAGCCTGAAAAGAGGGGACAAGGTTGTTACCATAGGCGGGATTCATGGTACCGTTGCCGGTATCGATACAGAGAAAAAAACCGTTCTTGTCCAGGTAAGCGATACCACAAAACTCAAGTTTGACCGCACCGCGGTTGCCAATATCGAAAAACAGGAAACGAGCGACAAACTCACGACCAAGGAATAATAAGTACCATGCAACCAACAGCAGCAAAATTGGTTCTGGAAAACGGATCAGTTTATCAGGGAACAGCATTCGGCCACATCGGGGAAACAACTGGTGAAGTTGTTTTCAATACATCGCATACGGGATACCAGGAAATTCTTACTGACCCTTCGTATGCCGGCCAGATGGTGATGATGACTTATCCGCTGATAGGAAACTACGGCATCAATCCGACTGATAACGAATCAGAAAAGATATGGGCTTCGGCATTCATTGTCCATGAAGTGTCGCGCGTCCACAGCAACTACGAGGCTACTGAAAGTCTTGACTCTTGTCTCAAGAAAGCGGGCGTTATGGGTCTTGCCGGTATTGATACCCGCAAGCTTGTTCGCGAAATACGTGAAAAAGGGGCCATGAGAGGAGTGATTTCTGCTCTTGAAACCGACGTGGAAAAGCTGAAGGAAAAGGCCCTTCAGAGCCCTGAAATGAGTGGCCGGGATCTGGTTAAAACTGTTACAGTCAGTAAAAACTATACCCTTGAAAAAGAGAATGCCAGCTACCATGTCGCGGCGTTTGACTATGGCATCAAAACAAATATCCTTCGTATGCTGCAGAATGCAGGATGCCGTGTAACCGTACTCAAGGCTGGAACAACTGCCGACGAGGTGATTAAGCTCAACGCGGACGGAATCTTTCTGTCGAACGGCCCTGGCGATCCTTCGGCCGTTGATTATGCCATTGAGACCATCAAACAACTTGTCGATTATAACCGTACCACAAGGCCATTACCGATTTTCGGCATCTGCCTCGGCCACCAACTGCTTTCGCTGGCTTTCGGTGCTGAAACCTACAAATTGAAATTCGGCCACCACGGCAGCAATCACCCGGTTAAAAACCTTATCAGCAAGCAGATAGAGATTACATCACAGAACCACGGTTTTGCCGTAAACATGGAGTCACTGCCCGACGAGCTTGAAATGACCCATCTCAATCTCTACGACAATACTGTTGAGGGAGTAAAGCACAAAACGCTGCCCTGCTTTTCGGTACAGTACCACCCGGAAGCCGCGCCCGGACCACACGACTCGCACTATCTTTTTGATGAGTTCACCTCACTTATGGATTTAACATAACCCATTTTTTTCTTCCAGATGAAAAAAAGACTATTTACACCAGGACCGACCCCTGTACCAGAAAATGTCATGCTTCGCATGGCTGCTCCGATTATCCATCACAGGAATCCGGAGTTCATGGAGATTTTGACCAGGGTTCACGAGGATCTTCAATATCTCTTCAGAACAACTCAGCCTGTTGTTGTGCTCAGTTGTTCGGGAACGGGCGGCATGGAAGCCACCATTTCAAGCCTCTTCAAACAGGGCGACAAAGTCATCACCGTCAATGCCGGCAAGTTTGGCGAACGGTGGGGCGAACTGGTACGCATCTTTACCGGCAACTGTATTGAGGAAACGGTGGTATGGGGTTCGGCCATTCAGCCTGAACGACTTGCGGAACTGCTCAAGGAGCACCCCGATGCCAAAGGTGTCTGTTTGACCCATTCAGAAACATCTACCGGTACGGCGGCCGATATCCAGACGCTCAGCGCACTGATTCGCGAGCACTCAGATGCGCTTGTGCTGGTTGACGGTATTACGGCAATCGGAGCTCACGAGTTTCATTTTGACGACTGGGGCGTCGATATCTGCATCACCGGTTCACAGAAAGGACTCATGATGCCTCCGGGACTTGCACTGGTTGCCGTTTCCGAAAGGGCGCAGGATATCATCAAGGGGCAACAAGGTATGACGCAGTACTACCTGAGTCTGAAACACGCACTGAAGGCCCACGCCAAAGACGATACTCCGTTCACTCCTGCCGTTTCGCTGGTCATCGGCCTCGATGAAGCATTGCAAATGGTCAAGGCAGAAGGTATTGAAAATATCTGGAAACGGCATGAAAGCCTCGCAAATGCCTGCCGTCAAGGCTGCAATGCGCTTGGTATGAAGCTCTTCAGCAACTCTCCGTCGTTTGCCGTTACTCCGGTATGGATCCCCGAAGGGGTCAAGTGGTCAGCGTTCAATAAAGCCCTGAAAAACAGCAATGGTATAACCGTTGCAGCCGGCCAGGATGAGTATAAAGACAAGATTTTCAGAATCTCCCATCTTGGTTTCTACGATGAGCTCGATATGCTAACCGTCATTGGCGGCATTGAACGGGCGCTGAAAGAGATCAACTTCGCTTTTGAAATCGGTGCTGGCGTGAGCGCTGTTCAGAAGGCATTTCTGGGCAACTAAGGCACTGGAATCGCCATGATTCTCCTCCAGGCTCTCCTGCTTGTTTTTGCACTGGCACCTTCAATGCAGGAGATGCTCATGGAGTATCGTTTGCAACTCAAAGCTGATGCGCTCTATGAGCAGCGCGCATACAGCAGAGCGGAAACTGTTTTCAGGCAGCTTTATGCCCTTCCTGATCAAAAAGAGAGAGGTGCTGCCAGCTTCAATCTCGCATGCGCCCTCTACATGCAGGGAAAATATCCAGAAGCCGCAACACTCTTTGGCCTCAGCACAAAACAAGACAGCAAACAGCAGGCACTCAGAGTGAAATCGATATTCAATGAAGGCAATGCACTTGCCATGATGGCTATCGGAAGCAAAGGAAAGCCGCAGAAACGGGTATTTTTCCGACAATCGCTTAATCGCTTCAAAGCCGTACTCTTAAACGACCCGGATGAGGGGGATGCAAAAATCAATTTTGAGATTGTCCGCCGCTACCTGGATGAACTTGATAAACCAAAGCAAGCCCCCTCTTCGAGCTCTTCAAAAAAAAGCATTGCTTCACCAACGTCCGGCATAAGCCAGAATACTGCAGAACGCCTGCTTCAGAATGCCCAACAGGATGAATCGACACTGATGCGACGCCTTCCCCCATCAGGAACATCTGCTGCACAAAGCAGCAAGAATAACCTGGACTGGTAAAACAGGGATGCGTTTACCAAAAAAGGTACTCCTGGTTTTTCTTCCATCGGAAAGCGGTGTTGACGGAGCCCGTTCGCTCTACGGCGAGAGAGAGCTGACTCCTTTTTTCAAGTGGTTCAACCGCTCGCTCAGAACCATGATCAAGCAGAGCCCATTTGCCATTCCTCCGCTC
>CAIPKT010000018.1 GCA_903865705.1 uncultured Chlorobiaceae bacterium
GTTTCATTTTGGAACGTTCAATATGGAAATTATTTACCAGAAGTAAGTTGAAAAAGGTAAAGTGTATGGTGGTGAAGTGGTTTTAAAGCAATGGGAAAAGGCGGCATGGCGCCGCCTTTTTTTAGCCCCTTATCTTTTCAGCGCGGCTCTCGCTGCGGCAAGGCGTGCAATCGGTACCCTGTAGGGACTGCATGAGACGTAGTCCAGTCCTAACTGGTGGCAGAATTCGACCGTTGACGGATCGCCGCCATGTTCGCCGCAGATACCGAGTTTGAGCTCTGGCTTGACGGCCCGCCCCTCTTTTACCGAGATGCTTATCAGTCGGCCGACGCCATCTTTGTCGATGGATTCAAAGGGGTTACGAGCAAAAATATCTTGCTGCTGGTAGATTGGCAAAAACTGGCCGGAGTCGTCGCGGCTCATGCCGAGTGTCATCTGGGTAAGGTCGTTGGTGCCGTAGCTGAAGAAGTCGGCGGCTGTGGCAATCTGGTCGGAGGTGATGGCTGCGCGGGGTACTTCAATCATGGTGCCAACGAGGTATTTTACCCCTGTCCCCTGTTCGGCAATGACGCTGCGTGCTGTTTTGTGGATCACTTCGCTGGTGATTTCAAGCTCTTTGACGGTGCTGACAAGGGGAACCATGATTTCGGGTACCACAACAAGCCCCTCTTTTTTGAGCTTGCAGGCGGCTTCAATAATAGCGCGAACCTGCATGATGGTGATTTCGGGGTGCAGGATGCCAAGGCGGCAACCGCGGAGCCCAAGCATGGGATTGAATTCGTGCAGGTCGTCGATGCGCTCTTTGACGGCTTCAAAGGATTTGCCGATTTTAGTGGCAAGTGCCCTGATTTCGTTGTCGGTGTGTGGCAAAAACTCATGGAGCGGCGGGTCGAGAAGGCGGATAGTGACTGGGCGGGATCCCATGGCTTTGAAGATGCCGTAGAAGTCGTCGCGCTGGTAGGGAAGCAGTTTTTCAAGTGCTTTTTTGCGTCCTTCCACATCGTCGGCCAGAATCATCTCCCGCATGGCGTCAATGCGCTCTCCGCCAAAGAACATGTGCTCGGTGCGGCAGAGACCGATGCCTTCGGCACCGAAGGTGATGGCTATTTCAGCCTGATCAGGCTGGTCTGCATTGGTGCGGATTTTGAGTTTGCGGTATTTATCGGCCCATTCCATGAGCTGCTTGTAGATTGGCCATGTCGCAGCATCTTCAGGCTTGAGGGTTTTGTCGACCAGTACCTCAATGATTTCAGAGTTTTTGGTTGGAACTTTGCCGGCTATAACTTCTCCGGTGCTGCCGTCGATGGAGATGTAGTCGCCTTCTGAAAGAACGGTTGTGTTGCCGCTGACCCGCATTTCGCCTTTCTGGTAGTCGATATTGAGCGCTCCGCATCCCACAACACAGACCTTGCCCATCTGACGGGCGACAAGAGCGGCGTGAGAGGTCATGCCGCCCCGTTCGGTCAAAATGCCTTCCGAGACAGCCATTCCCTTGATATCTTCCGGTGAGGTTTCGATGCGGACAAGAATGACCGCCTCTCCGCGTTTGCCTGCCTCGTAGGCATCAACGGCATTGAAATAGATCTTGCCGGTGGCGGCGCCGGGTCCGGCATTCAGCCCTATGGCAAGGAGTCTCTTGTCATCAATGGCGGCCTGTTTCTCTTTCATGTCGAAGACCGGCCTGAGCAACTGGTTAAGCTGTTCGGGTTCTATGCGCAACAAAGCTTCTTTTTCATCAATCAGCTTTTCGTTGTACATGTCGACGGCAATTTTGACTGCGGCCATGCCTGTTCGTTTGCCGACCCGGCACTGAAGCATGAAGAGAACATTGTTTTCTATGGTGAACTCGATGTCCATCATGTCGTGGTAGTGGTGTTCAAGAATCGAACGGATCTCTTCGAGCTGGCTGTAGATGCCAGGATTTTCTGCTTTGAGCTGTTCAATTTTCAGCGGGGTTCTTGTGCCGGCCACCACGTCTTCTCCCTGGGCGTTCATGAGGAATTCGCCGTAGTAGATGTTGTCGCCGGTGGCGGCGTCACGGGTGAAGGCTACGCCGGTTCCGCAATCTTCGCCCATGTTTCCGAAGACCATCGCTTGGACATTGCAGGCGGTACCCCAGTATCCGGGAATGTGGTTGAGCTTGCGGTAAACTATTGCCCGGTCGTTGTTCCAACTGTTGAAGACGGCTCCGATTGCTCCGATTAGCTGTTCGTGGGGGTCTTCAGGAAAAGTTTTGCCGGTTTTTTCGAAGATCGCCGCTTTATAGTCGGCGACAATATTCTGAAGATCTTCTACCGTGAATTCGGTGTCGAGCTTAATGCCAAGCTGGTGTTTTTTTGCTTCGAGGATTTTTTCGAAGGGGTCGATCTGTTTTTTATCGGTCGGTTTCAAGTCGAGCACAACATCGCCGTACATCTGCACGAAACGGCGGTAACAGTCCCAGGCGAATCGGGGATTTCCTGATTTTCGGGCCAGACCGTCAACGGTTTTGGCATTGAGGCCTAAATTGAGAATAGTGTCCATCATGCCGGGCATCGAGGCTCTTGCACCTGAGCGGACCGAGACGAGGAGCGGGTTTTCGGGGTCTCCGAACTTTTTGCCAAGTGCGGCTTCAATTTTTTGGAGTGCAGCAGGGATATCTTTTTCAAAAAGATTTCGGGGATAATTTTTCTGATTGTCGTAATAGTAGGTACAGACTTCGGTTGAAATGGTAAATCCCGGGGGAACCGGTAAACCGATATTTGCCATTTCTGCAAGGTTGGCGCCTTTGCCGCCAAGAAGGTTTTTCATGGATGCATCACCTTCAGATGATCCGCCCGAGAAACTGTAGATGTATTGTTTACGGCTGTTCTTTTCGCTGGAAATCTCAGATTTTGGCATGATTATTCATGAGTAATTGTTTCTTTCGCAAGATAAAAATGAGCAGCGAGTGAAAAAAACAGGTGAAGTTGACTACTTTTGTTAAACACTGAAGTTTACTAAAAAGCTGATGTAAAAACTACTTGAAAGGATATTTTATACTGTTTTATCATGACCATTGAGCCGCTTGTAATTTTTTTGCAAATCCTTCGCCTTGCCGTTCCTTATGTCCTTACTTCTGTAGGGGCAACTTTTTCAGAACGGGGCGGGGTTGTCAATCTTGCACTTGAAGGGATGATGCTTGCCGGTGCATTTGGTGCTGCATTTGGCCAGTACCGGACCGGCGGTTCGGCGTTTATGGGTATTCTTGCGGCACTGCTTTGCGGTTGCGGTGTGGCGCTGCTGTTTGCTTTTGTGACGGTTACTCTGAAGGCGGACCAGATTGTTGCTGGTATTGCCATCAATATTCTGGTTATGGGTGCTACCCGTTTCGGGCTCAGCCTGCTTTTCGGAAGTTCGATGAATTCGGATCGTATTGCTGGTATCGAAGTGCCCTCTCTTTTGCTTGATCCGCTCTTTCTTGCTGCTGTGCTCTCTGTCGTTGCAGGTCATCTGCTGCTGTTTAAAACGCCTTACGGACTCAGGCTACGGGCAACTGGCGAAAGCGCTGAAACTGCCGACAGTGCAGGCATCAATGTTGATCGCATGCGCTACTCCGGCGTGCTTGTTTCAGGCGCGCTTGCATCGCTTGCAGGAGCGTTTCTTGTTTTTCAGCAGCATTCCTTCACCGATAACATGACGGCAGGGCGGGGTTATATAGCACTTGCCGCCATGATTATCGGCAAGTGGAATCCGGCTGGAGCCGCACTTGCAAGCTTGCTTTTTGCATCGACCGAATCTTTGGAAATCTGGCTCCAGACCGGCTGGATTCCTTCGCAGTTGGTACAGTCGCTCCCCTACGTTATAACGCTTGTTGTGCTTGCGGGTTTTGTCGGAAGGGGAGCTGCTCCAAAGGATGCCGGGATTCCTTTTCAGAAAAACCGCAAATCAGAGTAGGCCGGCGCCCCTGGCAATGCGTGCTGATTCAATGAGGATATTGCCTCAAAAAAGCCGCATCAGGAGAGGAGAAGGCCTGTTTTTTTCATGGAAATTATTGTTAAATTCTAACGGGGTTAGTGTAATAGTTATAATCAAATTTATTGAAA
>CAIPKT010000019.1 GCA_903865705.1 uncultured Chlorobiaceae bacterium
ATAACGGCTGACGTCAAGATTCTCCTGCATCCAGACCTGACCATCAATAGATACCGAACTGATGGTGTGCCCGGCAATATCCTTCTCTGCTGCCCTGAGCTCTGAATCCGTAGTCATCATGGGTATCAGGAGAAACAGTAATCCGTATAGCGCTTTACGCGTATATTTCATTGATAATGCTGTTTAAAGTTAGTTGTGTTTTTTTGGAAATTATGCCTTGTTGAATTCAACGATTCATCAGGGAATCCTGATGATCCTCACATTTTCTTTTTTCTCCTGGCTTTAAATCGATAGGGTACTGATCATCTGCTCCTTTTCGTTTAACTGTTAGCCAGTTCCTCATTCTTTATTATGTTATCACCATGCAAAGGCTCAACAGAAATACGGTTTAACGGATAAATCATGTACACGACAATATAGTTTGAGTGCAAGCAGGCTTTTTCTGCATGCAATAATACACCCTAGATATGCAGTAAGTCAACACATTAAATGTCATTTTTTAACGATCGTTACAGGCGGTGAAGTAACGATAAAAAGCAAAAAATAACCCGCATACGGCCTCTTGCTGTGCTGTTTCTGTGAGGTTTGTGTGCTATTTGAGCCGGTCACCGGGGAATCTACGAATCGAGGCGGCTGAAGAGGTTGGTGACACAAGCGGCAAGCAGGCGAAAGTCAACTGGTTTTACCAGATTCAGATCTGCTCCGGACTTGATATTGGCTTGCACCGTTGAGGAGAAGAGGGGTTCTGAGAGGGTGATGATGCGCATGGCTGTGTTTTTTCTTGCATATTCAGCCACCAAAAGGCCGCTCTGGTCGGGGAGAGCATCATCAATAATGGCAACTTCATAGGGTTCTGCAAAAACCTGACGGTAGAAGTCATAGGCCGAACCTACCCCTGTAACCCTATATCCATGAAACAGGAGATAGTTGACCATACCTATGCAAAGAGACTGGTCACCTTCGGCAACAATGATCCATTTTTGGGAGTTGTTCTCGATCGTTTGCGGTTGACTCATAAAGGGTTTTCGGGAATTGCGCATAAAAATGCATAAAGAGGCATAACTACTCTTGCTGTCTTTAATTAAAAATTAAAGCGGTGCTGTTGCAAGGCATTAATTGTCATTTTTTTAACACAATCAACGGAATATCCGGGCGGAATCAGCGAAGAATCACTCGATGGTTATTTCGTCAATAAAAATATAGCCGACGGAATGGGAGGTCTGGATGGGAGAGAGTGAGCAGCAGGATTGTATTTTATAACGAAGGCGATTGACGAGAGATTGCAGTGAGTGGTTGCCGGATTCATTGTTGAAGTAGCCAAGCTTTTTCAGCAGTTCAAGACGTGCGACCACCGCTTTTTGGGGAGAGACGAGCAGGTTCATGAAGTCAAGCTCTTTGGTCGTAAGTTTGATGCATACCCCAAGAGGGGTCTGTAGCGTCCATTGCAGGGGAATGAGTCGCCATGCTTCCAGCACAGGGGCGGTTGCGGGTGACGTTTCAGTAACGAAAGGTGCTGAGGTGGCAATGCGGCTGAGAAGGGTTGCAATGGCGGCCGAAAGTTGACGAAAATCGACTGGTTTGACGAGATAGATATCCGCTCCAGCCTGATGACCGGCAAGTTGGTCATCAATGCTGGCACGGGCAGTAAACATGATGATACGCATGTCGGTGTTTTTTCGGACATATTCGGCGAGGGTCAGACCGCTCTGGTCAGGAAGCCCGACATCAAGTATCGCGACATCATAGGGTTTGGCGAATATTTGCTGGTAAAATTCGTGCGCTGAGCCTACCCCGGTGACCTGGTATCCGTCAAGTGTCAGGTATTTGACAACGCTGTTACGGAGGGGCTTATCGTCTTCGACAATGATTATCTGGTTGTTATTCTGTGGTATATCCTGTGTCATAAGCGTGCAGGTGTGGGTATGACTGATGAGTTTTCGGGTAATGGTTCGCAGGCTGCATGAGCCAGGGGGATGCGTACGGTTGCTCGGATTCCTGATGCGTTGGCGGCAAGACTTACCGCACCGTTATGCTGTTCAATAATATGCCGGACCAACCAAAGTCCGACACCGGCTCCGCTGGTATCGTTGCTGTTAAGCCCCCGGGTATATTTATTAAAGAACTCTTCGCTTTCTTCGTTCGTGAAAATCTTTCCCTGATTTTGTATGGTTATGACTACCTGGTCCTGTTCAATGTGACTTTCGACGGCAATGGGTGAACTGGAGGGAGAGTATTTCCGGGCATTTTCCAGGAGATTAAAGAGTGCTGTTTTAATGGTTTGAGGATCTCCGAGAATGGTCTCAACGTCTGAGGCTTCGCTGTAGGTATAGGTACGGAGAGGCCACATCGTCCGCATAATCGTAACCTGTGCAGAGAGAAAAGAAGCCATCGCTATAGGCTTTATCCCTTCATTTATACCAGGCTCTGTGAGCCTACTGCGTTCCAAAGAGACATCCATGACTTCAACAAGCCGGTCAACAGCAAGGTGCATAGCGGCAAGTTCTTCGTCGTATCCGCATTGCTTTTTGGTTTCCTGAATATCAATAATATCAAGGTTGCCACTTATAACGGCAAGGGGTGTACGGTATTCGTGTGATAACATCGAAAGAAAGCGGTACTGCTGTTCGAGAGCCTGTCGTTCAGAGGCGAGTGCCACTTCGAGCTTGGTCTTGCTTTTGCGCAGTTCCTGCGTCATATCGCTGGCAAGAGCGAGTGCCTTTTTTTCAGTCTCTTTTGAGATATTGAGTGCCTGCTGGGTCTGCTCCGTCAGCACTCGTTCAGCCATAAGTACCCGCCTGGAGAGCGCTATAGATATAAGGGTTATATGGAACAGGGAGGTGAACTGAAGTGTATTCATATCCCATAAAAATCCCAACGGTATAATGCCGATAAGGCGAAGCAGCATATGAAAATAACCGAGGGCGTTGACGGCAAAAGCCAGAACAATATAGATTTCGGAGCTAGGGAAATAGTCACTCAACCTTTGACTCAATACCAATTGTATCGCCACCAGAGCTAATAATCCGATAAACCCTAACGGAGCTATCATCGGATAAAAACCCAAGGGCACAGAAACAATTATCACCAAACCAAACAGTGAGAGCAATCGCATATAGCGCATACTCCATCTACCTGCAGCCTTAAAGAAAAGACTGCGGGAAAACTCGCTGTACACCAGAATATTCAGACCAATTCCACCATAAACAAGATAATCAGAGACAAGGTGAACAATTGACGGGAAGAGGAGGGTCATTACCCCCTCAACAGCGAAGTTGACTATGATTCCGGCAAGTAAATAGAACGAATAATAGAGAAAAAGCTTGTCGCGGGTAGAAATATAAAAGATGACGTTTATCAACAGGATTGTCAGGAAGATACCAAGTAAAGCTGACTGGATAATGACATGCAGGTTTGTGTAGTCGCGCAGGTCTTCGGTTGTGTGAATATTTCCCGCAAGACTGATAGAGCTGTTTGAGAAAACCCTTGCATAGATTATTACCGGTTCAGACGCAGGCAGAACGAGTGGAACAACAAAGTCGGGATGGAGTACAGGACGCTGAAGGGCTGGGATATGGTTGCCAAGGCGCACGATATGATAGGAGGAGGCAAGCAAGGGGTCATGCCCGGGAGTCTGAATATAGAGCGTCAAATAATTGACATAGTTCGGTTTAAGCCTGAGCCAGCTCTTTTCAGGGAATGAAGCATTGCGCTCAATGGTAAGCCGTACCCAGCAGGCTTCACGTTTATAACCGTTATTGAGGTTTCCTTCAAGAGGGTGAAAACGGCCGTTCCCGGCTGCTTTCAGGACGTCAGTAAATCCCAGGCTGAGAGAGGGGTCTTTCAGGAGCTCCATATGCCCGGCAAGTTCATTCGCACTGCGCTCGCCGAGCATTAATGGCGAAGCGAATGCCCGAATGGAGAAGAGGATGGCGGTCAGGAGAAAAATACCGCAAAGGAGAGCTCGCAGTTTAGTATGGGGAAATGCGGTATTCATAGTGGTATTGACAATCACGCATGAAGCGGTTACACCTTGAAACACCGCAGATTCCTGAACAATCAGCTTCCGATGTACTCCTTCAATATCTTGCTGTATGCCGACTGCCGAAGCCGGCGTATCGCCTTTTCCTTAATTTGGCGCACGCGTTCGCGGGTCAGGCGGAACTTTTCGCCGATTTCTTCGAGCGTGAGCGGATTGTCCATGCCGATTCCGAAGTAGGACTTGATGACGTCTGCTTCTCGAGGTGCAAGGACGGAGAGAGAGCGCTCGACCTCAAGGGTCAGTGAGTCGCGGTTAAGACCGTAATCGGGCAGATGGCCATCGTTCTGCAGCACATCGAGCAAGCGGTTATCGTCACCCTGGGCAAAAGGGGCATCGACTGAAACATGGCGACCTGCAATTTTGAGGGTGTCGGCGACGTCCTGCGAGTCCATTTCAAGCAAGGCGGCAAGTTCCCTTGTGTTCGGGTCGCGTTCAAATTCCTGTTCAAGCTGACTGTAGGCTTTGCTGATTTTGTTGAGCGTTCCTACCCTGTTCAGGGGAAGCCTAACAATTCGTGACTGTTCGGCCAGGGCCTGAAGAATGGATTGGCGAATCCACCATACGGCATAGGAGATAAACTTGAAGCCGCGGGTTTCATCAAACCTCTTGGCGGCCTTGATAAGGCCTAAATTTCCTTCATTGATCAGGTCGCCGAGGGTCAGCCCCTGATTCTGATACTGTTTGGCCACAGAAACAACAAAGCGCAGGTTTCCCTTGATCAGCTTGTCGAGAGCGCGTTTGGCCCTCTTGTATTCGGTCGTATCAACCGGCATGTCAAAGCCTTCTTTGATCGCCTTGGTCAGTTTGACTTCATCTTCGGCTGTCAACAGGTCATATTTACCTATTTCCTGCAGGTAACGATCGAGAGAAAGGCTCTCACGATTGGTTATCTGTTTGCTTATTTTGAGTTGCCTCATGTATAACGTCTCCTTGCGAACTTCAGCGTTTTAACTTTCCGGGGCGGCTTGCAAGGGCAAGCCGGAAAAGTCGGAAGATATTATTAAAAGACGATTAAATCTAAAAAAAGTTTTTTCCTTATCGCTTCAAGCACGGCAGGGCTAAGCAAAGAGCTTCACCCCGCGTCTCTTCATCAGTCACTGAGTACATCAAGATTGTTCTTGAGTTTTTCGACGGTTTCCTCCGCCTCCATGAGTTTTTCACGTTCTTTGGCAATGACATCGGGTGGCGCATTGTCTGCAAATCCCCTGTTTGCCAATTTCTTGTGAATCGAGTTGACATAGGAGGTAATGTTATCGATCTCTTTCTGAAGCCTGGCACGCTCTTTATCGAATGATATCAACCCTTCGAGCAGTACAAATAGTTCATTGCCCTCAACGACGGAACCTGCCGCATGCGGTGGACGCTCGCTGTCGACCATTAGGCGGGGAATACATTGACCAAGCGCGGCAATAAGCGGAAGGTTCGTTGCAATGAGCAACCGGTCGTCCTCATTGCCCGGCCGGAAAAGAACCTCTGCACGGCTGCTGTGAGGAACACCAAAGAGTGAGCGGAGGCTTCTGACCTCCGACACCAGTTTCTGTATCAGGGTAAAACCGCGAAGATCGATCCCTGCAAGTTCACTGTCGGAAAGGGGCATCGGCGAAAGGGCAACGCTCTGCTCCGCCGAACGCTGAAGCACCTGGTGCCATATCTCGTCGGTAATAAACGGCATCACCGGATGCAGCGCCTTCAGGGTACCCTCAAGCACAGAAACTGCAAGGCAGACTGTCTGCTGGGCCTCTTCTTTTGTCAACTCTCCTGATAGCCTGACCTTCAGGGCTTCCAGATACCAGTCGCAATAGTCGCGCCAGAAAAAGTCATAAAGATTTTTGACAATGTCATTGACCCTGAACTGCTTGAAGGTGGTGTGATAGCGCTCAAGCATGCCATGATATCCAGCCAGAAGCCACTGCCCGGCCAGATCACCCGTTACAGAACGGGGGTCAAAGTTGAGATAGATGGCTGAAAACTCTTCGTGGTCGCGGAAATACTTCTCTCGCTGCATAAAGACCAGGCGGGAGGCATTCCATATTTTAGTGGCAAAATTCCGCCCAAGTTCACATTTCTCTTCACCAAAAAGGACATCCTGCCCGAGTGGCGCAATATAGATAATGGTAAAGCGCAGGGCATCGGTGCCGTAGGTATCCATCACCTTTATGGGGTCGGGCGAATTACCGAGCGACTTTGAGAGCTTGCGCCCCTTCATGTCGCGGATAATGCTGGTAAAATAGACGTCGCGGAAAGGAACTGAGCCCTTGAAATAAAGCCCGGCCATAACCATTCTGGCAACCCAGAAAAAGATGATATCGGGCCCGGTTACCAGCGTGTCGGTCGGATAAAAAGCCCTGAGGTCCTCATTGTCACTCTGCTTGTCTGTCCAGCCGAGTGTTGTCAGCGGCCAAAGCCACGAAGAGAACCAGGTGTCGAGCACATCATCGTCCTGCACGAGCTTGTCGGTACCGGCCAGATGACAGGCCTCTTCGTAAGATGCTGCAACCCATATCTTGCCTTCACTGTCGTACCAGGCAGGAATCCGGTGCCCCCACCAGAGCTGACGGGAGATGCACCAGTCGCGGATATTGCCCATCCAGTGACGGTAGGTGTTGATCCAGTGCGGAGGATGAAAGCGTATTTCGCCGTCATTGACAACCTGGAGTGCCGATTCGGCCAGAGGTTTCATCTTGACAAACCACTGCTCGGAAAGATAGGGCTCAACGACCACATCGGCCCGCTCGGAGTAACCGACATTGTGCTCATACTCCTCAACACGGACAAGATCGCCAAGCTCTTCGAGGTCCTTCAGAATTTTTTCGCGGGCGGCAAAGCGGTCCATGCCGCCATAACCGAACTCGTCGGTCATTTTGCCATCTTTACCGACGACGGAAAGAATGGGCAGATTATGGCGTTTGGCAACCTCATAGTCGTTGGCATCATGTGCCGGAGTGATTTTCAGCGCACCGGTACCAAACTCAATATCTACATAGTCGTCCGCAATAATGGGAATATAGCGCCCGGCAACCGGCACGATGGCAAGTTGGCCCACCAGAGAGGCGTAACGGGGATCGTTGGGATTGACGGCAATGGCAACGTCGGCAAGAATGGTTTCGGGCCTGACGGTCGCAATGGTGATGAATTGTCCGGGATGGCTTACAAGAGCATACTGGATATAGACCAGGCTGTCCCTGCGGGGCTTCATGATCACCTCTTCGTCAGAAAGCGCCGTCTGTGAAACAGGGCACCAGTTGATGATACGAGTGCCACGATAGATCAATCCGTCACGGTAGAGGGTAACAAAAGCATTGATGACCGCTTTTGAGGCGCCTTCGTCCATAGTAAAGAGGTTGCGTCGCCAGTCACAGGAGATGCCGAGCCGGCGAAGCTGACGAAGAATAAGGTCACCGTATTCATCTCTCCACTGCCAGACATGGCCGAGAAACTCCTTGCGTCCGAGGTCGTGACGGGTAATCCCCTCTTTTTTCAGCTTGCGCTCCACCACCGTCTGTGTTGCAATACCTGCATGATCGGTACCGGGAAGCCACAAGGCCTCTTTGCCCGTCATTCGGCTGTAGCGGATAAAAATGTCCTGCAACGTATGGTTCAGCACGTGACCGAGCGTCAGGCTTCCCGTTACATTGGGGGGAGGCATGAGAACGGTATAGGGTGCCTTGTCGGTACCCAGCACCCGGGAGCTCTCGGCATGGTAGCTGCCGAGTTCCTCCCAGTGCGCACTTCCCCACCGTTCTTCGACGTCGTGATGATTATAGCTTTTTTCCAGATTGAATACTTCGGTCTGATCAGTCATGATAACTTCGGTCGGGGTTAGTCCTTCTTTTCAGGCAGGGGACGTTTCTGGAAAATGGCGTCGATAATACCGTATTCAAGCGCCTCCTTGGCATTCATCCAGCGATCCCGTTCCGAATCCTCCCTGATTTGCTGAACATCCTTGCCGGTATGGCTGGCAAGCAGTTCGTCGAGCAACAGACGGATTTTCTCGATCTCCCGCGCCTGGATAACAATGTCGGTCTCCTGTCCATGTGCACCGCCTGATGGCTGATGAATCATGATCCTTGAATGAGGAAGTGATGCCCTCTTGCCTTTTGCTCCGCTGGCAAGCAAAAATGCGCCCATGCTTGCCGCCATGCCGACACAGACTGTCGATACATCGGGCCTGATATACTGCATGGTGTCGTAGATGCCGAGACCGGCAGAGACACTGCCTCCCGGAGAGTTGACATAGATAAAAATATCGCGTTCAGGATCCTCTGATTCGAGAAAAATCAACTGAGCCATGATGAGCCCTGCAACATGTTCGTCAATGCCGCTGCCGAGAAAAATAATGCGTTCACGCAGAAGCCGTGAAAAAATATCGAATGCCCGCTCTCCACGCCCGGAAGTTTCTATAACCATCGGTACAAGAGTGTTGTTGATCCCCTCTTCTATCGCCCCGGAATACATTTTCCGGGCATGGTGCTCAAAACCGAAATTAATATTTGCCATATCAGCCCTTTCGTTTGAATTTGGTAAGTCTATTTACAAGCACATAGAGTTCGGACGCGCCTTCGTGGCCAATAAGCCCAATATCCGAATTCCTGATGCGAATGGTTAAAATACGTAGTGATAACAACAAATCAAGAATTCCGGTTCCAATTAGCAAAAAAGGATGCTTTCCGGCAATACCGGGGGCCGAGAAAAATGCATCCGTTTCTCTATATTAAAAATCAAATTCAATCAAAACATTGAGGAACATGCAGGTAAGGCTCATCTCGGTCACCTCTCCACTTATTCAGGTTGATAATCAGCCGCTCTCCCCCGAAGGGCTCATCGCCTATTGCGCAAGAGTGTCCAGCCCTCATCAGGAAACCCCCGATTATGAAAAGCTGCTCGCGTACTGTATTGCGCACAAGCACTGGAGCGTCTTTGAAATGGTGGACATGACCGTTGAAATTGTTACTTCAAGAGCTATTTCGCCACAGATTCTTCGCCATAAAAGCTTTCAGTTTCAGGAATTTTCACAACGTTACGCTAAAGCTCAGGAGATTGAGCGATACCAGCCGAGACGCCAGGACAGCAAAAACCGTCAAAACTCGCTGAACGATTTCGACGAGGCAACAAAAATATGGTTTGATGAGGCACAGGAACGCATTGCCCGATTGACGCTTGAAGCATACAACCAGGCTCTTGAAAAGGGTATAGCCAAAGAGTGCGCCAGAGCGCTTTTGCCGATGGCTACCCAGACAAAACTTTATATGAAGGGCTCTGTCAGAAGTTGGATCCACTATCTTGAGGTGCGAACCGACAAAAGCACACAGCAGGAGCACCAGGAAATTGCCCTTGAGATCAAAAAAATCTTCATGGAACAATTCCCTGTTACATCGGCGGCTCTTGCCTGGAGCTAAACTTTCAGCAAACCAAGCAGACTGTTCAACTCACTTTTCAGCTCCCGGCGATGGATGATACGATCGAGAAAACCGTGTTCAAGCAAAAATTCGGCCCGCTGAAACCCTTCCGGCAGATCCCTTTTGATAGTATCGCGGATGACCCTGGGGCCCGCAAACCCGATAAGGGCTTTTGGCTCGCCGATATTGATATCGCCAAGCATGGCAAAGGAGGCACTGATACCACCCATGGTCGGATCGGTCATCAGAGAAATAAAGGGCAATTTTCTTTCGCTCAGCCGGGTAAGTCGTGCGGCGGTTTTGGCCATCTGCATGAGACTGAACGCGCCCTCCATCATCCTTGCTCCACCCGTCTGGGATATCACCAGAAGAGGAGCGTCAAGCTGAAGCGACTTGTCAATAGCACGTGCAATTTTTTCACCGACAACAGAGCCCATTGAACCACCGATAAATCCAAAATCCATCGCTGAAATAACAAGAGGGCTGCCACCACTCTCTCCATAAGCATTTCGGCATGCATCCGTTTTTCCGCTCTTTTCAATGATATCATGCACGCGGTCTGGATATTTTTTTGTATCGATAAAGCCGAGGGGGTCAGCCGAGCGCAGGTTATCATCAAATTCGGAGTACTTGTCGTCGTCGAAAAGAAGTGAAAAATATTTATAGGGGGAAATTCTGAAATGGTGACTGCATTCGGAACAGGTAAAGCAATGATCTTCAAACTGTTTTTTATGAAGCATCGCTCCGCACTTTTCACATTTCCACCACAAACCTTCCGGCACGTCGCGCTTGTCGGTCGGATGTATTGAGGGTTTTACCCGTTTAAACCAAGCCATTTTCAAAATGAGATGTAAAGGTTATACTTTAAAGTTCACAAGATAGGAAGTCCGCATGAGATCTCAAAAACAGCCGGCAGAAAGAGCCATTATCACTGATTTATGAAACAGGAGCACCTCCATTGTTGAACGTCAGAACAGTTTTCTTCCATGCAGCCCTCTGTACCGCTCTGCTGCTCTCTGAAATCGTGGCACATCCAGATGCCGTTGCATCACCGTCAACCATTGTTTATCCCGACACGCTTAAACTCCCCATGCGCCGTTATGCCCTTTGCCACGCCATGAGGCCCGCAAGAAAAACCGTCGGCCTTGCCCTGTCTGGCGGCGGCGCCAACGCTCTATCACAGATCGGGATCCTCAAGGCCCTTGATGAAGAGGGGGTTCCCGTTGACTTTATTGCCGGCACCAGTATGGGTGCCATAATCGGAGGGCTCTACAGTTCTGGATACAACCCGACTGAACTTGAAGAGATCGCCAATACCTTGCCATGGCAATCCATGGTCTCTCTCCACAACGATTATTCACGGTCAAACATTTTTCTCGAACAGCAAAAAATCCGCGACAGGGCCTCCATCGCGATCCGTTTCGACAAATTGAAGCTTCTTATTCCTAAATCACTGAATTCCGCTCAGGCACTGACCAGAACTCTCGACATCCTGGTTTTAAACAGTCTTTATAAGCCTTCAACCGATTTCTCGACACTTCCGGTAAGTTTCAGGGCTGTATCGACCGACCTTGTGACGGGGAAACGTATCACGCTTACCTCCGGTTCCCTGTCAGAAGCCATGCGGGCAAGCAGCACCGTTCCGATTCTTTTTGAACCGATCATCCGTGACGGCTATCAACTGGTTGACGGAGGACTTGTAGCAAATCTTCCGGTCGATGAACTTGATACCTTTAAAGCAAGCTATAAAATTGCAGTCGACACACACGGCAGCATGTACACAACCAGCGGGGAACTTGATATGCCCTGGAAAGCGGCCGATCAAACCCTAACAATCCTGACAAAGCTGCAGTATCCGGCCCAACTGGCAAAAGCCGACATCGTCATTACTCCGGACCTCAGTGAGCATAAAGCCACCGATTTCTCAGATATCAAAGCTCTTGTCGATGCCGGTTATACCAAAGGAAAAGTGCTTGCAGGAACCATAAAGCGCAGTATAGAGAACAAAAGTCACCTCAGCACGGCAATCGGAGGATATACCAAAACCATTCAGTTTACGAAAGAGCGTCCTGAATTTCGGGAACACTATTTTATTGTTTCAGCTATTGTCCGCAATGCAACCGATCTTGCCCAGACTCTTCGGGAACTCCTCGAAACAGATCTTTTCACCAAGGTCTACGCCGAAGTGGACAACAAACGCAAAACAGCCGTTTTTCACCTTGACCCGCTGCCCGGGATAAATAAAGTAACCGTTACGGGAGGGCCGTCCGTTCCTCTTACGCAGGATGAGGTTGAGTCCTGTTTCAAGCCGGTAACAAAAACGCTCTATACCAATAAAGCCGGCACCACGGCTCTTGAGGCTCTGGTAAAAATATACCGGAAAAGCGGATACAGCCTTGTTTCTATTGAAAGCACCGCAATTGAGCACGGCAACCTTCTGGTAAAAGTATCTTCCGGGGTACCGGATGATATAGATATCCGACGGAACAAGAGCATCACGGACATCACTCCGATAGTACGGGAAATAAAAATCGATACCGCACACCCGCTCAGCATCGGGAAGGCCGAGGAGTCTGTCGATAATCTTTATGACATGGGCGGCTTCAGTCGCGTCTCCATCTCCGCCGAATCATCCCCGGTTTCACCGTCCGATAACAAGACGCTTCTCAGATTTACTCTTGAAGAAAAAAACGCGTCAGTACTCCGGCTCGGATTGCGTTATGATGAAACAAACAATGCCCAATTCCTGCTTGATGTCAGAAACGAAAATCTCGGCGGAACAGCCAACTCTATCGGTGGCTGGCTGAAAACTGGCAGAAAAAACAACCTTGTCAACCTTGAATTCAATATGCCGCGCATAGGGCCCTCCCACCTGACGATGTCTTCTCGCCTCTTTTTTGACCAGCATACGATTGAAAATTGCAATCTCGAAGGCGAAATCAATAATTACGGAATCCAGAAATATGGCATCAGCCCGGCTTTCGGTATACGAATTCGAAAAAACGGAAAGTTTATTGCCGACATGACCTTCCAAAATGCACAATCCTATGCTGAAAACAGTACCGGCACTGCACTGAAGACCGGTTCAACCAACACGTTCTCCATCGGCACACAGTTTACCCTTGACTCAAGAGACAACCCCATGCTCCCCACAACGGGAACCTATACTAACTTCAGATATTCAATTATCCCGCCATTGCTCGACAATCGCGAAATTTTATGGCAGTTATCGGGTAACCACGAAGAAAATATCCGGCTTGGGAACAAAACGATGCTGCAGCTTTCGGGGCTGTTCGGTTTGAGCAACAAAAACATGCCACTGTCAGAGAAGTTTTTTCTTGGAGGACCAGGCACGACCTACAGCCAGCGCTTCATAGGATTAAGGGAAAACGAACTTCCCTGCAATAATATGGCTGCTGCCGGATTGGATTTCCGCTACAAGCCCTCATTCGACATTCTCTTTCCGGCATCGCTGCTCCTGCACTACAATGTGGGGAATGTCTGGAATGATCTGGATGACATCTCTGCAACACGAATTATTCACGGCATTGGAACCAGCATAATATTAGAAACTCCTCTCGGCCCGGCAAGGTTGACCGTATCAAAAGCTTTTCCATTTTTTGAAGAGGCTCAAAAAATTGATTCCACATCGTTAAGATTTTCTGATACAATCCTTTATTTCAGTATTGGCCATAACTTTTGAGCCGAACTTTTTTGTATTATTACGCACCCGAAGCGCCAGCGACCCATCAGACACCGAAAACAAGCTCATGATAAACGAAGAGAACAACGTCGATACTCAAAAAAAACCTCACATCCTTGTCTGTAATGATGACGGTATTGAAGGCGAGGGCATTCATGTACTGGCGGCGGCAATGAAAAAAATCGGACGGGTTACGGTGGTCGCACCGGCAGAACCACACAGCGGCATGAGCCATGCCATGACACTCGGTGTTCCTCTGAGAATCAAGAAATTTCTCAAAAACGGACGGTTTTTCGGGTATACGGTATCCGGAACCCCTGTAGACTGCATCAAGGTTGCGCTGAGCCATATTCTACCCGAAAAACCCGATCTTATTGTTTCCGGTATCAACTATGGCAGCAACACCGCAACCAATACCCTTTATTCCGGCACTGTAGCTGCAGCCCTTGAGGGCGCTATTCAGGGAATCACTTCGCTTGCATTTTCTTTGACGACCTATGAAAATGCCGATTTTACCTATGCCGGAAAATTTGCACGCAAGCTGGCAAAAAAAGTGCTTCTTGAAGGGTTGCCGCCCGATACCATTCTTTCCGTCAACATTCCAAATATAGCGGAATCAAAGATTGCCGGTATTGTGATCACCGAACAAGGAAATTCACGCTGGCAGGAGGATGCCATTGAGCGACACGATATGTTCGGCAATCCCTACTACTGGCTGAGCGGTACCCTCCGCCTGCTCGATGAAACGCTTCGCAAAGATGAATTTGCCATACGCCACAACTATGTAACCGTTACACCACTTTCATGCGATCTGACAAACCATCCGTTTATCAGCGCACTTGAACAATGGAACCTGCAAAAATAAACGCGTGAACACCTTTCTGCTTGATTACAAACATATCCTGACACCGAAAAAAGGATTTTCAAAACTCTTCCGTGACTATACATCGGAGGGCTCCGAACGTGCAGAATTAATCGATGAATGTTTTCACCTTGATTACCGGAGAGAAGTGGATTACTACCGGCAACTTGGACTGCTCGAATCGAGAACATTTAGCCGGGAAGCCCTTGTACGGCTTCTTTCGAAACAAAACAGCCGCTTTGGAT
>CAIPKT010000020.1 GCA_903865705.1 uncultured Chlorobiaceae bacterium
ATAACCTGGGTTATGGGACTGACAGGCGGCCTCTTTACCGTTCTTGACCACCATGTTTCAGGACGTGACCTGATCCTGATTGGCGGAGGACTCTTTCTCCTTGCAAAAAGCACACAGGAAATTCACCAGAGCCTTGAGGGGACTGAAGAAGAGACAAAAAAAGGCGGTTCAAAGGGCAGCTTTGTATTCATTATGCTGCAGATTGCCGTTATCGATATTGTGTTTTCGCTTGATTCAGTTATTACTGCTGTCGGGCTTGCCAAAGATGTCGAAGTGATGATCATAGCCATTATGATCTCGATCGGCGTTATGATGCTTGCCGCCAAATCGATCAGTGATTTTGTTGAAAAGCATCCGACCATCAAGATGCTTGCCTTAAGCTTTCTTATTCTGGTCGGAGTTACCCTGTTTGCCGAAGGAGCCGGTTTTGAGTTTCCCAAAGGATACATCTATTTTGCCATGGCTTTTTCCATCTCGGTCGAAATGCTGAACATCCGTCTGCGCAAAAAACCTGCAAAGCCAGTCCACCTTCATCCAACCATGAATATTGAAGGCGACAGCGTATGAATCAATCTTATTATCGGACTTGATTATCCCGTGCGTCTGGTGTAATGGTTTATGAAAGCGCCAGACGCTCCATCAGAATGGCTGCGGATACGGAAGCATTGAGCGATTCGACCCGCACACTTGAGCCCGCATGGGGTATGCGCACCAGTCGATCGGCCAGCGCTCTAAGCGGTTCACTGATGCCATTTGCTTCATTGCCGATCACCAGCACCTGTTTTTCAGGCCAGGAACTGAACTCCCTGAAATCCGTTCCTTCAAGCGATGAGCATATGATGCAGTAGCCCAACTTCTGAAGCCGCCGGAGTTCAAGCTCAATATGCTCGACACCATAATGACGGATTGCATAGATGCTTCCCGCGCATGAGCGTACCGCCTTGGCATTGTAGCGGTCGGCCGTGCCGGAACTGCAAATCAGCGCATCAGCCCCGAACCAGACCGCTGTTCTCAGGATGGTACCTACATTGCCCGGGTCCTGAACATCATCAAGCGCCACCATAAATGATTGAGATGACTTTCCCAAAACAGGTTTTTTTGCATGATCTGCCGGAGGCTGCTGTCGGAAAACGCCAAAAATTCCTTGTGACGTTGAGGTTTCGGTAAGCTGTGAGCAATCTTTTTCGCTGATCGAAAAGAGCTTTCCCTTATGAGTTGCAGCAAAACGGGCAGCTTCGGCTTCCCCCTCCCTGACGAGCAAGGCAACAAGCGTCTCCTCACCAGGCAGGTTCAGGCAAAGCTCCCTGACCGTACGAAGCCCTTCGGCCA
This sequence comes from uncultured Chlorobiaceae bacterium, assembly GCA_903865705.1. Classification (GTDB taxonomy): domain Bacteria; phylum Bacteroidota; class Chlorobiia; order Chlorobiales; family Chlorobiaceae; genus Chlorobium. The sequence continues at coordinate 1,330 of CAIPKT010000020.1, forward strand.
GAAACAGCCCCTCCTGATCCCTGAACTTTTTCTGATGAAGTCTGGCATAGTGCTTAAGCTTCGCCTTGCTTAACTGCTGGATTTCAAGGGGCTTCATGACTTCGATCCCGCTCTTTTCAGGCTGGAAATCACTGATTTCGGATCATGAGAAAAATCAGCAGGAGGCACTCCCGGGCCTTTTGAGAGAGCCTCACCGTCAAGTTCAACAGAAAAACCCTTGTCGGCACACTCCGGGTCCTCCCCGGCACCGGTCATGCAACGGCGGATATAGTCGTCGAAACTCTCTCTGTCCATTGAGTGGCCCTCCAGAATGCACGGCCTATCGCCTTCAACTTCGCCAGCAGCCCCATCTGAAAGCAAGCTCTCATCAACCATAAGCGTGATCTTGAGCATCACCTCCTCCCGTGAAAGATTACCAAGACCAACTTTTTGCACAAGGCGACAAAAAGATGATTCATCAATATTCTCCATCATCTGCAGCAACTGCCCAAGCCCACCATACATCTCGGCATAAACCCTTATTGCATCTTCAATTGATGCCGTAACCGGAGCGGGCGACGGACTGCTGACACTGCTGCGCAGTTGTTCAGGAGCGGGTGCAGGAGCATTTCCTTTCGGTCGCTTCACCGTTTTTCCTCCGATAAACTCCTCATCAACGCCATAATCCTTTAGCCGATCCTGCATGATACCACCACGTTTTTCTCTTGCACGCCGCATCGAAACCGAGTCGATCTCCTTCCGCTCTCCCGCCAAAAGCCGCACGACAAACGCAATGCCCGTCAAGGCTGCCGCAACAATAAAACAGAGAAGAATCAGCTCAAGACGCAACCCAAAAAGCGCCACGACCAGCACTTCAGCCGCAATGAGCCCTCCAAACAAAACCAGCAGCAGTTTAAGAAAAAAACGTTCGTTCATAATTTATCGGTCCTCTCCAATCAATTACCCCGCAGCAGAGCTAAGGGGTATGAGTTCATGTGTAATAATTCCATCACGAAGCAGAGCTTCGAGGAATATGTCCTATAGCGATTTAACAATTCCTCGAATTTAGTCTTCTTAAGGGAATAATTCCAGCAGGATTTGAAAGATGGCGTGCTTCAGTCAATTTAAGCCTCACATCCCCGCTTTGTGGAAAATTGGACGACATGTCTTATACTGTTATGTTTTATGATTCATTTAAGGAAAGCGGGATTATAACGTATTATTGACTTGATTTTTTACTAATCCGAATCTGTTGTTTACATTAAAACTACACATTCCACCATTCATTTGCCGCGGATGTTATGTACTACCTTGTTGAGTTCACTTTTAAGAGATAAATTTTATTTATCATTTTAAAATACTGGAGGGGCACATGAACAAAAAATTTGATATAGCCAGACTCTGCAGGATTACAATTCTGTTGGGCTTGTTTTTGAGCATGACAGGGATGGCTCATGCAAACAACTTTTTTGCCGCCTATAACGTCGTCCAGCAAGGTGTTACCGTTCGTACGTTAAATCTTCAACAGGTCTCATTTATCCAGACTCCGCACCCTGTCAATGGCATTGCCGCTGGACCGAATAATGACCTGTATATGGTTTGCAGGAATCATATTTACAACTATTCGGTAAACGGCGCTTTGATCAGGGATATGAATTTTCCTGATACCGGTGTCAACTACACCGATATCTCAGTCCGGGGTAACCATGTGTATGCCTCCTACAATGGTTCTCAACAAGGTTTTACTGTTCGCGATCTGGCTCTCAATCAACTCGCTTTTGTTCCGACCAGCTTCAGTATTAATGGTATTGCCGCAGGAACAAATAATGATCTTTATCTGGCATCCGGAAACAAATTGTACCGTTATGCAACCAACGGAACTCTCCTGAAAGTCATGACATTTCCTGATCCACGTATTGTCTATACCGATCTGGCTGTTAGCTGCAACAGATTGCTGGCATCATAC
>CAIPKT010000021.1 GCA_903865705.1 uncultured Chlorobiaceae bacterium
AAAACATCCGTCAAAACGTATAGACTGATACTTCTCTCCATTACTGAGCAATATCGGCTTATCAAGCAGTGTTTTTTTTAAGAAATCGTAACTTTGCACAAGATTAATAAAATCAAGTGACTCAACAGGATCGAAATCACCATCAGAAACGGCAATGCGGCAGAGGAGCTCGGACTGAAAGATGGAGATTCGGTCATGGCTTTTTTTCGGTAGCCCAGACCACTAAAAACGTTCCAAAAAAGTTCACACTGAGACCTGATATCTCGCAAGCGGAGAGTATTACCACCCATAAAGATAGCAGCAAATCACCACACACTGAGCAAGTGAGCGCAATTCCAGGCGACCAAAAGAATAAAAATAAGCTTGATAATGCGTACCAAAAGACGTACGTTTAACAAAAAGCAGGAAACACTATGACAACAACTACTATCAGTGTAACGGGTGCCCGAGCAAAGCTTTACAAGCTTGTTGACGAAACGGTGAGTTCACACAAACCTGTCGTCATCAAAGGAAAAAGGGGAAATGCCGTCCTGTTGTCGGAAAGTGACTGGAATGCGATTTCAGAAACACTGCATCTTGTTTCCCTTCCAGGCATGCGCGAATCAATTCAGGAGGGGCTCAAGGAGGATGTAACTGAATGTTCGCAAGAGCTTGACTGGTGACCTGGCAACTTGTCTATACCAGGCAGGCTCAAAAGGATGCAAAAAAACTGGCATCTGCCGGATTGAAGCCTAAAGCGCTGGAACTGCTTGAAATTCTGCAAAAAAATCCATTCCAGACTCCTCCACCTTACGAAAAACTGGTTGGCGATCTTTTTGGAGCCTATTCAAGAAGATTGAATATCCAGCATCGTCTTGTCTATCAGATCTATGAGACAGAACACATCGTCAAAATCATCCGCCTCTGGACTCATTACGAATAGGCAATGCTGCCCTCCTCTAAATCCAAAACCCTTGCCTATATTACATCGTACGCTTCCCCATAAGGCATAACCCTTGAACCAGATAATTTTCACACCGTCGTCATTATGACCTTCCAGACACTCCTGACCAAGTACCGCCAACACTCCTTCTCCGAGCGCGACAAGGGCGACCGGTTTGAGCGGCTCATGCAGGCATATCTCAAGACCGACCCCCAATACGCCTATCGGTTCAAAAATATCTGGCTCTGGAATGAATTCCCCGGTCGCAAGGATTTAGGCGGTAAAGATAGCGGAATAGACCTCGTGGCACTGACCTGTGAGGGCGACTACTGGGCCATCCAGTGCAAATGTTTCGATGCTGCGGCCACCATTGATAAAAACGCCGTTGACTCTTTTCTCTCTACCTCAAGCCGTGAGTTCAAAAACGACAAGCTGCAAACCGCCGCCTTCTCCCAGCGGCTCTGGATCTCCACCACCAACAAGTGGGGCCCCAACGCCAACGAAGCCATCAAGAACCAGAACCCGCCGGTTACAAGAATCAGCCTCTCCGACCTGGAGCACTCACCGGTAGACTGGGCAAGCCTTGAGCAGGGCATCATCGGCGAAGAGGCTCGCACACCCAAAAAAGAGATCCGCCCCCATCAGCAGACAGCCCTCAACAATGCACACGAGCACTTCAAAACCGCCGACCGGGGCAAACTCATCATGGCCTGCGGCACCGGCAAAACATTCACCTCACTGCGGATTGCAGAAACAGAGACCGATGGCAATGGGCTGATTCTCTTTCTCGTGCCCTCTATTGCCCTGCTTGGTCAAACGCTCAGGGCATGGACCGCCGACGCAAAAGAGCCCATCAACCCGATTTGCATCTGCTCAGACCCCAAAATCAGCCGACGCCACTCACGCAATGACGACAGCGACTCCACCAGCGTGCTCGACCTTGCCCTGCCCGCTACCACCGACGTGGCAGCCATTGTTCGCCAACTCAGGCAACTGCACAATACGGCAACCGTTGGCATGACCGTTGTCTTCTCGACCTATCAATCCATCGAGGTGATTGCGCAGGCACAAAAAGAGCTGCTCGGTTCAGGTGATACGACAAGCGGAATTTTTGATCTGATTATCTGTGATGAAGCCCACAGAACAACCGGTGTAACGCTCAGTGAAAATGACTCATCGACCTTTGTCAAGGTGCACGATAACAGCTTCATCAGGGCAAAAAAGCGCCTCTACATGACCGCTACACCCCGTCTCTTCAACGATGACTCCAAGGCAAAAGCCGCTCAGTCTGAAGCGGTACTGTGCTCCATGGATGATTCGGCACTTTATGGAGAAGAGATCTATCGGATAGGATTTGGTGAAGCAGTTGAGCTGGGGTTGCTGACTGATTACAAAGTTCTGATTCTGACACTGAGTGATACCGATATTCCCCCTGCGGTTCAGCATGCTATCTCGAATCAGGAGCATGAAATCAATGCTGACGATGCTTCCAAACTCATCGGCTGCATCAATGCGCTATCAAAACAGGTGCTCGGTGATGCAGGTGTGCTGCAAGCGAGCGATCCTGAACCCATGCGGAGAGCTGTTGCGTTTTGTCAAACCATCAAGGCCTCCAGAAAAATCACCGGTACCTTCAACAGTACAACGGAACTCTACCTGAATTCACTTCCGGAAGAGAAACGATCCCGGATGGTCTCTGTCTCTTCAGAGCATATTGACGGTACCATGACAGCGCCGCAGCGTGACGAACTGCTCGGCTGGTTGCAGGCAACAGATTCCGATGCAAACGAGTGCAGAATACTCACCAATGTCCGTTGCCTCAGCGAAGGTGTTGACGTGCCAACGCTCGATGCAGTCCTTTTTCTCTCGGCTCGCAACTCCATTGTAGATGTTGTCCAGTCGGTCGGCAGGGTAATGCGCAAGGCTGACGGTAAAAATTACGGTTACATCATTATTCCGGTTGTTGTTCCCTCGGATATTGACCCTGCAAGAGCGCTTGATGATAATGAACGCTACAAGGTCGTCTGGTCGGTGCTCAACGCTCTTCGTGCTCATGACGACCGCTTCAATGCCACTGTCAACAAAATTGAGCTTAACAGAAAGCGACCCGATCAGATACTGGTTGGCCGTCCGGATGGAGGTTATTACGGTTCAGGTGAATCCGATGACCTCATCATTGATCATCCCGGATCAAATGTATACCGCACTGCTGCAGAACAGTTGCGCGAACAGCTTGCCATGCAGTTTCAGCAACTGCAAAGTGTCTTTTTTGCACGAATGGTTCAAAGGGTAGGGGAACGAGGCTACTGGGAGCAATGGGCAAGGAATGTTGCTGAAATTGCCCAAAGGCAGGCAGAAAGGATCAATCGCCTCGTCAGGGAAGATGGTGAACACCAGAAAGCCTTTCATGAATTTCTCTGCGGCTTGCAGAACAACATCAATCCTTCTATTACCGGGCAGGAAGCGGTTGATATGCTCTCACAGCACATCATCACCAAACCGGTTTTTGAAGCACTCTTTGAAGGTTACTCCTTTGTTCAGCATAACCCGATCTCGCTCTCCATGCAGAAGATGCTCGACCTGCTCGAAGCCAACGCCATCGAAGAGGATACCGAGGCACTGCAAAAGTTTTACGACTCCGTCAGAGTGCGGGCCCAGGGCATCGACAACGCCGCAGGCAAACAGCGCATCATTATTGAACTCTACGACAAATTCTTCAAAACCGCTTTTCCCAAAATGGTGGAGAAGCTTGGCATCGTCTACACGCCGGTAGAGGTGGTTGACTTCATCATCCACTCGGTCAACGACCTGCTCAAAAAAGAGTTTGGCCGCACCCTCGCCGATGAAAACGTACACATTCTCGACCCCTTCACCGGCACAGGTACCTTCATCACCCGCCTGCTGCAAAGCGGTCTCATCGGGCAGAGGGAGCTTGAACACAAGTATCAGCATGAGATACACGCCAACGAAATTGTGCTGCTCGCCTACTACATCGCCGCAGTCAACATCGAGAACGCCTTTCACGACATGACGGGCGACGCCACCCCTTACAAAGCCTTCGACGGCATCTGCCTCACCGACACCTTTCAACTGGGTGAAACCGATGCCAGCGCTGTCCTCTTTTCAGAGATGTTCCCGCAAAACTCCGAACGGGTATCAGCGCAGAAGAAGACACCACTGCGGGTGATTATCGGCAACCCGCCCTACTCCGTCGGCCAGAAATCCGCCAACGACAATGCGCAGAACCAGAGCTATACGAAGCTTGATGGCAGGATTGCTGCCACCTATGCCGCCGCAACTGATGCCACCAACAAAAACTCGCTCTACGACTCCTACATCAAGGCTTTCCGCTGGTCAACTGACCGGCTTGACCCGGAAAATGGCGGTATTATCGCCTTTGTTTCAAACGGCGCATGGCTTGATGGTAACAGCACCGATGGACTCCGTCAATGCCTGCAAAAAGAGTTCTCCAGCATCTGGGTCTTCAACCTGCGAGGCAACCAGCGCACCAGTGGAGAACTTTCGAGAAAAGAGGGTGGCAAGATTTTTGGTTCCGGCTCCCGTACACCCATTGCCATAACCCTGCTGGTGAAGAATCCCGGCAAGCCCGCAGGCAAAGCCACCATCCACTATGTCGATATCGGCGACTACCTCAACCGGGAGGAGAAACTTGCTATCATCAGCAAATACCGCTCCGTCGGAAATTCCGAGATGCCCTGGCAGATCCTGCAACCCAATGAACATGCGGATTGGCTGAACCAGCGTAATGATCTCTTTGAGACCTTTATTCCGATCAACTCTGACAAGAAATTTGACTTGAAAACACACTCTTTCTTTGTGCTCAACTCAAGAGGAAATGAAACGGGAAGAGATGCTTGGGTGTACAGCTCTTCAAAAAAAGAAATGAAAGCCAGTATGCAACGAACGGTTTCATTCTACAATAATCAGGTAACCGCATATCTAAAAGCAAGAAGCACCAATCCCGGTATTAAAGCAGAAGATTTTATTGATACTGACTCGAAAAAAATCAGTTGGTCAAGCAGCCTGATTTCTCATGTTGACCGTGGCAACACTGCGGATTTTCAACCTGATAAAATTCTTTTGAGCATCTATCGCCCTTTTTTCAAGCAGCACTTGTACTTCGGCGATAAAATGATTCACCGGCGTGGACAGATGGAGGAGTTTTTCCCCACACCCGATACCAAAAATCTGGTGATTTGTGTTTCAGGTACAACAAAAAACTTTTCCGTCATCATTGCGAATGTCATTCCGGATCTCCATTTCAATGGCGACACCCAATGCTTCCCCCTCTACTACTACGAAGAGCGCCAGAAATCCAGCCCGACACTCTTTGACGCAGCCACAGAAAACGAGCAGATCCGCCGTGACGGCCTTTCAGACTTCATCCTTGAACGCGCACAAAAAATGTACAGCAACCGCGTCACCAAAGAGGATATCTTCTACTACGTCTACGGCCTCCTCCACAGCCCCGAATACCGCACCCGTTTCCAGAGCGACCTGAAAAAGATGCTCCCCCGCATCCCTCTCGTCGAAGAGCCCCGCCACTTCTGGAGGTTCAGCAAAGCAGGCCGCGAACTCGCCGACCTGCACCTCCACTACGAAACCGTTCCATCCTCCCAGGACGTCACCATCACCGGCGCCGAAACCGGCCACTTCATCGTCGAAAAAATGCGCTTCCCCAAAAAAGGAGAAAAAGACTCAATCATCTACAACAGCGCCATCACCATCCAGAACATCCCCGCCAAAGCCTGGGAATACATCGTCAACGGCAAAAGCGCCATCGAATGGATCATGGAACGTTACCAACTCACCACCCACAAAGAGAGCAACATCACCAACAACCCAAACGACTGGGCGATAGAGATTGGCAATCCCCGCTACATCCTCGATCTGCTGCTGAGCGTCATCACCGTGAGCGTCAAAACCTTGGAGATTGTGGAAGAGTTGCCGGAGCTGATGTTTGAATGAAGAATTAATCCAACATCAATAACAAAAACATTGACAGCCATGATAAACAAACTACTTGTGTTTTTTATTTCTGCAGTCCTGCTGTTCGGATGCGCAAAAAAAACTGAAGCTCCTGTAGAGGCGACACCAGCAGTAACAACAGAAACACCAGCACCACCAACAGAAGCACCAGCAGTAACAACAAAAAACGCATTTGAAGCTATTGATGAACAACTTAAGAATATGTTATTTGGCAACATTGCGTTCAATACTCCAAAAACAATCAATATTGACAGTACAAAAACGATCCAGTTAAAACTCGATTTAAATAAGTCTATTGACGAGTTAAAAAACACCATTAACGTTCAAGAGGAAAAAGCTGGAGCACAAATCAAGGTTTCTAACCAAATGGAAGCTCGTTTAACAGGCCAGAACTTTTCTATAACACCGTTAACACCTGAAACTCAAGCCATATCAAGTAATGAAACCACTGAGTGGATTTGGAGAGTTAAACCAACTGCAGAAGGAAACCAGGATTTGAATTTAACATTGTCAGCTATTCTTGATGTCAATGGTAAAGCCATACCTCGAAAAGTAGAGGTATTCGTGAAGGTGATAGAAGTCAAAGTAACTGCATATCAAAAAATGCAATTATTCGTTGAAAATAATTGGCAATGGTTGTGGGCAACTCTCGTTATACCAATTGCAGGTTGGTTATGGAGAAAGAAAAAATAGGCTGCTTGATAAGCTCATCGCGACAGCTATTCATCAAGCAATCATGGAGAGCTCAACCGGATGGGCCGGAAACGTGAAACGCCAGCGACACATCGGCGACTTCACCCACTGGAAACAGCACGACGCCTACCAGTCAGCATTCGACCGCCTCTTGCGGAATTTGAAAGCTTTTTATCGAAAATTCGCGGAAAACCTCGCCCTTCAGGGCGGGGATGGATAGCGTGGCCACTGCAAGTGGACTGTTTTAGTTTGGTGTTTGTTGTTGTTCGATATATTCCCGAATAATACTGATCGGAGCTCCACCACAAGAAGCCGCAAAATATGATGGTGACCACAACGCTCCCCCCCATAGATTACGCTCAATACAAGGATAACGCTT
>CAIPKT010000022.1 GCA_903865705.1 uncultured Chlorobiaceae bacterium
ATTTTATGAAAAAACAGTAGCGGCATAACTTTTTAACACCTTGAAACGATGATGCAGAAAAAACAGCTTGGCAATACAGATATGCACCTTACTCCAATTGGCTTTGGAAGCTGGGCCATCGGTGGAGCCGATTGGGCTTATGGCTGGGGAGCACAGAACGACAGCGATGCTATAGCGGCAATTCAGCGTGCCGTTCAGCTTGGTATCAACTGGATTGATACGGCTGCTGTCTACGGGCTTGGCCATTCGGAGGAACTTGTGGCGAAGGCGGTTGCCGGCATGAAGCAGAAGCCTTATATCTTTACTAAATGTACGATGGTTTGGGATAATGTTACCCGCCAGGTTGGATTCAGTCTCAAGGCTGATTCGATACGTCGGGAGTGCGAAGCAAGCCTGAAACGGCTGCAGGTGGATGCCATTGATCTTTACCAGATTCACTGGCCAAACCCTGACGCTGACCTCGAAGAGGGGTGGACTGAGATGGCCCGTTTGCAAGAAGAGGGGCTGGTGCGCCATATCGGCGTTTCGAATTTCAATGTTGATCAACTGCGCCGGGTGATTTCTATTGCGCCCGTAGCCTCTCTGCAGCCTCCCTACTCGATGTTGCGTCCCGCAGTTGAAAAGGAGCTTTTGCCGTTTTGCATGGAACAGAATATCGGCGTTATTGTCTACTCTCCGATGCTCTCCGGCATGTTGACCGGGGCAATGACCCGTGAACGGGCATCGAACTTTTCGGCTGATGACTGGCGCCGCCAGAACAAGGAGTTTCAGGAACCGCGTCTTTCCGCTAATCTTGAATTGGTTGAGCTGCTCAAGCGGATCGGTGCCCCGCACAAGCGTTCTGCCGGGGAGGTTGCCATTGCCTGGACCTTGCGCAATCCGGCAGTTACCGGAGCTATTGTTGGCGGACGCAATCCCTCTCAAGTTGAGGGGATTATCGGGGCAGGGGAGTTCAGGCTCAGTAGGGAAGAGATTGACGCCATTGGGTGTTTTAGTGCAAGCATGCCGAAATAAGAAAATTATTCAGGAGTTCCGTTCCTGAACTAGCGATTTTTTTTAATCGAAAGCGAAACTTTTAAAGTGTTTGAGTTGTAACATATGATTGGTAAGTGTGTATAAATGTTTATATTGTATTTCGGCGTTAATTATCCGCTAAGTTATTAGTTTTTGTAAATCTCAAGAGAACCATTACAAAATGACTTTGTTCAGTAATCTGTACAGGGATATCGCAATTGATTTTGGAACAACGAACACCTTGATTTTTATTCATGGTTTGGGTATTGTTTTAAATGAGCCGTCAATTGTTGCTCGAGAGTTCAGTACAGGAAAAGTTCTGGCCATCGGTCAAGAAGCTCTTGTCATGAGTGATAAAATTCATGCTGGAATTGTTACGGTCAGGCCACTTTTCAATGGTGCTATCGGTGACTACCAGGCGATGAAAGAATTGATAAAAGGCCTGATCAATAAGACTAAAACCCGTTCTTCATACGGCATAAACCGTATGGTCATCACTATTCCTTCGGGCATCACCCCGGTTGAAAAAAGGGCCGTGCGTGACTTTGCCCAACATGTTGGTGCCAGAAAAGTTTATCTGGTGACTAACGCCATGGCGGCAGCTATCGGTCTCGGGCTTGAAATCAGGGAACCTATGGGCAATATGGTTGTCGATATCGGGGGTGGTACATCGGAAATTGCTGTAATGTCGCTTAGTGGTATCGCTTCCGGTGAGTGCGTGAAAGTGGCTGGAGAAGATATGACGAACTTGATTACCCGTCACCTCCGCGATGAATACAATATGGCAGTTGGCGAACTCACCGTTGAAAATATCAAGACAACAATTGGATCGGCCTATAAGATGGACCCGGAAATGACTATTGACGTCAGGGGCATCTGTCTTGAGTCTGGCCTTCCTGAAGTCCGGAAGCTTAGCTCAGTTACCATCAGGGAGGTTATTTCAACCCCGCTGAACCAGATTGTTACATCGATTAAAAAATGCCTTGAGGCTTTGGTGGTCAAACCGGAAATTTCAGTCGATATTTTCGATCGAGGTCTCTTCCTTGTTGGAGGCGGAGCGCTGATCAAGGGAATTGATAAAAAAATTCATGAAGAGACAAACGTACCCGTCCATGTTTGCGAAGATCCGCAGACTATTGTGGTAAGGGGCGCAGGAGAAATTCTCGAAAACCTTGAAAAATATAAAGGGCTTTATACCGTCTGACCTCGGAATAAAAAGCTGTTGTTAAAAAGGTTTGATGGTCAGATACTTCATATAAGCGGAGAGTAAGGGTCTGTTGCCTTACTCTCCGCTCTTTTGTTTCTGGTTCAGGGGCGAAGTTTTCGATAGTCGATATTGAACTTTTTTATACGAAGCCCCATGATTCTGTCTGACAGACCAAGCTGTACTGCGGCACGGGACATGTTTCCTTTTGTGCGTTTGAGCGCCTCCATGATCATCTCTTTTTCCATGACATCAAGTTTTTGCTGCAACGATCCTGTATAGGGCGTGCCGCTGGATTCGGCAGTCTGAAGCGTCGGAGGGAGATGATAGCCGTGGATAACGTTATCTTCGCTCAAAATGACCGCCCGTTCGATGCAGTTTTGCAGTTCACGGACGTTGCCTGGCCAGTGATAGCGCATCAGCATGTCGATCGAGGTTGTCGAAATTCGTCTGACTCCCTTATGGTTGGCCGTGTTGTATTTTTCTACAAAATAATCTGCAAGCATCAGGATGTCTGTCTTGCGTTCGCGGAGCGGGGGAACGGTTATGGGAAAAATATTCAGCCGGTAATAGAGGTCTTCGCGGAAAAGCCCTCCGCGTATCAACTCCTCAAGATTGCGGTTTGTAGCAGCTATGACCCGTACGTCAACCTTGATGGTTTTTGATCCTCCTACTCGTTCAAACTCTTTTTCCTGTATGATTCTGAGCAGTTTTGCCTGCACCGCCAGGCTGAGTTCGCCTACCTCATCAAGAAAAATGGAGCCGGTATGGGCAAGTTCAAATCGTCCTTGTCGGGTAATAGACGCTCCGGTAAATGCCCCTTTTTCATGTCCGAAGAGCTCACTTTCGACAATGCTTTCAGGCAATGCGGCACAGTTGAACTTGATAAACGGCTTTTCGAGCCTGTGGCTTTTAAAATGAATGGCGCTGGCCACCAGCTCTTTTCCCACGCCGCTCTCTCCCAATACAAGGGTCGTTGCGTTGGTCTTTGCTATCTTGTCAATCATTTTATAGAGCGATACCATAGGCTTTGTATTGCCGATGATATTTGCCGGGCGTTCTGCTTCTGAAATAGTCTCCTCGTCGAGTTTTTCAGAAAGGGCATTCTGCCTTGCAAGAATGCCTGTGCTTTTTGCCTCCGGAGGTTGTTTCTCGCTCTCCTCGTGTTCAAGCTGCTTGATGCGTACAGCCTGTGAAATCATGGAGGCGATAATCGAAAGCTGGTCAACATAGTGCTGGAGCATATCGGTGTGTTTCTCACCGGCTTTTGCTGTTTTTGTGCTTTTGTTATTGGCACTGCCTTCAAGCTGACGGTCTGCGCTCAGGGTGCCGATTATTTCTATGCCAGCCTTGATTGGAATGCAGATAAAACAAAGGCTCTCTTTTTTAGCTTTGGCTCTTGACTTCGTTCGGTCGAGAAAAAGCGGCTCGTTTTCAATAGAGGGTACAATGACTGCCTTACCGGTTTTTACCACTTGGCCGATAACTCCTTCACCGATCTGGTAACGGCCTCTCTCCTTCTCTTTTTCAGTCAGACCAAATGATTCATTGATAATAATTTGGCCGCTATCTCGGTTAAGAATCGTAATCATTCCCCTGAGCATATCCATATTTTCCGACATGATTAACAGAACAAGCCGCAACACCTTGTTGATATCATCTTCGTGAGTTATGGTCCTGCTGACTTCAGCAAGCAGGCTGATACTGCTATGATCCTGATCCTGGGCTGTGAGCATGATGCTTACGGTATGATTATCACTGTTTAACTAAAAGCTGGTCGTTGTAGATTCCCACAAGCTCTTCCGGCTTGAGTGCCCGTTTCTTTTCAGTGGCCGTTGTTCGGACAAGAGCAAGAAGATGGTTTGCCTCATCTCTGGGCATGACGATTCCTCTTTCTGAAAAAAAATATTGTATCGATGCGCTTCCCGAGTGTTTTCCGATAATCATCTCGTACTTGTCGCGTCCAATCTCATCCGGGAGAAACGGCTGATAGGAGAGCGGATGTTTCAGCAGCGCTGAGCAGTGAATACCTGATTCATGCTGAAATGCCGATTTGCCTACGACCGGTTTCTGATCTTCTATTGCTCTTCCCGACGCCTTGCTAACTGCCGTGCAGAGATGAGAAAGCTTTCTGGTATCAATGCCTGTTTTGTACTTTCCTGAAAGTTTCAGGGCTATGGCAAGCTCTTCGAGCGCGGCATTTCCTGCCCGCTCGCCAAGTCCGGTTACCGAAACGCTGACAGCCTGGCATCCTGCTTCCAACGCGGTATACGCATTTGCTGTTGCCATACCGAGATCATTATGGGCATGAAATTCCAACGCGGTATGGCTTGCTGATTGAAGGAAGCTTACCAACTTGATCACTGATGAAGGTGTTGCAATACCGACCGTATCGGCAATTCTTACCCTGTCCGCTCCGCATGCTTCGGCATCAAGCACAAACCGCTTCAACAGTTCAGGTTCTGCTCTTGTGGCATCCTGTGCCCCAACGCTTACAACGTCGAAATATTTTTTAGCTCTTGGAATGAGCTCCTGCAACTGTTCCTGTACCCACGAATAATCCCTTTCCATAAGCTCCAGATAAAGCGCAGAAACAGGAAAGCTGATATGAATCGCCTCTGTGCCGCAGATGCATGCGTCCTCAATATCCTGCCATTTTGCACGTGCCCAACTAGTCAGGCGTACCGGCAGCTTCAGTGCGACAATATCTCTTATCGTGCTGCGTTCTTCACCGCTGATGGCGGGGTACCCGACTTCAAGTTCATTGACACCGGCACCGGCAAGCAGGCAGGCAATTTCAATTTTTTCAGCACTGCTGAACACAACACCGGGAGCCTGTTCGCCATCCCTCAGCGTTGTATCAATGATCCAGGGTCTGCTGCCTGAATGAGTGGATGTTCGGCTTTCTATGCGCATATTCTGACGGTTTTCTCCGTGAAAAAGTCACTCTGTCGGCGTTAATCAACCGATATGCTCTTATTTAAGTTAATGGCATCTTGTTCCTGAATAAATAAGGGTGTTGAGGGTAAGTTTAATAAAAAATTCAGACATTATTGTGCTATTGCGTGATTATTTATCATAAAAGTTTGGTCACGCATCCGTTTTCTGCGTAATTGGCAGGGTGTGAGAGGGGGGCAGAGATTGGGGGCAAATTTCCGAGATATTGCAATAGGCACCATGGCAATAGACGGAGTATGCGTTTGGTGCTTATTCAGCAATTTTGGGAAGAAATGACAGATCGACGTAGTACTTTTTCGGGTTGTTCCGGTCGATAAACACCCTGATTCGTTTGTTTTGAATGTACTCTGTCGGGTCGTACCAGAGATTGTCGCTTTTGAAAATATGTATTTGTGATGTTGACGGATTTTTCCACTGCGTTATAATTTGAAACGGGTTACGGCCATTGATAGAAACGGCTGTATTGAATCCGACAGACTGAAATTCGGTTTCAATCGGGGAGCCCTGTTGAAGGAGGTACTCTTTTTTACGGTTTTGCAGTTTGGGGGCAAGGAAAAAGCCGCAGCCAATCAGCAGAAATATGCCCCCTAACGCTCCAACAATGATGGAAGCGCCCCAGAGCGAAAAGAAACTATTGAGCCTTGCCTTATATGGTTCGGCAGGTAGGTAGAGCACCTCAACTTTTTCGCCTTCTGAGTAACCCGGCGGGTTACTGCCTATTGATGAAACAAATTCTATAGTTTGACCGTTACGCTCAGTGAAACGAACGACAGGGTGATATGTCCTTGAATGGTTGGAATAGGACAGGACCAGTTGAACGACCGTACCTTCTGTTTTAGTGGCTTTTGCGAGAAATGAACGGGTATCTTCATTGATGTACAACGTGCCTGCCAGCATTGCAAGGCCCAAAAAGGTGAAGAGGTATTTGATGATCGACAGGACGTTCATTGGTATTCCTTTTCATTTTATTCGGTTGTCTTCGCAATGGCCATTTTGGCTCAGACCATCTTGACCGACGGTTGAAATAGAAATAACCCTCAGAGTAAAAATAATGAAATAATAGAAAAGGCTGGAATCCTTTTAGCCGAAAAATGATATCAGTAATCAAGAAAGTCTGCCCAATAGTTTTGTATTATTTTGACAGAATGACGCGTATATTTCAAAAAGCAAGAATTAATGATATATGACGGAACTGATTTCCATCATGAAAAAAGGCTTGTCTCCGGTACACAGCATCTTTTTTAACATGGCAGGATAGGTATTGGATGCGGGAAACGACTGACTCCGGATTGTCATGGAATCCATGATCTAAACTGACAGCAGCAAGGTATGAAGACAACGAATAAAATTCTGGCACTCAATACCGGTTCGTCGAGCATCAAGTTTGCGCTGTACGAAACCGGTGAGGCCGAAGAGCTTTTGTTTACCGGTTCGCTCACTCGTATCGGCCATAAGGGGGGAGCGTTTTCTGTCAGGGATGGGCAGGGGAGCTCTATAGCCAGTGAAAGCTTTACCTTGCCGGATCATGATGCGGCATGTGCCTTCCTCTTTTCCTGGGTAGTGTCGCAGGGTGAAGCATACAGGCCTGATGCCATCGGCCACCGCATGGTGCATGGCGGCCCCCGCTACTCAAGCCCGCAGGTGGTTTCTCCTGAATTGATTGCCTCACTGGAGGAACTGGTTCCCTATGCTCCCGAGCATCTTCCGCATGCGTTGAAGGCCGTCACGTATGCCTCAAAACACTTTCCCGGAACACTGCAGGTGACCTGTTTCGATACTTCTTTTCACTCCTCTATGCCTCCCGTAGCTCGTTTCTATCCACTGCCGGAATCGATTCGCAGTGAAGGGGTACAGCGCTATGGTTTTCATGGGCTCTCCTATGAGTATCTGCTGGGCGAGCTTGAACGGCAGGGGGGGCATGAGGTTGGGCAGGGCAGAATCGTCCTTGCCCATCTGGGTCATGGCGCCAGCATGGCTGCGGTGAAAAAGGGAAGAAGTATTGATACCACCATGGGATTTTCACCGGCAGGCGGACTTGTGATGAGTACCCGCACGGGCGATCTCGACCCGGGAGTGATTCTCTTTCTCCTTCAGCAGGATAAAATGAATGCGGCGGAGATCAAGGAGATGGTCAACCGTCAATCCGGGCTGCTGGGGATTTCAGGGATTAGTGATGACATGCAGGTACTGCTTTCGATGGAGCCGCAGAACCTTAAAGCCCGCGAAGCGATTGACATGTTTTGTTACAGGGCTAAAATGTGTCTGGGCTCTTATGCTGCAGTGATGGGGGGGCTTGATACTCTTATTTTTTCAGGGGGTATCGGAGAACATGCTGCTGGAATTCGCAGCCGCATCTGCGAAGGGCTTGGTTTTCTGGGTATTGCTGTCGATGAGTGCCGTAACGCGCTCTCTTCTTCGGTCATTTCGCCTGATGGCAGCGCCGTTACGGTCAGGGTTATTGCAACAAACGAAGAGCTGATGATTGTCCGGCACACGCTTGATATTCTTGCAGGTACCGTTCATCGCCCGTAAGGCATATCGCAGCTTTTTTTATGTAAAATCAGGAACTGGCAAATGAGGCGGCAGAGGTTGCTCCGACATGCTTCGATCCTGAAGGTTTATTGATGAAACGTTTTTTTTGAACAGACACCGGGATTGTTCAGGTGTTGAGACA
>CAIPKT010000023.1 GCA_903865705.1 uncultured Chlorobiaceae bacterium
GTATGTCTTTCTTGGAGAAATCCTTGTCGACAGGGAGATCAGTTCAACCATCATTCCTCTACCCAATTACTGCGGCAGTTGCAGCAACTGTCTTGAGCGCTGCCCTACCGGAGCACTCCTTGAACCAGGAAAAATAGATGCATCAAAATGCATTTCCTACCTGACGGGTGAGCTGAAACGGGAATTTACTGATGAAGAGGCGGCAATGATCGGCGACTGGTTGTTTGGATGCGATGTGTGCCAAGAGGTCTGCCCCCATAACCTCCTTGCAAGCATTGGAGTTCATGAGTCGTTTGCTGTGCGGCAGAGTCTCGTAAACATCACTACGGAGACAATTCTGAACCTCAACAAATCAGGATTCCGTGAGCTTTTTTATGGAACTCCAATTTTCCGCATTGGCCTTAGGCGGCTCAAACGCAACGCCCGGGCTGTATCGGAAAATCTGAAAAAAAGGAGGGAATGTTATAGTGTTACCGATTGATCAGCTTCATCATGGTTTCGGGGTAGCGCTCCCCGGCTGCTGCACCCTTGGGTAATGATTCATTGATCTTGGCCATTTCAGTCTCGTGGATGACCACTGATCCTGCTGCAATATTCTCCTCAAGAAAGCTCCTGCGCTTGGTACCGGGAATCGGAACAATGTCGTTACCCTGTGCCAGCACCCAGGCGAGAGCCAATTGCCCGGCAGTAATTCCTTTCCCGCTGGCAATAGCTTTGATGCGCTCGACCAACTCAAGGTTTTTCATAAAGTTCTCACCCTGAAAGCGGGGCGAGTTGCGGCGATAATCGTCGATGGCAAAATCATCAGGACTTTTCAGACGCCCGGTAAGGAATCCACGCCCAAGAGGGCTATAGGGGACAAAACCGATACCAAGCTCCTGAAGGGTTTGCAGTATTTCATCTTCAGGGTCACGACTCCAGAGCGAATACTCACTCTGCAGGGCACTCACCGGATGAACGGCATGGGCACGGCGGATCGTTTCAACACCAGCCTCGGAAAGACCGATATAGCGTATTTTGCCAGCCGCAACAAGATCGGCCATGGCCCCGACTGTTTCTTCAATCGGCACGTCAGTATCCACGCGATGCTGATAGTACAGGTCGATATGGTCAACTCCCAGGCGTTTCAACGAGCCATCACAGGATGAACGGACATACTCCGGCCTACCGCAGATACCGGTAATTGGCGCCCATCCACCATCAACTGATGGAGCGTTGCGCATGATGCCAAACTTGGTGGCCACAATCACCTGATTGCGGCGGCCCTTGATTGCCTTGCCAACAAGTTCTTCATTGGTAAAGGGGCCATACATATCGGAGGTATCAAGGAAATTCACTCCCAGATCAAGGGCAAGATGGATGGTGGCAATTGACTCAGTCTCTTCACGCTTGCCATAAAAATCAGACATCCCCATACAGCCCAAACCCTGCGACGATACGATCAGGCCCTGTGTTCCAAGTTTTCTCTGCTCCATACTCTCTCTCTCTCTCTGTTTGTTTCGGTTCCGTGTTGTTCGTCATGTCATAAAAAAAGATCGGATCGCACTACGTCTGTACAACCCCGATCTCTTTTATTTTCAGCACTTCATGATAGTCGAAAAAATGTCATTCGTCCCTGTCTCAGTGCTTGAAATGACGCATTCCGGTAAAGACCATGGCAAGATTGTTAGCATCGGCTGCCTCAATCACCTCATTGTCGCGGATGGAACCGCCGGGCTGAATGACGGCAGTAACTCCCGCCTCGGCAGCAGCAAGCAGGCCATCAGCAAAAGGGAAAAACGCATCAGAGGCGACAACCGAGCCATGCAGGTCAAGGTTGACTTCAGAGGCCTTCCATCGTGCAATTTTGGATGAATCCACGCGCGACATCTGACCAGCGCCGACACCGTAAGTCTGACGGTTTTTGACATAGAGAATGGTGTTCGACTTGATATGCTTGCAAATCTTCCAGGCAAACATCAAGTCCGCAATTTCTTCTTCGGTAGGCTGTCGTTTAGTGACAACGGTCAGATCCTCTTTTGCAACGATTTTGCTGTCACGCTCCTGAACGAGCATCCCGAATGGTGTGGACTTGAACTCCCAGCCAGCTTTATGGAGGGCACTTGTCTGCAGAACAAGCCTGCGATCTTTTTTCTTCATCAGCATCTCCAGCACGCCATCTTCAAAAGCCGGGGCAATAAGAATTTCAGTAAAGATTTCATTGACCGCCTTAGCTGCTTCCATGTCGAGAGGACGGTTAAAGGCAATAATGCCGCCGAACGGGGCCTGGGTATCGGTTGAAAATGCCCTGCGGTAGGCTTCGGCAAGAGTTGATGCCTGGGCTACGCCGCAAGGGTTGGTATGCTTGACAATAACCACGGTCGGCTCCTCACCCCGGAACTCCTCAATCAAGGTTACTGCAGCAGCAATATCCAGCATATTGTTATAGGAGAGCTCTTTACCATGCAGTTTCTCGAAAAAGTCGCTAAACGAGCGTGTTCCGTTCTCATCGGAAAGACGGTAGAGTCCTGCGCTCTGGTGCGGATTCTCACCGTAACGCATATCGAGTTCACGCTCAAGCTTCACGGTCATCTTTGCCGAAGCTTCAAGCTGCGCTCCTCCGACAGCTCCAGCCAGGTAAGAGGCAATGGCAAGGTCATAACGGGATGTAAGTTCAAACACCTTTAAGGCAAGAGTAAGACGGGTCGTCCTTTTCGTTGCTCCATTATTCTCCTTCATCTCCTGAAGCACCAGAGCATAGTCGGCACTGTCGGTGACCACCGTTACCGACTCGTTGTTTTTGGCTGCGCTCCTAAGCATCGAAGGGCCGCCGATATCAATATTTTCTATAGCATCCTCAAAAGTGACGTCCGGCTTGGCAACAGTAGCCTCAAAAGGATAAAGGTTTACCACCACAAGATCAATAAAGCTGATACCGTTCTCCGTTGCCTGTTTGACATGGTCCGGATTCTCCCTGACGGCAAGCAGTCCGCCATGTATTTTCGGGTGGAGGGTCTTAACCCGTCCATCCATAATTTCCGGAAATCCGGTGATGGTTGAAATGGAAGCTGCGATGACTCCTGAATCCTGAAGCGACTTCAAGGTACCACCAGTTGAAAAAATTTCAACGCCCATACCACTTAACTCCCGGCAAAATTCAACAATACCGGTTTTATCAGATACAGAAACCAGCGCCCGCTTGATGACAGGATCAGACATTTGCAAAAAATTTATTTATTCGTTTGTTATGCTTGCTCTTCATGAAGCGGAAAGGTAAGAAAAAATCCCCAATTATCTGAGGACACTCTACGCCCGGCAGAGCAGCAACCGACCCCCTCGTAAAACTACAGACGCTATAGAAGCTCAGTCGATCGTTGCCTCCTGACCTTTGGGGGCAAAAGGGCAGATCGCTTTTACGCCCTTCCGCATGAACACAAAGTCATACTGCAGCAAGGAGTTTGTCAACCTTACCAATTGCATGAGCAATTTTTTCAATTGCCTGTTCAAGTTTAGCCAAGCCGTCAATGACCTCCTTGGTTTTTCGGGCCGCTTCATTCATTGATATGGTCGCTTTTGCATACTCAGGAGTCGCTTTTTGTATAGCCGCATCAATCAGATCAATTTGCTGTGCATAAAGCGTGTCCAATTTGGTAGACACACCTTCAGATGGGGGGTTTTGTAAATCGCGAATTTGTTCAAGATTACGTATCGTATTTTGCAACGCTTGTCCCAGTGTTTGCATATTATTTCTCCTGAAAATTATTTTGACAATACTTGATACATATTAACAAGTCCCTGGATTTGCCTGGCGTAGTTTTTAATGTCATCAGTACTGGATTGATTGTTACTCATTACTGTTGCAAGCTCTGTATTTGCTTTCTTTAATCCATCAATTGACGTCATCGCTTTGCTGCTTAGTATATTTGAACGCGAAATAGCCTTTTCAGACAAAACAAACGCATGAACAGCACGCTCTCTTTCCAAAAGAGTGTATTTGCTGCCTGCATTGACCAATCTCATAGCAACATTTTTTAACCTTTTGGCAGTGCTTTCATATGCTTTGAGATAGCCCAGGGAGTTTTCCTCAAGAGAAAAGTCCTCACGTAACAAATTTGCAAGTTCATCTACGGGTTGTTGGTATACTAAAATTATTTCTTTCGCTGCATCCGCTTTTTTCCTGTCCACCCAGAATGAGCCAAGTCCAACAATTATTTTGTTAATAGCTCCCTTTTTCTCATCTGACAGCTCTTTACCAAGAGCGGCGCCCGTATTATCTAATAAAGCGTTTGCTGACTTTTGCAAATTTGCAGACCGGTCTTTACTAACCAATTGAGTCAGCAACTCACCGTATAGTTTAAGTGATTTACATGCAGCGACCCTCTTTGAGGTATCTTCAGCATAAGCAGGCTTATCGAGCACAAGACTATTGGACGTCTTGCTATTATCGATAGAAAGCAGCTCTGTATTCATTTCGATAATGCCATTCCGAATATTTATAAACTCTTCCTCACCTATCCTTCCAATATTCGCTGTTGCAGTACCAAAAGATTGTGTTTTTACAATCTGATTGCCGGTTAAACCACAACCGGAAAGAAATGCGATTATTGACAAACAGAAAACAGCCTTTGCTACATGTCTCATTTTTTCTCCATTATTATTAACTCCTTTTATGCCCTTGTCAAGTTTCCTCGCAGAGGATGAAACAAATTCACAATGAGCCGAACAGTAAAGGCGATGCCAGAAATATATTGTCTAAACGGACACGTTAAACCCTCAAGCAAAATGAAATTTCTGCTAAAAATTAGCGTCCTAAGCATAAACTGGCAAATCGCCAGCGACCCGATTTCTTAACTCGGCCAGCATTTCCGACTCCTTCATGTCAGACGCCCAACCAGGGCGAAGCTGAAAGTGAGGCTGATCGGAAATAGTTTTCCAGTTTCCACCCCACTCTAATCCCAAGTCAGTACCGAGAACGCCTACAGCCTTGTACTTTGGTGAATCACTGAGATACTTGTTTCCCTCAAAAACCCCGACATCGAAGGCGATTCCGAAGTTGTGATTTGAGTACCCTCCTTTAGCTTTGGTTACAATATTCCCCGGGGAGGTTCGGCCTTGCGCATAAAGGGCGTCTTGTTCTGCATAAGTTCTGAAACCACAGATTATTTTTATAGAAATTCCACTCTCGGCGGCTTTCTGGACAAGAGCTCTCGCTATTGGGTGTACCTGGGGCAGCAGCGTTGCAATGGCTTTTTCACTTCGTGGATCAACAGATGCGATATCGGGTGCTGGCGGATTTTCCGGGAGTGTCGGACTGACTATATTCTTGTAAATAGCGCGCCATGTTTCCGGTCCAGCTTTACCGTCTGCATCGACACCCAAGACACGCTGTACTGCGGTGATCAGCTCTTCGATCTTCATTTTTCCTCCTGTGACGGTGATGGAAGTGTGAATGGGGAATTGCAGGCGCAGGCCTTATCGAAAAAAATTCTTTGTACAAATATAAACAAACGCTCAAATTCTATCAAGTAAATGACATTAAATTAGGCGATAAATACGCTCGGCAAAAAAAATTGATTTCAGAAAACCCGTCATGAATTCGCGCCCCATACTATCCAATCCATTGTTCTTGAATTTCCTTTCCCGAGGGGTTCTGCAGAACAACCATAAACCACTGGACGAAAATAGAGTCCGGATGGGTCGAGTTCATATAATTTGCCGGTTCGAAATCCACCCACTCTTGCGGGGCCAGTTCGAAGATGGTTTGCGGGTCCACATTAAATATACGATTGCGGCAAAAAATTGACGACAAACGTTATAAAGAGGCTTCGATTAACTCTCAAAAGGAACCAATGAGTTTATCGAAAATTCGCGGAAAACCTTGCCCTTCAGGGCGGGGATGGATAGCGTGGCCACTGCAAGTGGCCTGTTTTAGTTTGGTGTTTGTTGTTGTTCGATATATTCCCGAATAATACTGATCGGAGCTCCACCACAAGAA
>CAIPKT010000024.1 GCA_903865705.1 uncultured Chlorobiaceae bacterium
ATTTTTATTACTTACCCTTAATCCACCCATAATTATGGCAACAGAAGAGATCAAGAAAGCACCGGTCGCTATCAAACCGGCCACGCAGCAAAGCGGGGAATCATCTGTCGGCAATGGCGATATAGCCTATTTGATCGGGACCGTAGGTTCACTGATTGATTCAACAATTGAATCAGTACAAGAAATGATCAGTTCGGTCAGTTCCTCTACGGGACAACTCATCGACGGCGTTACCTCTACCATCAATTCCGAATCAGTGCAGGGAATGATCAGTTCGGTAAGCACAGCTACCGGGCAGCTCATTGACGGTGTTACCTCTACAATCAATTCCGAGCCGGTCAAGGATATCCTCAATAACGTCAACTCTTTTTCAGAACAACTCATAGAGGGCGTCACCAATACCCTGAAGTCTGACCAGATCCAGAATTCCTTTCAGGGACTTGGCAACTTATGGAACGGACTGATCGAAAGCCTGAATGCCACAGTCAGTTCAAACCAGGTACAGAACCTCTTTGACAATGTCAGTTCGGGACTTGGACAATTGATGAACAATGTCTTTAGTGCGCCCGGCATGCCTTCAAATCGTGAAAACCGACTAAAGAAAGATATTACCGAGATCCATTACACTCCAACTATTGAAGTAAAAGCGTCAACTCCAGCGCCTGCTTCAGCTCCAACTACAACTCCTCCCCCGGCTCCAGCTCCGCCTCCCAGCGGTCAGCCAAGAAAAATCTGAAAACAGAACTTCTTATACTGTTATTCTGAGGGTCAGCAAGAAATCCATTATTGACAATGGATTTCTTGCTGACCCTCACCACATAAATCTTTTCGCTATGTTATGTGCGCCCGGTACCGGTATGACCAAATCCCCCTTCACCCCTCACCGTTGAACCAAGCTCGTCAACTTCTTCAAAGCGAACCTGCTCGACCCTGGCAATCACCATCTGAGCAATCCGGTCGCCGTGACGAACAATGAATGGCTCCTTGCCATAATTGATAAGAATTACCTTGACCTCTCCGCGATAATCGGCATCAATCGTGGCAGGCGTATTCGGCAATGAAATCATGGAACGCAACGCAAGGCCACTTCTTGGACGAAGCTGAGCTTCATACCCTTCGGGCAACTCAAGGGCAAAGCCGGAAGGAATCAGAGCGGTTGTAAAGGGTTCCAGGGTAATCGGCTCATCAATGCATGCGGAAATATCCATTCCGGCTGCATGAGCGGTTGCATAAACAGGAAGTGAGGCTTGTTTGTTAAGGCGAACAATCTTTACTTTGAGCATCAGTCAGCAATGGCTTTATTTATGAATTCATACAATGGCCAATATAACGACATTAACCACAAGGCAATTGACGCAATCACCCGAAAACATCTATGCACTGGCTTTCGGTGCCCATCCCGATGACGTAGAACTTGCATGCGGAGCCACGCTGCTGAAAATCATCGCCGAAGGAAAATCAGTTGCTGTCTGCGACCTCACCCGGGGAGAGATGGGAACACTTGGAACCCCTGAAACACGGAGAGCCGAAGCGGAAAAAGCCACCGCGCTCATGGGGTACCGCAGCCGAACCTCACTTGACCTTGGCGACTCGAAACTGTTCTCGACAGAAGAGAACATTGCTGAAATCATCAAGGTCATCAGGCAGTTCAGGCCAAGCGTCGTTTTTGCGAACTCCCCCGACGAACGCCATCCGGATCACGTCAAAGCCTCAAAACTTGTTACCGAAGCCTGCTACTATTCGGGTCTGCAGCAACTTGCCACCACCCTGAACGGGGAGGTTCAACAACCCTACCGCCCCAAACACATCCTCTATTACATCCAGTTCAAGCACCTCGAACCCGACCTCATCGTCGATATCTCTGAAACCTTTATTGCTTCAAGAAAAGGAGTTCTTGCCTTCGGATCGCAATTCTATCAGGAAGGCACCACCGAAGAAGCAAAAACCTTGATCCAGCGTCGTGAATTTCTCACCGGCCTCGAAGCCCGGGCAAGATATTTCGGTGAACAGATCGGCGCACTCTACGGCGAAGGGTACAAACTCCCCGCCCCCATAGCCATCCACTCATTTACTTCCGTTTTTTAAACTGGAATATGCTATACAGTAACGTCCTTCTTGTTCACAATCTTGTAGCACTCCCTTAACAATTCCTCAACAGAACGAATGGTACTTTGTGTTGCACATAAAGTTATGCGCAATGAGTTCAGATGTTTTCATGAACACATCACACAAACAAACCATTTATTTCTTATGAGAAAAGTTGCATTGTTAGTCGGTCTGGCCGCAGCCCTCGGGTTCAACAACGCGCAGGCTGTTGACTTGACCTGGAAAGGAGATGTCCGCTACCGTTACCAGTCCGATTTAACCGATATTCCTGCCGTCACCGGCGAACACAGCCGCGACCGCCACCGTGCAAGAGTCCGTCTTGGCGTCTATTCATGGATCAATGAAGAGCTTTCCGCAGGTGTCCAGATTGCAACTGCAGGCTCAGGCCTTGAAACCACTTCCCGCAATGAGACACTGGACGATCAGTTTCTTGCTGATCCAGTTTATTTTAACGAATACTTCATTGATTACCACCCGGCAGTTCTCAATGGCGATGTCAACATCCTCCTTGGAAAAAGAGCGGTTGCCAACACCCTTATTGTTCAGAACGATCTCGTCTGGGACAGTGACCTGACCTTTGAAGGCGCTACCGTGCAATACGGCAAGGATGCCAGTGGAAAGGAAAAAGATGGTCTTAGTGCTGTTGTTGGTTACTATATGCTGAACGAGCTTAAAAGCGTCACCACATTGGAACAGGACGCCTATCTTTTCGCTGGACAACTCGCCTATAAAGGTGAAGTCAGTGATCTCAATTATCAACTTGGCGCTGGCTATTACAATTATGTGAATTTTGATGTGGCAAATATTGTGACAACATATTCACCGGCATATAGCTACATCGGAAAAGACTTCAACATCGTTGAGTTTTTCGGCAGCTTTGGAGGCCAGATCACCGAAACCCTTCCCTGGCAGATTTCAGGTCAGTATGCGTTTAACACTGCAAAACATGCCGATTTGGTCAACATTGACGATGCAAAGAGAGACAGTTACCTTGCTGAAATCAAAATCGGTGATGCCAAGCAGGTCGGACAGTGGTCGCTTTATGGCGACTATGTCAGGATCGAGAAAGATGCCCTTACCGTTCTCACCGATTCAGACCGAAATATGGGAGCTGCTACTGACCTGAAAGGTTTCAAGATCGGCGGAGTCTACCATCTGGTTCAGAACATGACACTCGGCGTTAACTATTTCAACTTCAAAACCATTGACAACAAGGCTACTCCTGCTACTGATGAATCAGCCACTACCCGGCATATTTTAATGGCGGATGTCGTTGTCAAGTTCTAATAATTGTGTGTGTTGTTCTTTCGTTGTGTGTTGTATGACTGGTTTACAAGGCTGCTCCTGATGCTGAAAGAGAGCCTTGCTGAACTGGTTCTTGATCACCAGACTTGTTTATCGTTTTAATTCTTACTAACTCAATTCAGACCATTACTATGAAACTTTTCAAAAAAATACTTTTAAGTGCAACGGTTTTTGGTGTCATGGCTTCAGGCTCAGCCGAAGCTGCCAAAATCGTTATTGACGGTTCGACCACAGTTGGTCCTATTGCCAAGGCATTTGCAGACTACTATACCAAATCCACCGGCGTACAGGTAACGGTAAGCGAGTCAGGCTCCGGTAACGGCGCAAAAAGCCTGATCAACAAAACCTGCGATATCGCCACCATGTCTCGCCCTATGAAAGACAAAGAGCTTGCCGCAGCAAGAAGCAAAGGGGTCAATCCTGTCGAGCACGTCGTTGCACTTGACGGTCTCTCCATTGTTGTACACCCAAGCAACCGCGTCAATGCACTCTCAAAATCACAGATTCGTGGAATCTATATGGGCAAGTACACCAACTGGAGCGAGGTTGGAGGACCAAACTCTCCGATCGTAATGATCCAGCGTGAATCGAACAGCGGTACAGCCGACTCTTTTAAAGAGCTGGTTATGGGCAAAGAGAATCCGATTTCCAAGAGAGCAGAGACCCAGGCAAGCAACGGCGCCATCAAGAGCCGCGTAGCATCTACTCCTGCTGCTGTCAGTTATATCGGTCTTGGTTTTGTTGACGCATCAGTCAAGCCTGTGCTTGTTGACGGTATTGAAGCTGACGTCAAGACAGTCAAGAACAACACTTACCCGATCCACCGTCCGCTTTTCTTTTACACCAACGGCCAGCCGACCGGAGCTGTCAAGCAGTTCATTGATCTGCCAAAAAGCCCTGAAGGCAAGCGCATTATCAGCGAGACCGGTTTTGTGAACGTCTATTAATTTGCCGACGGCATCAGCTTTATGCAGGTGCCTGAAAACAACAACACCAAAAAGCCGTCTTACTCCAGGACGGCTTTCTGGTATCAAAAAATACCCAACCCATGAACTCTAAAGCTCTCCGTTTTCTTCTGCCTGTTCTGCTCAATGCTGCTTTGACGCCAACACTCTCTTCGACTGCATCTGCCTTTAATACAGCACATATAGAATTGCTTAAAGCCGGAGTGACATCGTGGAACAAGATGAGAGCTGCGCACCAGGAGTTTATCCCCGACCTCTCGGGAGCTGAACTGAAAGGCAAAAATCTGAATGGGATTGATTTACACAACGCAAATCTTTCGGGCGCTATCCTCTCTATGTCGAATCTGAGTAATGCAAACCTGCAGAAGGCTTCGCTTGATTCGGCAAGAATGAATGGTGCAATGCTGATCAGAGCAAATCTTGAACATGCCGAATTACAGGGTGCCGATCTTGAAAATGCCGTACTCGATGGAGCGCGTCTCCATCAGGCCACTCTTCGGCAGGCCATTCTGAAAAAAGCGGACTGCACGAATGCAGATTTTTCAGAATCCGATCTTAAGGAATCAAACTTTCGTGAGGCTTCACTCGTGAATGCCAATCTCAGCGGAGCAGATTTACGGGCAGCTTACTTTTGGAGAGCCAATCTCAGCCGCGCAAAAGTATCCGGTGTAAAGGTTTCTGAAAGCACCGTGCTTGAAAGCGGCAAATACGCATCAAGGATATGGGCAGAAAGCCATCAATCGTTGTTTGACGAAAAACCAGTGCCATCCATTTCCGCCAACCCGGTCAGCTCGGTTTCAACAGAGCAAGAGTCGTTGCAGGGCGTTCTTCCCCGACAGTCGGATGCTCTTCCCCTGACGCAACAGGTCATGGGCAACGCGGTGCCGATAAAAGATACTCCCGGTTTACAAAAAAGTTTAACCCCCCGCAATATCTGGCAACAGTCAGGCGGTCCGGCCAATGTTACCTACGACAGGCAGCAGTACGAGCAACTGAAGAGTAATGTGTTCGACTGGAACAACATGAGAAAACGCGACAGGGATATCAGCGTGAACCTCAAAGGGGCATCATTTGACCATAAAAATCTCTCTTATGCCGATTTAAGTCATGCAATTCTTCTTGATGCGAGCTTAAAGGGAACCGATCTCGGCGACAGCGATCTTCGATTTGCCGATTTACGGGGGTGCAACCTCCGGGAAGCGAACCTGCAACATGCCGATCTTGGAGGAGCAGATCTCAGGGGAGCTAATCTCTGGCGGGCAAACCTCAGCCGTACTCGCCTCACCGGCGCTGTTGTTTCCAGCTTGACTGTGCTCGAATCAGGTAAAAAAGCCACACCGGAACTGGCCGCTCGTTACGGACTGGTTTTTGCTGAAAAATAGCGTTACAGCATACATTCAACGAAAAAAAGCCGTCTTGCTCCAGGACGGCTTTTTTGTTTCCCCGCTCAGGCCTTGAATTCGCCAGTGTCTATCCACTCGTTTTTCAGCAGTGCCCACCAGTCAACAGCCAATCCTTTCAAAACATAGTCGTAGGGCAACCAGCCATAACCGCCGTCTCCCCATCCTGTTCCCCAGGAATTTCTGATAAGCAGGGCTCCTTTGGTTTCCGTTGCCTTGATATTTGTATTCTTGATCTTAATGGTGTCATCATAGCCAACGGCAGCAATGGCATGGCCACCAACAATTTTTTCTCCTGAAGTGGGATAAGGTATTTTCCCGGTTGTGGCAGCCTGTGATATGGAGTTATAGACGGTAAAGCCAAACATCGCAGGAATACCTGCCGTCAGATTTGCCTTGATCTGTTCCAGTAATGTATCTTTGGCAGTCCCTATCGGATCAAGACGGTAATAGCTTATTGCCTGAAAGCTCTGGGCAAAGGAATAACAGAACGCCGAAGGTTCTTTGTCGTAATCAGCAATAACGTAAGGCAGATACTCTTCCGGCGGCACTCCAAAAAGGACAAGTGCACCCATGGTTGAGCGCAGAAATGCTCCGGTATCACCTGTCCAGTGCAAAAGGTTTCGTGTCGCTTTGTAGAGAAAAAGGCGGGATGCATCAGTATGTTTGCCAAATGCCCTCCTTTCAAAATACTCGACGATACCAATGCCCGCATGTGCCGTACATGACCCAATTGATCCCTGATTTTCGATCGGAGAACACCACGGCCTTAAATCAACGGAAGCAGGCACCGAAAGTTTTGCCGGTATTGACACACCCGATTTTGAAAGCATCGCCTTGACGGAATCTTTTTGTCCCAATTGCTTCTGGGTTGATGATAAGACATTTTGATCTGCCGTGTAATCTTTGAAATCAGGGTAATCCGGCAACCATCCCATTCCTGAAACTTCCAAAATTTGGCCCATAGATTCTCCAGTTTTTGTTAAAAAAATAACTATTTCTTTGTGACTTTTTACAGAACTAATACATTACACAAATAATTTCAGGATATTCGCATTTCCATTCGACTTCTTGAAAGCACCTGCATTATCGACCCTGAACATTGTCAATTCTCCATTGTTTTACCTACCTTGTGTTCACATTCATCAATAATCAATCAGTGCGGAATGAGACAAACCATCTTCCAGAAATTTTTCTCTGCGGCCATAATTTTGCTGCTTCTTGCGGGAATTTCGGCTTGTAACCAGAACAACAGCAAGATCCGCCAGGAGCAGATCGTTATCGGTGTTTCGGCTGACTTTGACTACCTCAATCCCCTGCTCATACAGCTTTCGATGTCGCGCGAGGTTTGCTCGCTGCTTTACCCGTCTCTGGTAAAACCCTCCTATGATGAAAAAAAGGGGGAAGTAACCTTTCTGCCCAATGCGGCCAAAAGCTGGGAGTTCTCTGATGATGGCAAAACAGTGACCTTCCACCTGAAGAGTGACGCGCTTTGGGAGGATGGAAAAAAGGTGACCTCGCATGATTTCAAGTACTCGTACGCCTTGTACAAGAACCCCAAAATTGCCAGTTCGCGGCAGCACTACCTCAACGACCTGCTGCTGCTTCCCGATGGAACAGCTGATATCGAACGGGCCGTTGAAACCCCCGACGATTCAACGCTGGTGCTCAATTTCAGCAAACCAATGGCAGAGGGTATTGTACTCGACCATTTCAATGATCTGATGCCGGTAGCCGAGCATATCTTCAAGGCCTACTCTGCCGATGAAATCCGCTCAAAGGCTGCCGGGATACCAATAGTGAGCGCAGGGCCCTTCAAGGTTAAACGGTGGGCACGCCAGGAAAAACTGGAACTTGTTTCCAACCCCTCGTCACGCCTTCCACAACCCGCTACAATAAAAAATATGGTCTTTGTGGTGGTACCTGAATACACCACCCGGCTGGCCATGCTGAAATCAGGGCAGATTGACGTCATGATCTCGGCTGGAGGAATCAATCCCAAAGACATCCCGGAGCTTGCAAAAAGCTCTCCCTCGATTGTCATCAAACCGGTAAAGAATCGTTACTTCGATAGTATCGTCTGGCTCAACATAGACGGAGAGGCTTGGCGCAACCGCCGCAAGGTGGTACCTAACGCTCTCTTTGGCGACAAGGCGGTACGGCAGGCACTCACGCTCGCTATTGACCGGCAATCCATTATTGACGGCTTTATGGGGCCGGAGCACGCCACCATCGTCAACACCTCGCTTTCACCAGCCTACCGCGAAATTGCCGACACCTCGCTCGACCCCTACCCTTATGACCCCCAAAAGGCTACCGCTCTCTTGCGTTCTGCCGGATGGGCACCCGGCCCCGACGGTATTTTGCAGAAAAACGGCAAAAAATTTTCATTTGAGCTTGCGGCACCGGTCGGCAATCCCCGTCGCAACTATGCGGCAACCATTGTGCAGCAGAACCTCCGCGACATCGGCATTGAGTGCCGCCTGAAATTTGATGAGAGCCTTATTTTCAATAAAAACCAGAACGAGTTCCGCTACGATGCCGCCCTTTCAGGCATGGCCGCTGAAACCCTGCCGTTCCAGCTCATTATCTGGGGCTCTGACTTTGCCCATCGGCCATTTAACTCTTCAGCCTTTCAGAACAAGGAGCTCGACACCATAATTACAGATCTGAGCCGCCCCCTTCCCAAAGAGCGCAGCCTTGTACTCTGGAAAAGCTATCAGAAAATCCTGCACGATGAACAGCCGAGAAGCTTTCTCTATTACTACGATGAACTTGAAGGAGTAAACAGTCGCATCAAGAACACCAATATCAACCTCATCGCCACACTCTACAACGCCTGGGAGTGGAGCGTACAATAAAAGAGGGTTCGGCACTGTTTGCCGCCAGTGCCGATTTTTGCTATATTTCAACTACTTTTTTCCAAAGCAGTTAAAGAATTTTTGCCACCATCAGTGAACTCATTGTCATTATGCCTCGTTATACACCTGAACAACTGGAACGAAGAAATGCATCAGTCTGGACAAAAGTGCAGGGAATCCTCGCACCCATTCAGTTCGTCATGTTTCTTGCCGGCATTACGGTCACCTGGCTCTACCAGTCACACAACGGGATCGACAACTTTGCATGGATCACTTTTTTTGTTACCCTGAAAACCTTCATGCTTGTCCTGATTTTTGTGACAGGCGGCTTTTTTGAACTTGAGGTTTTTGGCCAGTTTGCTTTTGTTCATGAATTCTTCTGGGAAGATTTCGGCAGCGCCATAGCCATGGTGGTGCATCTGTCATACTTTATCCTGTTCTTTATGGGGCTCGATGAAAGCACGCTTATCTGGACGGCGCTGCTCGCCTATCTGAGTTATCTTGTCAATGCAGCACAATTTGTCATCCGTCTGCTCCTTGAAAAGCACAATGAAAAAAAGCTCAAGCAACAGTCGGCCTGATCACCCAAACCATATTATGAAAGCAAAAGCCATTGTCTTCAGCGGTGTACGCCAGATTGAACTCTGTGAAGTAACACTGAAACCCCTCTCGTCCACGGACGTGCTGGTTGAAACCTGGTGGTCATCAATAAGCACCGGCACGGAAAAAATGGCCTACAACGGCCTGATTCCTTCATGGCCCTTCATCTTTCCCTTTATTCCAGGCTACGAAACCGTAGGCAAGATCATTGAGGTGGGTGACCATGTCAACCAGAGTTTGATCGGCAAGTTCGCCTACGTTGCCGGCTCCTTCGGGTATGAGGGGGTCAATGCCGCTTTCGGAGGTGCTTCGGAGTACATCGTCTGCCCGGTCGAGGCAATCACCGTGCTCGACAACATGGAGAATCCCCAGTCAGGCATTGCCCTGCCCCTTGGCGCAACCGCCCTCCACATTGTCGATCTGGCAAAAGTTAAAAACAAAAAAGTGCTGGTGCTTGGTCAGGGTGCTGTAGGTATTCTCGCCGCCGAACTGGCAAAGCTTATGGGTGCCAAACTGGTAGCCGTCACCGAACCCAACAAGAACAGATTGCGCCTCTCAACAGCCGACCTGAAAGTAAATCCTGACAGCGAGGATGTTGCCGTAGCACTTGCCGGACATGAATTTGACGTCCTGATAGACAGCACCGGCATCATGAGCGCCATCGACACCGGTCTGCGCTTTCTGAAGTTTCAGGGAACGGTGATTCTTGGAGGCTACTACCAACGAATCAACATCGACTACTCTCTGGCCTTCCAGAAAGAGCTCTCCTTCCATGCTGCAAAACAGTGGGCTAAAGGTGATCTGGAGCGGGTACGGGAGCTGATTGCCAAGCACAAACTCAATGCAGAGCGAATTTTTACCCACCAGCACAGGGTTGAGGAGAAGATCACCGATGCCTACCAGCAGGCATTTACCGATCCCGACTGCCTGAAAATGATCCTGCTTTGGAAAACCGGCACACAGCAGGAGGGAACAACATCCCCTGTCACTGCACAACCATAAGCGGCGCACGATGGCAGCAAGAACCATAGCGATATACGGCAAGGGGGGCATAGGCAAAAGCTTTACAACCACCAACCTCAGCGCCACCTTTGCCTTGATGAACCAGCGGGTACTCCAGCTCGGCTGCGACCCCAAGCACGACTCAACCACCTCCCTCTTTGGCGGCATTTCGCTGCCCACCGTGACCGACGTCTTCGCCGAAAAAAACGCACGGAGCCAGCCGGTCACCATCAGCGACATCGTCTTCCGCCGCGACATTCCAGGCTTTCCGCAACCCATTTACGGCATCGAACTTGGCGGGCCGCAGGTTGGAAGGGGATGCGGCGGCAGGGGCATCATATCGGGATTTGATGTGCTTGAAAAGCTTGGAATCTTCAAGTGGGATATTGATATCATCCTGATGGACTTTCTCGGCGACGTCGTCTGCGGAGGATTTGCCACTCCCCTCGCCCGCTCGCTCAGCGAAGAGGTCATTCTGGTCACCAACAACGACCGGCAGTCCATCTTTACCGCCAACAACATCTGCCAGGCCAACAACTACTTCAGAACCATCGGGGGGCAATCGCGCCTGCTCGGCCTCATCATCAACCGCGATGACGGCAGCGGCGTAGCCGAACGATACGCCGAAGCAGCAGGTATCACGGTGCTCATGAAGGTGCCCTATGATGCCGACGCCCGCGACAAGGACGACAGCTTCGACTTTGCCATACGCATCCCTGCCATCAGGGATAAATTTCAAAAGCTTGCTCAAGATATTGTTGATGACCGCATCACCCCCTGCGAAGCAGTCGGCCTCGACTTCATGGGCTTTGTCCGCCTATTCGGAGAGGTCAGCGACGATGCACCGCAACCCGCGACAGCCGAAGAGCTGTTTGGACAAAAAGAGAGCGCTTCCGACACAGGAACAGTTGCACAAAATAGTACCCTCGACAGTGACGACCGAAAAATGCAGCTCTGCATTGAAAAGCTCGCCGCAGAACAGCAGGAGGTCTACCGGATGAGTGACGTGGAACAAAAAAGTGTCAGTGAAATTGCCAGACTTATAGAGTGTGAGGAATCAGCCGTCCGGGAACGGCTTGCAAGTGCACGGAAAGAGCTGGCGAAGCTTTTCTTCTGCGCATAGCTCAAAAGATTCAGGATATTCCGTCTATCTTCAAGCAACATGCTGGAAACGTAAATTCCAGCCTATCGTTTTTTTTGGCGTGTTCACTAACCAACAAACCCGAATGTGCATACGCCGTTGCAATGCTAAAAAGGGTCTTGTAGTCGGTATGAGCATCTTCTAGAAGTAAAGCTAATACCGGAATGGCTGGTTTTGAGATCATAAAAACAACTCTTTGAATAATTCCGTGGTAGTCATCAACATATATTACGCCACAAGCCCATTCGCAATTGGGCTTGTTATTCATATGCGTAGGCTTGGCGGCAATAAATTTTTTATCGATAAAAGCAGGTTCAGTATTTACAAAACGAAAAGCCAGTCACGCTCTACAGCCTTTTGGCGTAACTTTTTAGCTAATTTTTCAGACTGAGGATATGAATATTCTGAAAAATCGATAAGCGCATGCTCAGGAAATGGGACTGGATCAGATAAAACAGGCAGACTTAACTCATTACATTCTTTGATACTGACAGCCATAACACCTGCTGAACTTTTTAGCAGCTTTTTGGTATAGTGTTCATAAGCTTTCTCCGCAAATATCATATTATTATCGTACACGGAAAGCATTTTAT
The DNA here is from genome assembly GCA_903865705.1 of uncultured Chlorobiaceae bacterium. Lineage (GTDB taxonomy): Bacteria > Bacteroidota > Chlorobiia > Chlorobiales > Chlorobiaceae > Chlorobium. The sequence continues at coordinate 11,974 of CAIPKT010000024.1, forward strand.
CATCCTTGATTGTGGGGCGGAATGCCTGGGAGGTTATCTGGCCTTGCTTTATAAAGCTTGGATGAATCTGGCGAAGCATCAATGTAGCATTATTCATACCTCAGCCTCCGATAGTGTCTTGAGTTCCTGATTCAGCAACACACAATCATCGGGCTTGTTAAAATCAAGCGACTTTATGATTTCGTCATCATTACTCATATTCAGGGCATGAAAGTCACCCTGATGGGTATCAATATTTACAGCAAGAGATATTTCATAACTATTCAGGGCCCATTCAATTTGTACTCCACCTTCGGGTGTCGGATAAATGCATGGCACAGGCAATTCATCCGAGTAATATGTTTCAAAATAGCCGACAAGCCAGTCCAGCCCCTCTTTACCCGGAGCAACACCTTCACCATCAAGCCAGCCATTCTCCAAAGAGCGCAGTTCATCCAACTGAACCAACACGTCGTTAGCATCCAGCAAGCTGATGTGCTCGACAGAATCGATGCTTTGGAGCCGATTATTGCGATTAAACCTTCCTATCCCCTGCAGCATCACTATACCACCATTACCATAACGCATGAAGGCCTCCTTAACGATGTCACAATGTTGCGGTGAAATTGGCGCACTCACTGTAGGACCACTGATAATGTGCAAATCAAACGTCATTTTCGCCTGATCAGCAGCAGGTATTGAGCCTCTCAGGGTAATCTCCTCAGTCAGCTCCAACACGTTAGCGGATGCAAGCAGTAATTTTCTGCGAGTAATTTTGTTCAGTCGAGCCGGTTGAGCTGCATCAGCAGGATTCAACTCAAGTGACTCGCCATCTCTGAGACTTCTGCCTATTCGATCAAAATAACAAAGAAGATTTTCAGGCAAATACTCCTTGATATCCCGATTTTGTTCGGCAGCATTAACCGCGTTAACTATCGAATTTTTAGCCTGGTGAAAGTAATGGGCATTATCAGAAGGAAAAAGATCCTGACCTGTTCCCGCAAGCGTGAAGAACAAAGCTATTTTTGGGATGGCACTTCCCTCTTCAATACCTGTCAGCTTGAGAGAGACTCCGTTGGTAAAACCACGAGGAATGCGTTTCCTGTCGGGGTGTTCTTGCATGTACCCCCATTTGGCGGTTTCAACAAGCATTTCTTCCAGAACAGCCAAATCCCTAAGAACCTCGAGAGGAATGGCATGTCCCGAAAATCGTTCACCAACGAGCCGGGGGCTAAGGAATTCAATGTTGTTCAACGTGCTGCTCATGGCGCTTAATGGTTTGTTAGAGGTCAATATAAACAACATGATCATAAAAGAAGGCATGATTGCAGGGTAAACGAGCTACCAAAATATGCTCATTACTTTTTTCTGATTTTCATTTTTGGGCTACTCATGCTTTCAATAAGACCAGCAGCTTTCATCACAGATTCCATGCTGATGGTGGGTATGTCTGCATGATCTTCAATGGTTCATCCTTTTTTTCCTCTTTTCTTCACTGGAGGGTATGCATTTCCGCGTCGTCTCCTCTTTTCCGGGCTCTCGTGATTTCTCTGATGTGGTATCGGGGAAAAAATGGCTTGGCGATGGTATCAGGACATAAAGGCTGCAGCCGGCGACTTAGCGGCCAAGCCGGAGATGCTGATTGAATTGATTGTAGAGCTTGCCGAACATCGACCTGATGTACGTGTCGAATGCTTTGACTACCTGCAGAAATACCTCTCTCTCACCACCGCACAGAAGAGCCGGTCGGAAGGAGAAATAATCATGGCAATTTGGGGAGAGTTGTATTCTGACCTGTATGATCTCGACGAGTATGGTGGAGGTGACTATGAAAAAGAGGATGGCGTTGCCGATCTGATGCAGAAAATCCAGATAATACTGGAGAGTTCAACGGTTGACAAAGAGGCTCGCCGAGGGCTCCTTGATGAAGTAGTGCCGTTTATCGAGAGCGGCAATGCCGGCATGGATGATTCGCTCTATGCTGGTCGATGTCATTAATGATGAGGCTAGATGAAAAAGGGCCACCTTTTCAGGTAGCCCTTTTCTCTTTTTTTCAGATCTGCTTCCGATATCCCGGTATAATCCGGTATCGGTAAATCAATCTTTCGGTGTTGTCAGGCGTTGGCCTTTTTGGTGGCTTTTGCGCGGAGGTTCACGTCGAGGATCTTCTTTCTGAGTCTGATGCTCTGGGGCGTTACTTCCAGAAGCTCATCGTCGTTAATGAATTCAAGCGCCTGCTCAAGCGAAAGGATTTTCGGAGGGGTAAGGCGAAGTGATTCATCGGTACCGGAAGAGCGCATGTTGCTCAGCTTTTTCGTTTTGCAGACGTTAAGAGTGATGTCGAGACCTCTTGTTGATTCACCGACAATCATTCCGCCATAAACCTTGGTGTTTGGCGAAACAAAGAAGGTTCCACGATCTTCAAGGGCGCTCAAAGCATAGGCAACGCAGATGCCGGCTTCAGAGACGATCAGTGCACCTGTCTCGCGTGAAGGCAATTTGCCTTTGAATGGCTGGTAGTTGAGGAAGACGTGTGAAAGCATTCCCTCACCTTTGGTGTCGGTGGTAAACTCAAGGTTGTAACCGATCAGTCCTCTTGTAGGAATTTCAAATTCAACCCTGACCATTCCCCCGCGGAGTGTGCCCATGTAGATCATCTCGGCCTTTCTGCGGCCCATTTTTTCGATAATCACACCGGTGTACTCTTCCGGAATATCAATGGTCACATGCTCGATAGGCTCAAGCAGCGTACTATCCTCATCACGGTGCATGATAACCTCTGGCCTTGCAATGGCAAGTTCAAAGCCTTCACGCCTCATGGTCTCAATCAGCACAGAGAGGTGAAGTTCTCCCCTTCCTGCAACACGGAAGGTATCGGGACTGTCTGTCTCCTCGACGTTGAGGGCGACGTTGGTCATTTTCTCTTTCATGAGGCGCTCACGGATTTTCCGGCTGGTGACTTCTTTGCCCTCAAGTCCTGCAAAGGGAGAGTCGTTGACCGAAAAAAGCATGGAGAGTGTCGGTTTGCTGATATCAAAAGAAGCAAGCGAGACCGGATCCTCAACGGAAGCGAGGGTCATGCCGACAGTGGCATCAGGAATACCTGCGATGGCAATGATGTCACCTGAGGTAGCCTCTTTTGCTTCAACCTTCTGAACCTTGTCGAACTGAAAAACCTTTGTTACTGTTCCTTTTCCCATCACTCCGTCTGGACCAACCACGGCAAGCTGACTTCCCGGGCTTACCTTGCCACGGTGAATGCGACCAATGGCTATCTTGCCAATATAATCGCTATAGTCAAGCGTGGTTATCAGCATCTGGAAACCGCCGTCATCGTGGGCAATCGGCGCAGGAATTTCCTTGATGATCATGTCGAGCAGAAGGCTCATATCGCCATCTGGGTCATCCATGCTGTATTTGGCAATACCATGTTTGGCGGAGGTAAAGATATAGGGAAAATCAAGCTGATGCTCTTCGGCACCAAGGGCAATGAAAAGATCAATAACCTGGTCGTGCACCTTGACCGGGTCAGACTGGGGACGATCGATTTTGTTGATAACAACAATTGGCTTTAAATGCAATTCAAGGGCTTTCCGAAGCACAAACTTGGTCTGCGGCATCGGGCCTTCAAAAGCATCTACTAAAAGCAGTACACCGTCAACCATCTGCAAAATACGCTCAACCTCGCCACCAAAGTCAGCATGACCCGGTGTATCAACAATATTGATTTTGTGATCGTTGTAAACTGCCGCGGCGTTTTTTGAAAATATGGTAATGCCTCTTTCGCGTTCCTGAGGATTTGAATCAAGTAACCGGACGTTTACCTGCTGATTATCCCTGAATGCACCTGTCTTTTGAAAAATAGAATCAACAAGTGTTGTTTTTCCATGATCAACGTGAGCGATAATGGCTATATTTCTAATATTCTTTGTCGAGCTCATCTTTTTATCCTTGTAAATAAGTATATTTGTACTCTGTATCGGCCGGAATATACATTTTTTCTTTGTAATTATGGCCACAATATTTGCCCGGTCTTGGCGTAGCTTGTGTGCGTCCCAAAACACATCGCGGCTAAAGGGTTCAATGGCTATTCACCCCCTTAAACCATAAAATGAATAATATATTATTAGATAACCTTCCGCTGCTTGTTCTCAATCAGCTTGTTTCACTGCTTTACCTTATAACGACAGCGCTTTATGGCGTTCATTTTTTCCGCGATATAGAGCTTGCCAAAAAATACAAACAACCCTTTCTTGTCTTGAGCGTTCTTACCCATGTGGTTTATCTGGGACTTCTTACCTCAATTGAAGGGTACAAGATCAATTATTCGATAGTGAACCTCATGACCATGGTAGGGCTCACCTTGACTATTACTTATCTGTTTATAGAGTTTACCACAAAAAGTGACAAGACAGGGTTTTTTGTCATCTCCTTTGCTACGGGCGCTCAACTTATCTCCTCAATTCTGACTGCACAAATCTCAAATACTGGTATTACATTCAGCGGTATCGGTATTGGGGTTCACCTGATTGCTGCAATTTTCGGGTTCAGCGCCATCGCCATTGCCGGGTTGTACAGCATACTCTATCTGCTGCTTTTCCGCCAGATAGAGCAGAACCGCTATGAGTTGCTTTTTCAGCGTCTGCCTAACCTGGAAGTACTTGAGCAACTCACCATGCATGCCGTAGCGTTCGGATTTCTCTTTCTTTCGATTACCATTTTTGCCGGCATGATTGAGCAAAAGGCTTCGACCGAAACCATCAATCTTCTTGAACCAAGGCTTATCACCCTTGTTGTCATATGGCTGCTCTATGGTACCGGCATCTTCATCAAGCCGATTATTGGGTGGGACATCAAGCATATGGCCTATCTCTTCATCTTTCTCTTTGTCTTCATCACCATATTGATTGTGTTGATGACTTTTTTTTCACCAACCTTCCATGGGCTCAGATTTTAAAGTCGCTACTCTTTGAAAAGATTGGCTTTTAGAATATATTTCAAATGAATTGGCTTGTGCTGTATGTACAGTCTTGATTTGATTGTACATCTTAAGCTCACTTAAACAAACCTGCTATGAACATCATTTCAGTTGGTGTCAACCACAAAACAGCACCTATTGAAATCCGCGAAAGAATCTCCCTTTCAGAAGTTCAAAACAAGGAGTTCATTACCGGCCTCATTTCCAGCGGACTTGCCCACGAAGCCATGGTCATCTCAACCTGTAACCGTACTGAGGTGTATGTTGTTCCGGCAATGTATGAGGTAACAGGAGAGTATCTCAAGGAGTATCTGATTGCTTTCAAGGATGCCCGCAAGGATGTTCGCACCGAACACTTTTTCAGCCGTTTTTACTGCGGGACAGCTCGCCATATTTTTGAGGTAGCAAGCGCGATTGATTCGCTTGTTCTTGGTGAAGGGCAGATTCTTGGTCAGGTCAAAAACGCTTATCGTATTGCAGCAGAAGCACAGACCGCGGGTATTCTCCTCACCCGCCTCTGCCATACGGCATTCAGTGTTGCAAAGAAGGTGAAGACAAAGACCAAAATCATGGAAGGTGCGGTTTCAGTCAGCTATGCTGCTGTAGAGCTTGCCCAAAAGATTTTTTCAAACCTTTCGATGAAGAAGGTATTGCTTATCGGAGCAGGTGAAACCGGCGAACTGGCTGCCAAACACATGTTTCAGAAGAATGCACGTAACATCGTTATTACTAACAGGACTCTCTCAAAAGCTGAAACTCTGGCCGAAGAACTTGGCACCAACAAAGTCCTTCCCTATGAATCATTCAGGGAGCATTTGCACGAGTTCGATATCATTATAACGGCCATCAGCACCAAGGAGTATGTGCTCAGTGAAGCAGAAATGCACCAGGCCATGATCAAACGAAGGCTGAAACCGGTCATTATTCTTGATCTTGGACTGCCGAGAAACGTTGACCCTGACATTGGAAAGCTTCAGAACATGTTCCTCAAGGACATTGACGCCCTGAAGCATATCATCGACAAAAACCTTGAAAAACGGAGCCGTGAACTTCCAAAAGTCAATGCCATCATTGAAGAGGAGCTCATCGCTTTCGGTCAGTGGATCAACACGCTGAAAGTCCGTCCCACAATAGTAGATCTTCAGACAAAATTCATTGAAATCAAGGAAAAAGAGCTTGAACGATACCGTTATAAGGTCAGCGAGGAAGAACTCCAGAGAATGGAACACCTTACAGACAGAATCCTGAAAAAAATCCTGCACCACCCCATTAAAATGCTCAAGGCTCCGATTGACACGACGGACTCGATCCCGAGCAGGGTCAATCTTGTGCGCAACGTTTTCGATCTTGAAGAACCAAATCAGTCCCACTAAATAAAAATCCGTAATTGCTTTGAAAAAACAGCTTATCATCGGTACCAGATCCAGCCCTCTCGCTTTGTGGCAGGCAGAATTTACCAAGGCGGAACTGTCCAGGCATTTTCCTGAACTTGAAATCTCTCTCAAACTGGTCAAAACAACCGGTGACAAGATTATCGACTCTCCCCTTTCAAAAATCGGGGATATGGGGCTTTTTACCAAGGATATTGAGAAATTTCTGCTGACCAAAGAGATCGACCTGGCCGTTCACAGTTTGAAGGACGTTCCGACAGCCACCCCTGATGGGCTGATTATCACCTCCTTCACCGAACGTGAGGATACGAGGGATGTCATCATCTCAAAAAACGGCATCAAACTTAAAGATCTGCCCCAGAATGCCAAAATGGCAACAAGCAGCCTTCGCCGTATGTCGCAGTTGTTGAGCCTGCGCCCTGACTTGCAGATACTGGATATCAGAGGTAATCTTAATACCCGTTTCCAGAAGTTTGACGAGGGTGAATTTGATGCCATGATGCTTGCCTTTGCAGGTGTCTTCCGCCTGAATTTCAGCGACCGCATTTCCGAAATCCTTCCGCACGAAGTGATGCTTCCTGCTGTCGGACAGGGCGCGCTTGGCATTGAGACCCGCGTTGATGATGAGCAGACAAGAGAGATTGTCAGGATCCTGAACCACTCCACAACAGAGTATTGCTGCAGGGCTGAACGGGCACTGCTCCGCCATCTGCAGGGTGGTTGCCAAATTCCTATCGGTGCCTATGGTTCGTTTAAAAACGGCACACTTAAATTGCTTGCCTATGTCGGCTCAGTTGACGGTAAAATATGTTTGAATAACGAAATCACGAAAACCGGACTTACTTCGCCAGAACAGGCCGAGGCGGCTGGTATTGAGCTTGCAGAGGAACTGCTGAAACAAGGTGCGGACGCAATTCTGTCGCAAATCCGCAAAACCCGCTGATGAAAACTGTTCTTGTTACCCGTCCGGAAAGTCAGGCAGCATCATTTGTACAAAAACTGGAACAGTACGGTCTGAACTCGATTGTTTTTCCGACAATCGAGATCAGGCCGGTTTCCGGCTGGAAGGTTCCCGACCTCAGCCTTTTTGACGGGCTTTTTTTTACCAGCCCGAACAGTGTCACTTTTTTTATGGCACGATTGCTTCAGGACTCCCCTGAAGAACTGAAAAACCTTCAAAAACTCAGAGTATGGGCCGTCGGAAAAACAACGGCGCAGGATCTTGCACTTCATGGTGTAAAGACACAGCCTGTTCCGAAAATTTCTGATGCAGTCACACTCATGGAGGAGATCGACAACGACACCATTGCCAATCATACCTTCCTTTTTCTCAGAGGAAGCCTTTCGCTTGGAACCGTTCCCGAGGTAATCAAAAAACGGGGCGGCCGTTGCATTGAGCTGACCGTATACGAAAACCTGCCCCCATCACTTGAAGATAGCGCGAAAATAAAAGCGCTGCTTGAGCATGGCGAACTTTCGTGCCTCTCATTTACCAGCCCGTCAACTGCCGTGAATTTTTTTGAGGCCATGGGCACAACCATACTTCCTTCTGGAGTAAAGATTGCCGCCATCGGCACAACAACCGCCAACGCTCTTGAAAAGCTGGGTCTTCATGTTGACATTATCCCCGAATCTTTCGACGCACCCGGTTTTGCAAAAGCAATAGCGGAAGCAATGGCGTAAAGCCCATGAACCGGTAACAATTATTTCTTCTCAATTGCCTGGAGCAGTGCAGTGCCGATAGTCTTATTTGCGCTGACCAGTCCTTCACCCGATATCGTTGTCTTTCCCCGGTAATCAAAACAACACCCTCCAGCCTCTGTCACGATAGGAATCAGTGCCGCACAATCCCATGGGCTCATGATTTTATCGACCGATACTTCTGCCCTGCCGGAAGCAACAAGCATGTGACCATAACAGTCGCCCCATCCTCGCACAAGCCCGGCTTCATGACGAAGCAAATCCACAGGATGGCAAGAAAGCGAATCAAGCAGATACTCTTTTTCCGTATAAAGAACTGTTGCATCTTTTATATCGGAAATGGAAGAGACGGATATCGGCGATCCATTAAGAAATGCCCCGCCTCCCTGTTCAGCATAATAGAGTTGACCAAGTGCAGGAAAATTAACAACGCCAAGCTGAATGGATCCATCAATCTCAAGAGCAATCATCACGCCGTAAAGCGGTACACCATGAATAAAGGCCTTGGTGCCATCAATGGGATCAATAATCCAGCGACGGTTATTGCCGGATGGACGCTCTTCAAATTCCTCGCCAAGCACTCCATCCTGTGGATTCCGGGAGGTGATGGCTGCCCGTATGAGCTCTTCTGCTTTCCGGTCTGCTTCAGTAACCGGAGAAGCATCACGTTTTGTAAAAACTTGTAGCGATTTACGTGAAAAATAGGTAAGTGTCAACTGGCCAGCCTGTTTGGCCAACTCAAGAGCAAGCTGAAGATCGGAAGTCATGGCTTTTTGTTTTCTTTTAATATCTTGTTTAACATAAAATATTCAGAGTTCGAAATGGTGCACGTGTGTCACTCCTGCTTAACACTTGAGAAACACATGTACAGAATTTTTCGTCCGGTAAGTTAGTTAATCAATATCGCAAAACACAATGAAACGCTTGATTGCCGAACGCGAAAAAGCCCGCCTTGGAGGTGGAGAAAAGCGCATAGACGCACAGCATAAAAAGGGCAAGTTTACGGCTCGCGAACGCCTCAATCTGCTGCTTGACGAAGGCAGTTTTGAAGAGTACGACATGTTTGTCACCCATAGGACAACTGATTTTGGCCTTGACAAGCAAAACTTTCTTTCAGACGGAGTCATTACCGGTCACGGAACTATTGATGGTCGTCTTGTTTATCTATTCTCTCAGGATTTTACCGTTCTCGGTGGCTCACTATCAGAAACCAACGCACTGAAAATCTGCAAGGTAATGGATCTGGCAATGAAAGTCGGTGCGCCTTTCATCGGAATCAATGACAGCGGCGGAGCAAGAATCCAGGAAGGAGTAAGAAGCCTTGCCGGTTATGGAAATATTTTCCAGAGAAACGTCATGGCATCAGGAGTCATTCCCCAGATATCGGCCATTTTTGGTCCATGTGCGGGCGGAGCGGTCTACTCTCCTGCGCTTACTGATTTCGTGGTCATGGTCGAAAAAACCAGTCATATGTTTGTCACCGGTCCGAAAGTTGTAAAAACCGTTACCGGAGAGAGCATCACTGACGAGGATCTTGGTGGTGCTTCGGTTCATGCGACAAAATCAGGTGTCACCCATTTTGTCGGCGCAGATGAAAACGAAGGAATCCTGTTGATCAAAAAACTGCTGAGCTATCTGCCGCAGAACAATCTTGAGGAACCGCCTGTTGCCATTTGTGACGATCCGGCCGACCGACTTGACGAAAAGCTGAACTCTATCATACCCGAAAAGCCGTCCATCCCTTACGACATCAAGGATGTTATCCATTCGATTGCCGATAACGGAGAGTTTCTCGAAGTACAGAGGCAATATGCAAGAAACATTGTTATCGGCTTTGTCACCTTCAACGGAATCTCCACCGGTATTGTCGCCAATCAGCCGAACTACCTTGCCGGGTGTCTTGACATTAACGCATCGTGCAAGGCGGCAAGGTTTGTCCGATTCTGCGACGCCTTCAACATTCCCATTGTCACCCTTGTCGATGTTCCCGGCTTCCTTCCCGGCAGTGCCCAGGAGTTTGACGGCATTATCACCAACGGTGCAAAATTGATTTTTGCATACGCAGAGGCCACGGTGCCGAAAATCACCATCATCCTGCGAAAAGCATATGGCGGGGCATACATCGTCATGAGTTCAAAGCACCTTCGAGGTGATATCAACTATGCATGGCCGACGGCAGAAATTGCAGTGATGGGGCCGATCGGAGCCATCGAAGTGCTCTTCAACAGAGATCTGAATGCCATCGAAAATCTGGAAGAGCGTGCCCGGTTTGTTGCTGAAAATGCAGCAGAGTATCGCGAAAAATTTTCCAATCCCTATGAGGCGGCAAAATTCGGCTATATCGACGATGTCATCGAACCGCGCAATACCCGTTTCAGGATAATCCGATCCCTTCAGACGCTTTTGACCAAAAAAGATCAAAATCCTCCGAAAAAGCACTCGACCATACCATTGTAAACGGAAAAACCATGATGTCGATCTTTCAATATTTTCCGGTCAATTTTTCGGCGATCCAAAATCAGCATCTGATACTGGCTGTAATAGGATATAGTGTCGTCTTTCTTTCATTCTTCCTGCTTGCGCTGCTCTTCAGCGTGGTACCCAGAATCCTTTCCTGGAATGTCAGAAGAACATTTGACGATGAGGGTGACGAGGCAAAAAAAGCGTCGGCAGGAAACATGATTCCGGGAGAGGTCAGCGCGGCCATCGGTACGGCGATCTCGCTCTATCTTGATGAGCTTCACGATCAGGAAACTGCAATTCTGACGATCAGGAAGGTCGGCAAAAGCTACTCCCCCTGGAATTCAAAAATCTACAATGTCATTAATTTCAAAGGGTTTCAACGATGAGAAAATATAAATTCACGATCAGCGGAAACCGCTACAATGTGGAGATAAAATCCCTTGAAGAAAACAGCGCTGAAATTGAAGTTAACGGCACATCCTATCAGGTTGAGCTTGGGCAGGAGATCAAAAGGCCGCAGACCCCGAAACTGGTCCGCTATACCCCCCCGACTCCATTAAAACCGCCACAACCACTCAACACCCCGGGGCTGAGCATCGTCAAGGCGCCGCTGCCCGGTACCATTATAGCCCTCATGGTCCAGCCCGGCTCCAAAGTAAAACGCGAAGAGCCCATTCTGGTACTGGAAGCCATGAAAATGGAAAACAATATTTTTGCAGAAAAATCCGGTACCGTCAAGACGGTCAGGGTAGCGGTTGGTGACATAGTCATGCAGGGTGATATCCTGATAGAAATTGAATAACACCATTATGGACGGACTTGTACAGCTTTTCGCGTATTCCGGTTTTGCCAATGTCACTCCGGGGCACCTGTTGATGATTCTTGTCGGAATGGTTTTCATCTATCTTGCCATCCGCTATGAATATCAACCAATTCTTCTGGTTCCGATCGGTTTCGGCATCCTGATCGGCAATACCCCGTTTATCGAGCATAGCGGAATGGCACTCGGCATCTATCAGGATGGAAGTGTTTTGAACTACCTCTACCAGGGCGTTCTGAAAGGAATATTTCCTCCCTTGATCTTTCTCGGAATAGGGGCTATGACCGATTTTTCGCCGCTGATTTCAAATCCGAAGCTTATCCTGCTCGGTGCCGCGGCGCAGCTCGGCATTTTCATGACCTATCTTGGCGCTATCTCACTCGGCTTCACCAATCCCGAATCAGCTTCGATCGGCATTATCGGCGGTGCTGACGGCCCGACGGCAATCTTTCTCTCTTCCCGGCTCGCTCCGCATCTCGTCGGCTCCATAGCTATTGCCGCGTACACCTATATGGCGCTTGTTCCGCTTATTCAGCCGCCGATCATGCGCATGCTGACAACCCAAAAAGAGCGCCGAATCAAAATGAAGCCGCCTCGTTCGGTTACCAAAATCGAAAAAGTTATGTTTCCCGTATTCGGTCTGCTCCTGACCGGATTTATAGCTCCCGGTTCCCTGCCGCTTCTCGGCATGCTTTTTCTGGGTAATCTGCTCAAGGAATCAATGGTCACAAAACGACTTGCCGATACGGCCAAAAATGCCATGATCGACACTGTCACCATTATTCTTGGCGTTACCATCGGAGCTTCGACACAAGCGACAACATTTCTGACGCAGAGTTCTGCGCTTATTTTCATCCTTGGAGCCACGGCTTTTATGTTCTCAACGGCCGGCGGAATTCTTTTTGCAAAGTTTATGAACCTTTTTCTTTCCGATGGCAACAAAATCAATCCGCTGATTGGTGCAGCAGGCGTTGCGGCTGTGCCGGAAAGCGCCCGGGTAGCCCAGTTAGAGGGACTGAAAGCTGACCCTGAGAATCATCTGCTCATGCATGCCATGGCTCCAAATGTTGCAGGAGTGATAGGATCAGCCGTTGCAGCAGGTATAATGATGAGCTTTCTGATGTAACTGTTTCTGATCAGTGCTGGAAGATCCGATATAATGGTTCAGGGAAATGCTTCGAGATGATGATGGATTTTCGTATTTTTAGCCTTTTTACAACCATAATATCTCATCAGCCATGAGCCAGCTCAATTTACTCAATATTGTCCAGCGTCCGAGAAGACTCCGCAAAAGCGCCGCTATCAGAAACCTGGTGCAGGAAAAAAACCTGACCATCAATGATCTGGTCTATCCGCTTTTTGTCTGCCCGGGAACCAACGTCGTTGAAGAGGTTTCCTCCATGCCGGGAAGCTTCCGCTACTCCATTGACAACGCAGTAAAAGAGTGCCAGGAGCTATGGGATCTTGGAATTCAGTCTATCGATCTCTTCGGTATTCCAGAAATCAAGACCGAAGATGGCAGCGAAGCCTACAATGAATACGGTATCATACAGGAAGCCATCCGCGCCATCAAGGCAAAGGTTCCTGACCTGTGCATCATGACTGACGTTGCACTCGACCCTTTCACCCCTTTTGGCCATGACGGTCTGGTACGGGACGGCATTATTCTCAATGATGAAACCGTTGAGGTGCTCTGTAAAATGGCGATCTCCCATGCCAACGCCGGAGCTGATTTCGTTTCTCCCAGCGACATGATGGACGGCCGTATCGGCGCCATCCGTGAGGCGCTTGACGACACGGACTTCTCTGATGTCGGCATTCTCTCCTACGCTGCCAAATACGCATCGAGCTTTTATGGCCCATTCCGTGATGCCCTCCATTCGGCACCGCAGTTTGGCGACAAGACCACCTACCAGATGAATCCCGGCAACACTGATGAAGCCATGAAAGAGATCGAACTCGACATCATGGAAGGTGCCGATATCGTCATGGTAAAACCCGGTCTTGCCTATCTTGATATTGTGTACCGCACCAAAGAGCGTTTTGATACTCCCGTGGCAGTCTATCATGTTTCCGGCGAATACTCAATGGTCAAGGCCGCAGCAGCGCGCGGTTGGATCGATGAGAAAAGAGTGATGATGGAATCGCTGCTTTGCATGAAACGGGCCGGTGCCGACCTTATCTTTACTTACTATGCAAAAGAAGCCGCGAAAATACTTCGCTGAGCCTCTTTCTGAAAAGAGTCATCCATTCAAAAAAGCCCGGCTGCTTAAGAACGGGAACAGCCGGGCAATCTACGATTTTTAGACATGATACGATACTTTACTGCGGGAGAGTCGCACGGACCTGCGCTTACGGCAATAGTTGAAGGCATGCCGGCTGGCGTCACCATCACCCTTGAGGATATCAACAGCCAGTTAGCACGCCGTCAGCAGGGGCATGGCCGGGGCGGACGGATGAAAATCGAGACCGACCAGGCAGAGGTTCTCTCCGGCATCCGTTTCGGAAAAACCATCGGTTCACCCATTTCACTGGTGATTAAAAACCGTGACTGGGAAAACTGGACAAGCACCATGTCCCAGTTTGAATCGCCCACGGAGCAAGGCGCAACAATCACCATTCCAAGACCGGGCCATGCCGACCTTGCGGGACGCCTGAAGTATGGTTTTGACGATATCCGCCCCGTCATTGAACGGGCATCGGCACGGGAAACTGCGGCACGAGTTGCTGCAGGAACCCTGGCACGAGTTTTTCTCAAGGCGCTCGGTATTGAAATCGGCAGCTACATTTCAGCCATTGGTGCGGTTGCAGAATCATCTCCGG
>CAIPKT010000025.1 GCA_903865705.1 uncultured Chlorobiaceae bacterium
CTCCGTGTCGTGGTAGCCGCCTACAGTGGTGCGGCTTTCGATGCTCATTCTGGTGATGCCAAGGCTGCTCATGCCGTCGCGGTAGGCTGCGCTTTCACGTGTTGAGAGTACCAGCTCTGTATCCGGCAACGCAATGCGGAATGCAAAAATCATGCGGGCAAGGAGACGGTCATCAACAGGAAAAGGGGGCTCATAGCCGCCGGTCTGAGGTCTCATGCGTGGAAATGAGACGGACATGCCTGCCCGCCACCAGGTGCGTCCGAGGTGGCGCAGGTGCCGGTAGAGATTCAGTGCATCTTCAACCGGATCGGACAGGCCAAGCAGGACGCCGAGTCCGACATTTTTAATGCCGCCCTCCAGTGCCCTTGCCGGGGTTTCAAGCCGATCGATAAAATCTTTTTTCGGGCCCCAGCGGTGCAGCGCTTCGTACCGCTCGCGGTTGTAGGTCTCCTGATAGATGGTGATGCCGGTGCAGCCGCAGCCGGCAAGTTCACGGTATTCGCTGACGCTCATGGGAAAAGCCTCAACCGAGACTTTTTGCATCTCCTGAGCAGCTATTTCAACACTTCGCCGAAGATAATCAAAGTCTGCGGCAGCGGTGCGTTCGCCGGTGAGGAGAAGAATGTCGCTGATGCCAAGTTTTTTCATGGCAGCCAACTCGCGGCGGATCTCATCAGCTTCAAGACGGTGGCGCGGTGTTTTTCGGTCGGAGGCAAAGCCACAGTAGGCGCAGCCGCTTGAGCAGTAGTTAGAGAGGTAGAGCGGCGCGTAGAGTGTCATGGTGCGTCCGAAACGGCGCAGGGTGATTGCTTTTGATTCGGCGGCAAGTGCTTCGAGGGAGCTTGATGAATCGGGCGCAAGCATGGCGGCAAGTGATGCCGTATCCCGGTCGTCGGTAAGCCAGTCCGGTAATGGCCTCATCCGTTTGCTCCCAGAAAAGCGGTAAGGGGACTCGTTGCTATGGCTGAACCGCTTTTCTGCATGAGCCCGGCCCTGAATGCTTTTCTTCCAGCTGCCACGGCTTCTGCAAATGCTTCAGCCATCTCCGGAGGGTTACCTGCGACGGCTACGGCGCTGTTGACCAGCACCGCTCCGCATCCCATCTCCATGGCGTGGGCGGCTTCGGAAGGGGAACGCAACCCGGCGTCGACAATGACCGGAATGCCGCTTTCACGGATGATGATGTCGATCATTGCGGCAGTAGCGACTCCCTGACCGCTGCCGATCGCTGATCCGAGAGGCATGACGGAGGCGCATCCGACCTCCTCAAGCCGTTTAGCTAAAACCGGGTCCGCAGTAATGTAAGGCATGACCAGAAACCCTTCCTTTGCCAGAATCCGTGCCGCCTCATAGGTCTCAATAGGATCGGGCATCAGATGCTGCGGATTTGGGTGAATTTCTACCTTGATGAAGGGACTACCTGAAAGTTCACGGGCAATATGGGCTGCACGAATAGCTTCGGCTGCGGTTGACGCGCCAGAGGTATTAGGCATAAGGGTTATGCCTTCAATTGCTGAAAGAGGGCCGAAAAGGTCATCCTCAGCCTGTTCGCGGTTGAAGCGGCGCAGTGCCACGGTAACAAGTTGTGCACCGGATGCACGAACGGCTTCAAGCATGACCGTTGCATTGCTGAATTTTCCTGTTCCGAGAATCAGGCGGGAAGAGAAGGTATAGGAGCCGAGCTGCAAAAAATCCATAGGTATTGTCATCAGTCTGATATCGGGTTAACCTCCGCCTGCGAAAATAAGAAGCTCAACATGGTCACCCTCTTGCAGAAGGCGTGCTGAGCGTTTATCGGGGCGGATAATCTGTTCATTGACCACTACTGCCACGCTTTTTCCGTCGGAGCCGATGATCGAAAGAAGATCGCTTACGGCAGAACCGATCGGGAGTGGCTGTTTCGTTCCGTTCAGCTCAATAGTAATCATTTGTAACATTTCTTCATTATTTCTTTTAACGTCAAATTATGCCATGAATCATGCGGGGATATACCGCGCATAATGTCGGGGCACATGTGGGCACGGCCACGTGTGGATGCGACACGTTTTGGATACGACACGTAGGGGCACGCCATTCATGGGTACAATGTGTATGCCATGTCGGGGCACGCCATGCATGGGTACAATGTGTATACCATGTCGGGGCACGCCATGTATGGGCACAATGTGTATGCCATGTAGGGGCACGCCATGTATGGGCACAATGTGTATGCCATGTAGGGGCACGCCATGGCGTGCCCTTACGTGTCGTATCCACACGTAAGGGCATTCAACAGATCCGCCTCAAGATCCTCGGCATTTTCAAGCCCGACAGAGAGGCGTATGAGATTATCGGTGCATTTTCTCCGCTGCCGTTCCTCTTTTGAGAGTGCTCCAAGCGTCATTATTGCCGGTGAGGCGATGAGCGACTCAACACCGCCAAGGCTGTCTGCAAGAACAAAGAGCTTGATTTTTGCCACCAGTTGCTCAACAGCCGGAAGTCCCCCTTTCAGGGCAAAGGTCACCATTCCGCCATAACCGCTCATTTGCTGTTTCGCCAGTTCATGCTGCGGGTGGGAGGGCAGACCCGGATAAAATACCCGTTCCACTGCCGGGTGCTGTTCAAGAAGTGCTGCGAGGTGAAAAGCGTTGGCTTCATGCTCCTTCATGCGGATTTTAAGTGTTTTCAGTCCGCGAAGAATGAGCCAGCAGTCCCACGGTGCCGGTATGGCACCTGCTGCCGCCTGGTAGTTTTTAATGGTGGTGTGCAGCGCAGAATCTGAGGTGACAACGGCTCCGCCAATCACGTCACTGTGACCCCCGAGATATTTTGTTGTGCTATGGACGACAATATCGGCACCGAGTTCAAGCGGTCTCTGGAAGTAAGGACTTAAAAAGGTATTGTCTACGGCGAGCAGAATACCACGCTCTTTTGCCAGCGCAGCAAGTGCCCGGACATCGGAGAGCTGGAGCAGCGGGTTGCTCGGGGTTTCAATCCAGATCAGTTTGGTCGCCGGTGTAATGCATGCCTCATAGCTTTCTGTAGCTTCACTTGCAGCATATGTGGTAGAAACGCCCCATGGACGGAGGAGCTGCTCAAAAATACGGTAGCTTCCTCCGTAGATATCGTTGCTGGCAACAATATGCTCTCCGGGTTTTACGACTTGCAGCGCAGCCATGGTGGCGGCGACCCCAGATGCGAAGGCAAGTCCGTAGCGGCCGTTTTCAAGCAGGGCGATGGTCGATTCAAGCGCTTTTCTGGTAGGATTGCCAATTCTTGAATAAAAGAATTCACCGCGATGTTCAAGGCTTTCCCGTTCGAAGGTAGACGCCTGGTAAACAGGAACGGTTACGGATCCCGTATAAGGGTCAGGAGCCTGTCCATCATGAATGGCAAGGGTTTCAAACTTCATAATCTTTTTTTTACTTCGCGTTCAAATGCCGAGCCCATCTGTAAAACTGCTTTCAACGGCTTTCTGCTGCAGCACTCTTGAGTTTGGCGGCACACTTACGGTCTGCCATACGTTGCCGCCGATCACGGAGTTTCTGCCAATGGTTATCCTCCCCAAGATGTTTGCGTTGGAGTAAATGACAACATTGTCTTCAATAATTGGATGGCGCGGCAGGTTTTTAACCGGGTTGCCTTCATCATCAAGGGCAAATTTTTTCGCGCCAAGTGTCACGCCTTGGTAGAGGCGTACGTGGTTGCCGATAATGCAGGTCTCGCCGATGACCACACCAGTACCATGATCAATGCAGAAATGGTCACCGATATGGGCTCCCGGATGAATGTCGATACCTGTCTCCGAATGGGCCATTTCAGCAATGATTCTCGGGATCAGGGGTACACCAAGCGACAACAGGGCATGTGCCGCCCGGTAATTGATCATGGCCCTGATGGAAGGGTAGCAGAAGATAATTTCCCCATAGTTTTTGGCTGCCGGATCGCCATTGTATATGGCTTTGACATCGGTGCACAATTTTTTCCTTATGTCAGGCAGAAGTCCTATGAACTGCCGGGCGGTTTCGGCAGCATGTTCTTCTGCGTTGGCAGAACCGTTGTTTTCGGTGTCGAAATGATGGACACTGAGAATTTGTTCAGAAAGCAATCCATAGAGCTTTTCTATGCGTACGCCAAGAAAGTGGTGAAGCGAACGCTGCCGCAAGACAGGCCCGCCGAAATAGCCCGGAAAGATGATTGAACGGATGAGTTCAACGACCTCTTTGAGCTTTTCAATCGAGGGCAGCAACTGGTCATGATGCCCCAACGATTCACATTCAGCATCACCTTGGCTGGATAACAACTCAATAGCCTCATCAATGACACTACCACTCTTCGTTTCCATGATAAAAAATCTCCCTCTGTCGGATGGTTCTCCGGTTTAAAAATTAATTCTGCCGGTTCAGATATTGACCGGCTCATCCTCCGACTGGTAAAGAAGCGTCGAAAGGTATCGCTCTCCGGTATCGGGCAGGATAACAACAATGCGTTTTCCCTTGTTCTCTTCACGAAGTGCAAGCTGCAAAGCAGCATAAACCGCTGCGCCTGAAGAGATGCCTACAATAAGTCCTTCGCTTTTGGCCAGCTTGCGACCTGTGCGTAAGGCATCTTCGTTTGTCACCGGGATAATTTCATCAATAACACCGGTATTCAGAATATCGGGTATAAAACCTGCACCGATTCCCTGAATTTTATGTGGACCAGGTTTGCCGCCGGCAATAACCTGCGAATCAAATGGCTCTACAGCAACAATCCTTACACCGGGGTTTCTCTCTTTCAGTACCTCGCCAACACCGGTAATCGTTCCGCCTGTTCCAACGCCGCTGACAAAAATATCAATATTACCATCAGTATCGTTCCAAATCTCTTCAGCCGTTGTTTTGCGATGAATTTCCGGATTTGCCGGGTTTTTGAACTGCTGCGGAACAAATGAATTCGGATATTCCAGGTTCAGTGCTTCAGCTTTTCTGATTGCTCCGCTCATCCCTTCGGGCCCTGGTGTCAGAACCAGTTCGGCACCAAGCGCCTTGAGCAGGTTCCTGCGCTCAATGCTCATGGTTTCAGGCATGGTCAGTATCAGCCGGTATCCCTTGGCTGCAGCAATAAACGCGAGTGCAATACCGGTATTGCCACTTGTCGGTTCGATAATGATGCTATCCTTATTAAGCAATCCCTGTTTTTCAGCATCTTC
>CAIPKT010000026.1 GCA_903865705.1 uncultured Chlorobiaceae bacterium
AAACCAATTAATGGCGCGGCTGACGTCGTGGCTGAACGGGTTACCGGCGGCAACTACCTCGATATCAATATCAACCGCCAGGCCGCAGCCCGATACGGGGTGAGTGTTGGAGATATTCAGGACGTTATTGAGACTGCTCTTGGAGGCGAGATGCTCTCAACCGCCGTTGAAGGACGAAACCGCTTCCCTATACGCCTCCGGTACCTGCGCGACTACCGCGACAACATCCCCGCCATCGGTCGCATTCTTGTCGGCAGTATGGATGGAGCCCAGGTGCCGCTCTCCCTTGTCACAACCATGAAAATCACCACCGGAGCGCCTGAAATCAACAGCGAAGGGGGCCTGCTGCGCTCGCTGGTCTATCTGAACGTCCGGGGGCGCGACATGGGAAGCTTCGTGACTGAGGCAAAGCAGGTACTGGAACAAAAGCTCAAGCTGCCGGCCGGTTACTATGTCGCCTGGTCAGGACAGTGGGAAAACCAGATTCGCGCAAAAGAACGCTTGCAGGTACTGATTCCGCTGGGAATGGTCATCATCTTCATCTTGCTCTACTTTACCTTTAAGTCGGTGCTTGAGGCTTCGATGGTGATGCTTTCTGTGCCATTCGCCCTTGTTGGCGGGGTCTACCTGGTCTCGGCCTTGAGTTATAACCTCTCGGTTGCGGTCTGGGTTGGCTTTATAGCTCTCTATGGCATAGCTGTTGAAACCGGAGTGGTCATGGTTATCTACCTGCACGAGGCGCTCGACAAAAAACTGATTAATGGTCCATGTACTGAGTCGGATATCTACGATGCGGCCTTTGAAGGAGCGGTGCTCCGCCTTCGCCCCAAACTGATGACCGTCGCCGTAGCTCTTTTAGGCTTGATTCCAATCATGTGGTCAACCGGTACCGGTGCTGATGTGATGAAACCGATTGCCGCCCCCATGATCGGGGGTATGATTTCCTCAGCAGTTCATGTTCTCATCATGACTCCGGTCATCTTTGTGCTGATGAAAAAAAGGGATCTGAAAAAGGGTCGCCTGCGCCATTCTGGAATGAAGCACTGATTGGCTTTTTTTCTCTGTCAACCCAGAACGGTAACCGCAAAAAGAGTGTTATGGGAATCTGTTGCCAGCTTGACATTCACCCGGAAAAAAAATCCGGCAGTGACGAAACAATTAAGATCAATACCTTATTAAAAGGAGAATATTCTCTATGAAACGCATAACCATACTCGCCACAACACTCTTGACTTTTGCCGCACCAGCCTCCTCTTTTGCCGTTGCGAGTGCCGAAAGTTTTACGGTCGGCTACACAAAAGCCCACGATATTACCCCGAATACCTTTACCGTAAAAACAGGTGAAAAAGTTCGCCTTGAGGTCAATCCAACCGATACTGCCTCCGGCTGCATGAGCGAGATAATGGTTCCCGGTTTATGGAACAAACCGCAACCTCTGGTAAAAGGCAAAAAAATTGTCATGGAGTTCACACCTCAAAAAGCCGGCACCTACAAGATAACCTGTGCCATGGGTGTGCCACGCGGAGTCATCAACGTCCGGTAGAAATTTTCAATGACTACCCAAACATACAGCGTCAAGGGAATGCACTGCGCAAGCTGTGCAGCCATCATCACCAAAAAGCTCTCGAAGGTTGAGGGAATCAAAGAGGTTACTGTCAATCTGGCTACTGAAACGGCAAAGCTGGAGTTCGACAATAACAGCCTGACACCCGAAGCACTGAATGAGGTTGTCAACAAATACGGTTACTCCCTTGAAATCGAACAACCGCCTTCGGCAATGGCAGCGGTGGCAACCGGATCCACCAAAAAGCGGGAACAAAAAGAGGGGGAACTGAGCCGTCAGCTCCGGAATGTGCAGTTTGCGTTACCCGTTGCGCTGGTTGTTTTTACTCTCATGATGTGGGATATCGGCTCGATGTTCTTCCACCGTTTCCCGCACATACCCATCTCCATGGAGGTTCTGAACATCCTCCTTATGCTTATTTCCACCTGGATGGTCTTCCGTACAGGTGCTCCATTTCTGCATGGCGTTGTCATGTTTATCAGAAGCAGCGCCGCAAGCATGGATACGCTGATCGGTATCGGAACCCTGACCGCCTGGTTTTACAGCGCACTCATTACGCTCATCCCGGCAGTAAAATCCTTTCTGCACGCTCCCGACTCGACCTACTTCGACGTGACCATTGTGGTGATCGGCTTTGTCCTGCTCGGCAAATATCTGGAAGCCCGTTCAAAAATGAAGACCGGTGAAGCCATCGAAAAGCTGATTGGTCTTCAGGCAAAATCCGCCCTTGTTCAGAGAGAGGGAAAAGAGATTGAAATTCCGGTCGAACAGGTCAGAACAGGCGACCTTGTTATCGTCAAACCCGGCGGAAAGCTTCCGGTAGACGGGACGATTGCGGAGGGCTTCTCTTCCATTGACGAATCAATGGTAACCGGCGAACCAATCCCTGTTGATAAAAAAGCTGGCGACAAGGTAATCGGAGGAACCATCAACAAGCAGGGATCATTCACCTTCACCGCATCAAACGTCGGCCCGGACACTGTGTTGGCACACATCATCAGGATGGTCGAAGAGGCCCAGGGATCGAAAGCGCCAATCCAGCAGATTGCCGACAAGGTGGCAGGTATTTTTGTGCCTGTGGTTCTGGTTCTTGCCCTGCTCACGCTTGTCATCTGGCTGACGGTCGGCTCGTCGTTCCTTGGGTTTTCAGCAGCACTTTCTTACGGCATCATGGGGCTGGTCGGCATTCTGGTTATTGCCTGCCCCTGTGCACTGGGGCTCGCAACACCTACCGCCATAATCGTCGGCATCGGCAAGGGAGCTGAATACGGCATTCTTATCCGCAACGCCGAAAGCCTTGAAAAACTCAGCTCCGTCGATACCGTTGTGTTCGACAAGACCGGTACCATCACCACCGGAAATCCGCAAGTCACCGATATCATTTCGCTCGACAAAGAGAGAAGCATCACCTCCCTTCTGCAGCTTGCTGCCACCATTGAAAACCGATCTGAACATCCGTTGGCGCGAGCAATTGTCGAAAAGGCCAGATTGCAGCAGCTCACTTTCGGCAACCTCACGAATTTCAGGGCACTTGAAGGCATCGGCGTCTCGGCCATGATTGACGGCACTCCTGTTGCCGTCCGCAAACCGCTTGATCATGAAAAAATGCACCCTGAGCTTGCAAGACTTCAGGGTGAAGGAAAAACAGTTGTCCTGATTGAGGAAAACGGAATAAACACCGGACTGATTGCTTTATCCGACACCATCAAGGAGGAGGCAAAAGAGGCCGTTGCAGCACTCCACCGCAAAGGGCTGAAAGTCATCATGCTGACCGGCGATAACCGTTCAGCCGCTAACTACATCGCAGAGCAGGTTGGCATAGACGAAGTGGTCGCCGAAGTGCTGCCGCAAGAGAAGGCAAAAAAAATCAAGGAGTTGCAAGCTGAGGGGCGAAAAATTGCGATGGCGGGAGACGGCATCAATGACGCACCGGCGCTTGCCCAGGCCGATGTCGGCATTGCCATGGCCACAGGAACTGATGTCGCCATGGAATCAGCCGGAATTACCCTGCTCAAAGGTGATATCAAAAAAGTTGCACATGCCATCACCCTTTCACGCTCCACCATGAGGGTAATCCGCCAGAACCTCTTCTGGGCGTTTATCTACAACATCATTGGCATCCCGCTTGCCGCTGGAGCGCTCTTCCCCCTCTGGGGTATTTTCCTTAACCCGGTCTTTTCCGGGCTTGCCATGGCAGGCAGCAGCGTCTCGGTGGTCAGCAATTCGCTGCGGCTGAAGCGAAAAAAACTGTAGGCGATTTTTATAAAAAACAATAAAACTGAAAAATAATTACGGACGAAAGAGCAATTCGAATACATTAAAGACAAAACTGTACTAAACGGCCTTTTTTGTCCATGCAATTTTTCCCAAAAAAGGAATTGCATAGTTCAGTATAACGCTATGCAAATATTTTACATCATGACAATAAGCAGAAGTATAATCATGTTGATGCTTGCTGGTACATTTTTAGTTTCTCCGATAACCTCCCCGGCCGTTGCCTCAACAGCTTCAGCCTACGATTCCATATCTGTAGAACAGACAACGCTTTTAAACGGCGAGCCCCTCGTGCTGACTTCTAATCTTAAAGAGGGCGTTACAGGCGTAACGGGGCATATATTTATCGCTGCATCCCCAAAAAAGGTATGGGACGTTTTGACTGATTATAACAATCACAAAAATTACATACCAAAAATCATCGATAGTGGCTTGATATCTGACGATGGGGTCGAAGCCGTGATGTTCCAGACAGGAAAGACCAAAATATTTTTTTTCCAGAAGACTGTGTATATAAAAGCGAAAACCCGGGGTGAGTACTTAAAACATCTCTATTTTCAGCAAATAGCCGGCGATTGCAAAGTGTATCATGGAGAATGGATTCTTGAAGAATACCGGCACGGTGAGGGAACATTTCTTACCTATAAATCAGAAGTAAAACCGGATTTTTTCGCACCTCAGTTTGTCGTCAATTTTGTTCAGAAGCATGATTTCCCTTCTATACTCTCAGCAATGAAAAAACGGGCTGAATCCTCCAGCAATCCTGTTCCTAACTAAGCCGCCCGGAAAGCAAAAAAGCTTACCCTTCCCACTCAGCGCTGAGCGTTTCGGCCTGTTCGAGCACCAATGTTACGGCCTCCTCCTGGGTAACAAAACGTGTTTTCAACTCTCCTTCAAGCAGGCGCTGTCATTCAAAAAAAGCAGATAGATTTTTTCCGTGTACATGCTTTCCTAAATTACAGTAAAACTATTGATATTTCCAGCAAACACAAAATGACAGAAAGAGAGTGCGCACTTGATGGGTAATTGGATAGCGATAGAATAGTGAACTGCGAGCACAAGTATAGTTAGTTAGGGACGTCCCCTCGTTGTTGAAAAAAAAGGGGTCGAGGAGTTTTTATCGTTATTCAACAACGTCCCGCAAGTTACCCAAGTTACCCAGGCTTTTCAGCATAAGACAGAATATAGTCCAGGCCGGCGTAGACACTCTCTGCAGAGCGATGGAATGCTGATTTTGCGAGAATCATGGCAACCGGAGGCAGCTTTCTGACAAACGTTTGATCTTTTGACAGATACTCATGAAGAGGCTGATAGACATCGTCGCGTATTGATTTGATGTCAATAGTGACGAAGCCGGCGCTCAAGAGCTTACTAGTGTAGGACGGAATCAGATAGTAGTTTTCCTTCGGAATATTGAATTTTCCGGCGACAAGACTCCATGAAATCCATTGCTCCATCCGCCTGAAAAGATTATTGGAGTTTTTTGTCGGAACAATGTCCGCTGTCACCAACCTTCCTCCTGGTCTCAACACCCGATACGCCTCCTTGAAAAAATCCTCACGGCTCCTGTAGTGAAAAGCACTTTCCAGGGAAACGACCAGATCGATGGATTCATTTGCAATCGGCATCTCTGTTGCCGAACCTTCCCTTAAATCTATCGACGTCCCGAGCCCTGCATCGGCAACATTCATCCGGGCCCGTTCCACCTGAGACCTTGTGATATTCAGCCCGATGATTTTTTCGGGTTTCATGGTCCTGGCCCAGAGGATATCCTGGTCGCCAAAGCCATACCCACAATCCAGCACTATATCACCTGCAGCCATGCTGCCCCGATTCGCCACCAGAAGAGCAAGCGCTTCACTGGCCCCATCGATGGTATCCACATCCCGCCAGTAACCAAGATTCAAATACAGCCTGTGCTCGGTAAGAGAAGTGGTACCAATCAGATCATAGACTTCCGTCGTCTCCAATCCATGAAATGGATTGAGAAGCCAGTTCAAATATGCAAAAAAACGACCCGCTGTGTTGTCTGACATGGTTTTTATTCTTTTCCGATGAAGAAGTCTATGTCGCTTGCGATGGCTGGCTATTCCAGCAGTTGCTGGAGAAAACGCCTGCGCAACTCATCGGACGGCAACAGGCATTCATCTTTTTTCCCTAACAGCTGATAACGGTTCTGCGCTATCAAGATATAGGATGTTGAGATTTTCAGGAAGATCACTGAGACGAACAACTCGAAAACCGGGATAGTAGTTCCTGAAGTCGGGATGGTGATGGAGCGAGCTTACTCTTCCCATTCAGCACTCAAAGTTTCGGCCTGTTCGAGCACCAACGTTATGGCCTCTTCCTGTTTGGCTGGAGGGTACTTGTATTTGCGCAGGTTATCGATATACATAGTGTGGATCATAACTCATACCTCACCCCTCCCACCTTTTTCCGTATCAATAATTTCCCAGTGTCCGCTCTTTCTGCCGATGAGTCGTGTCAGAACACCTTGTTTCTGAAGTTTGTCGGTCAGATAACGAACACCACGTTCGGTGAGACCAAGTTGATCGGCCATCTCTGGTTGAGTAATGGTCGGATGTTGGCGAACCAAATCACACAACTTTTTTTCCCTATCGGTCAGTCCAGTCTTTCCGACAGTCTTTCCGACAGTCTTTCCTTTAGTATCAACCTCGCCTTGTGCGATATCCTCAACAAAAGAGGGCCTCTCAAAACTCGCTATAAACAGTCCGGCAATCTGGCGAAACTGCACACTCGGTGCATTTTCAAGAATGAGCGGCATTCCGCGCCCCCACCCCTCAACCATCTGGATGCGACGGAAGAGGTCGGCAATAAGCGGGTTGCGGCGGCGGGAGACGTTGCCCTGGCGCATCTCTTCCATGGTCAGGCCGTCGTAGAGCCCGCCAGGGTTGCGTATCTCGACGCGGTTTTTGAAGATGGCCACATGGATGTAGTCGGGGTCGCGATAGTCGCGGTGGCAGAATGCGTTGATGATTGCTTCACGCAGCGCGGCCATGGAGATTTCTGGCACATCAACACGGTAGAGGCCTTCGAGACGCATGCCGATGTGAATGTTTTTGAGAATGTATTTTTGCGCCTCCTCAATCAGTTCGAGAATGTCACCGTCAAAATCGTGACGGTCAATAATAGTGGAACTGCTGGTTGTTGCAAAGACCGCGCAGCGCAATTGAAGAGGCTGCTCGGTGGCAAAAAAGAGTTTTGCGGCATTGAGCAGTTTTCCACTCTTTCGAAGTTCAAGCTTGTCGAGAGCGTTTTCCGCGGTATCCCAGGTTAGCCCGGCACGCTCAACAAAGCGCCTGATTTTTGCGGTATCAAGCCCATCCAAAGAAAGTGCTTCGGCATCGCAGGGTTCGTTATCCCAGCGCATGGCCTCCTTGTGCTTATGGAGAATGATGTTTTCTAGTTCGCGGGCAGTGAGCTGGCGATCTTCATCAGCAACCCGCATGTAAGTTCGACCATAAGCGAAATATGGCATCTCCTGCCCGCTGAAGGTGATGTGCAGGCAGCTCTTGCCGCCAAGTTGGGCAAGCTCAATATGCGGATAAATTCGAGGTTCAATATGCGATCCGATAGTTTGCGACACGTCACGCAGGGTCTTTTCGTTGGCATCAAGGCCAACCACATTTCCGTTCGGCGCTACACCAAACCAAAGTTCACCGCCACCATGTTTGTTGAGGATTGCAACCATCGAAATCAACCCTTGCTTCAGCTCTGCAAGACTTTTCTTGAGCTCGACACTCTCGCTCTCCCTCATCGGCTCACTCCGTTCAGAACTCATAACCCAGCCCTCCAAGTTTCTGGCGAATCAATTGATCGAGCCCCGCCCCTTTGGCCATCTGTTCACCAAGTGCTTCGGTGAGCATCAGCATCTTTTCAGCAAAGGCTTCGTCAATGCGTTTGCCGATGTCGGGCTGTTTGGCCTGTGATCGGATGGTTTCCCAACGGGCTCCTTCGGGTACCCAGAAAACGTTTGATTCCCGGTAGTAGTCGCGGTCTTCGAGCTCTTCGACAAGATAGTATTTATTGGTATCACTGAGATAGTAGTCGTCATCGGAGTCCTGAAAACGCAGGGTAAGCTGCATTCGGTGGGTCTGAAACGAGTCGGAGATGTATTTCAGGAAAATAAGACCGAGAACGATGTGCTTGTATTCTGCCGGGTCCATGTTGGCCCGCAGCTTGTCTGCAGAGGCCCAGAGCATTTTTTTTATCTCTTCGATCATTATTTGCTAACCATTATATTTTGTTCGCATTTCAATCGATGGGCTCACCCGTGCAATCTCTCGAACGTACCGGGAAATACCTGTGATAATATAGATAAGGGTTTTGGATAGTTTGGTTATTAGGGGGGAATGATAGTTTTTTTCGAGATTATGCCTTTTCTCCACTGGACTGTTTTCGGACATGGAGTGAGGGAAAAAAGCAAGGAATTGAGCGATCGATTTAAACAAAAAGGATAATGGAAGAGATAACAGGGGTTCGGACTCTTGAGAAAGAGGGCTATTATGAACAGTGTGCATTCATCCACTGCAACTTCAACAGTGCTGATCTTTCAGGTGTCAGAATGGTCAATTGCCGGTTTGACGGGTGCGATCTCAGTTTGGCGAAGCTTAAAAACACCAGCCTGCAGGAGGTGAAGTTTGTGAACTGCAAACTGCTTGGCGTTCAGTTCAGTGATTGCCGGAAATTTATGCTGGAGGTTGATTTTGATTCTTGTATCCTGAAGCTTTCGCTTTTTTCGGGGTTGAAGCTCAAAAACACACGTTTCAAAAACTGCGATATGCAGGAAGCTGATTTCAGTGAGGCTGACTTGAGTGGAGCGGTGTTTGATGGTTCTGACTTGCAGCAGGCGATATTTTTTCACACCAATCTTGAAACTGCTGATTTTCGTGCGGCAGGGAATTATTCAATAAACCCTGAAACGAACCGTATCAGAAAAGCAAAATTTTCTCTGCCGGGAGTGACGGGTTTACTGGATACCTACGGTATCGAGATTGAGTGAGCACAAAAGCAAAAGGAGCCGCATCGCTGCGGCTCCTTTTGCTTTTACCCGGGTAAAACTTCCAGGTAAAAAAACCAGTTTAGTGTGCGTCGACCTTGATTCTCATGGAGAAGAAGGAACGGTGTACAAATACCAGCGAGAGCAAGAAGAACACTGCGGCAGCCGTCATGGCGATCTGTGGAGCAAGTTCGATGGCAAGCTCGACAGCAAGCAGACCAAAGAGTGTGGTGAACTTGATGATCGGGTTAAGGGCAACCGAAGAGGTGTCCTTGAAAGGATCGCCGACCGTATCGCCAACAATTGATGCATCGTGCAGTTCGGTACCTTTAGCGTTGAGCTCGGTTTCGACAAGCTTCTTAGCATTGTCCCACGCGCCGCCTGCATTGGCCATGAAGATAGCCTGGTAAAGGCCGAAGAGGGCGATGGAGATAAGGTAGCCGATAAAGAAGAATGAATCGAGACAGGCGAAGGCAAGTGTCGTAAAGAATACGGTGAGAAAGATGTTGATCATACCTTTCTGCGCAAACTTCGTACAGATTTCCACAACTTTCTTGCTGTCCTCAATTGATGCTTTTTCAGCGCCATCATCAAGCTTGATATTCTTTTTGATGAATTCAACCGCGTAGTAGGCGCCGGTGGTTACCGCATTGATAGACGCACCGGTAAACCAGTAGATGACCGCACCGCCCATCATGAGACCAAGCAAAAACGGAGGCGACAGGATGGAGAGCTTCTCGAGGTTGTTGACAAGCCCGTTAGTAAGGATCATGATGATTGAGAAAATCATGGTCGTCGAGCCAACCACAGCGGTACCGATAAGTACTGGTTTAGCTGTTGCCTTAAAGGTGTTGCCTGCGCCGTCGTTGGCTTCAAGGTAGCGTTTTGCATTGGTAAAGTCCGGCTTGAAGCCAAACTCTTCCTCAATCTCTTTGGCGGAAACGTTTTCGATCAGTGAGAGCTCATAGACCGACTGTGCGTTATCGGTAACCGGACCGTAGGAGTCCACTGCAATGGTGACCGGGCCCATGCTCAGGAAGCCGAATGCAACAAGACCGAAAGCAAAGACAGATGGAGCAAGCATCATTGCACCGAGACCAAGGGTACTAAACCCGTAGGCTCCGGCCATAAGAACAACAATGGCAAGGCCCATCCAGTAGGCGCTGAAGTTACCGGCAACAAGACCGGCAAGAATGTTCAGAGCAGCTCCTCCCTCTTTGGTGCACTGCACGACGTTGCGGACATGGGCGCATTCGGTAGAGGTAAAGCGGTTGACCAGTTCAGGAATAAGAGCACCAGCAATGGTACCACAGGTAATGATTGAGGCAAGCTTCCACCACATGGTGCCGTCACCAAGGGTGCTGATGAGGTACCAGGATGCGATGTAGGTCAGAATGATGGAGACAATCGAGGTAAGCCAGACAAGCGTGATAAGTGGCTTCTCGAAGTTCATCTCGGTTACATTGCTGTACTTCGATTTGGCAATAGCAGCATTGACCCAGTAGGAAGCCGCACTGGCGAAAATCATGACCAGACGCATGGCAAAAATCCAGACAAGCAGCATCACCTGCACTTCAGGTGCCTTGATGGCAAGCAGAATAAAAGAGATCAGGGCTACACCGGTCACGCCGTAAGTTTCAAAACCGTCAGCGGTCGGTCCAACCGAGTCACCAGCGTTGTCGCCTGCACAATCAGCAATAACACCAGGGTTACGGGCATCATCTTCCTTGATCTTGAAGACAATCTTCATGAGATCGGAACCGATATCGGCAATCTTGGTAAAGATACCACCGGCAATACGAAGCACCGATGCGCCAAGAGACTCGCCGATGGCAAAGCCGATAAAGCAGGGGCCGGCAAAGTCGGCAGGCACAAAGAGAAGAATGCAGAGCATGACGAAAAGCTCAATACTGATGAGCAGCATACCAATGCTCATACCTGCCCTGAGCGGAATTGCGTAGGTTGGAAACGGTTTGCCTCCAAGGCTTGCAAATGCCGTCCTTGAGTTGGCAAAGGTATTGATTCTCATGCCGAACCATGCAACGATGTAGCTTCCGAGAATACCGATAAGACTGGCAAAAAGAATGGAGGCAACTTTAATGGTTTCCATCTGCCGGAGCCAGCCGAAGTAGGCGACAATGATAGCGCCGATAAGAACCCAGAGAACAAGAATGAATTTACCCTGCGTAATAAGGTAAGTTTTACAGGTTTCGTAGATCAGTTCGCTGATCTCGCGCATGGCACTGTGAACTGGAAGTTTCCGGATGCCCACGTACTGTACCAAACCAAAGATCATACCGAAAAGGCAGATTACAAGACCCCACATCAGCAGAGTGTCTCCAGGAATACCACCCTGGACGATACCATCAAGAAAAGACTGTGAGTGTAAATCAGGTAAGATCAAATCGGCCTCGCTTGCAAAGGCATTCGGTGCATGCAGCAAGACACCTAGGCCTCCCAGAACCGATGTTGATCTAGCCAACCATGTTACGTTGAACGGTTTTTTCATTGTTCTTTTTTTTTCACTGTTTTAAAAATCAAGAAAAAAATACTATCAAAGAAAACCATGAGAAAGAAGATGCCTGACAACGGCAGGAAGACTTAATTTGCAACTTTTTTCATGAATCTCAATAGCTTTTGAAGAACTCCCCTCGTGTATCGCCTGTTTTTTTCTCTGGATTTTCTTTTTTAAGGAGTGAAATGGACTGTTGTTACAGATTATGCTGCTTCTCAACGTATATTCTCCCGAACACTCATTACACTCATTACAATCATTACGCTTAATACCGGAGTTACCCCTCTGGATTTACACTTTCTGACTATGAAACTTATTGTGGGTCTCGGCAATCCTGAATCGCAGTACGTCGGCACAAGGCACAACATCGGCTTTTGTGCTGTTGAAAAAATTGCAGACTCTTTTGGAGCTAAGTTCAGTAAGGGTAAGGGAAAATACCTTGGCACAAAAATTACTCACCGGCGTGAGCAGCTCATCATCATCAAGCCCATGACCTATATGAACCTTTCAGGTCATGCAGTTGTTGCTGCCATGAATTTTTATAAAATCTTGCGGAATGATATTCTGGTGATTTGTGATGACCTCAACCTCCCTTCAGGCTCGGTACGCCTTCGGGCAAAAGGATCTGCGGGTGGACAAAACGGGCTGAAACACATTATTGAATCGCTTGGAAGCGAGGAATTTGCCCGTCTGCGTATAGGAATCAGAATTGACGAACAGCCTTTAAACTCTTTTTCGTCGTTTGTGCTTGGAAAATTCAGTGAAAATGAGAGCGCTGTTATGGAGAAAATATTGCCCATTTGCAGGGATGCCGCACTTGATTTCGCAATCAACGGTATCGAACATGCCATGAACAACTACAACAAGGCCGTTCTTTAACAGTGAGCTAACTGGACTACCGATTTTTCACTTGAATTGCCCGATGACATTTTCTTCAAGAAGAGAATCGCACGAGCATTGAACTCACGAGGTTGATCGACGTTACAGACATGACCGGAATTATTAATTACCTCAAGCCACGAATTGGTATGTTTTGTAATGATAAAGCGGACCGCTGGCAAAAACATGTGGTCTTCGTCACCCATAAGGTAAAGGGTAGGAATGGCGGTATCCTTCTCTTCAAAGTATTTAAGTAGCGGTGTGATTTCATAGGTCAGGGTAAACCAGCGCATAAACTCTTTCTGGGCGACCTTTTTTGCTTCATTGACAAACAGCAGTCTCGAACGTTTATGCCTCTCACTTGGCATAATAATCCAGGCGAAAAAGCTGTAAAGCCACATGTAAGGAACCAGCCTCTTGAACATATTGCCAAGAGTAACAAGAACTTTCGCACGGATGTTAAGCCTGATGATAGCCCCGCCCAAAATCATGGAACTGACCCTTCCAGGGGCAATTTCACTGAGGTTGCGGATAATTATGGTTCCAAGCGATATGCCGACAAAGTGAGCTTTCTCTATCTTCAGTGAATCAAGCACATCGAGAATATCACGGGTAACATCCTCGAAATCGTAATAATACTTATCCTTAGGCACAACGCCTTTCGACTTTCCATGCCCGCGAAGGTCAACAAGCAAAACATTGAAATGCCTGATAAACTCTTTTATCTGCAGAAACCAAATTGAAGAACTACCGCCTGCTCCATGAACAAACACAACCCAAGGAGCCTCCGGGTTATCCAACTCATATGTCTTGTAATGAAGCATCGAGGAACGCGGTTATAAACTGTTAGTGTTTAATTAAGCTAAAACAAAAACAAAAAACAAAAAGTTACACACTTCTTCGAAAAACATGCACCAGCTCAAACAAAACAACGCCGGCTGCAACAGCAACATTCAACGAATGTTTGGTACCGTACTGAGGAATTTCAAGTACTTCGTCACACAACTGCAGCACCTCGTCTTCAAGGCCTTCAACTTCATTGCCGACAACAAGGCAGATCGGAAAATCACTGAAATTCATGGTCGTATAGGGTCGACTTCCTTCAGTAATCTCAAGTCCGCAAATTCTCACCCCATCATTCTTCAAACCTGAAATAGCCTCCAGCGGATCGGCATGATACTCCCAGACAACCGTATTCTGGGCACCCAGTGCGGTTTTGTCAATCTCTTTTCGTGGCGGTGTAGCCGTATAGCCGGAAAGAATAATTTTTTGAATCCCGGCAGCATCAGCAGTACGAAACATGGAACCTACATTCCACATACTGCGGACATTATGAAGCATCAAAACAAGAGGATGCTTCGGCGATCCAGAGTACTGCTCAGCACTCAGCCGGTTCATTTCAGCGCCATCCAGCTTTCTGAACTCCTGCATGCTAAAGCAACCGAAGCTTTTCAATCAGCCGCTGATTTTCATCAACAAGACCGACATTGAATCTCAGGCAATTCTCCATGAGGTGATAACCAGAGACATTTCTCACCAGAATACCCTCACTCCAAAGGCTTTGAAAAAGAGCCTTTGCATCACGAACTCTGATAATCAAAAAATTGGTGTCACTCAAAAAAGGTTCAACACCATCAATAGCGAGCATTGCTGCATAAAGCTTGTCTCGTTCATGAAGAATATACGAAACGGCATCAGTAACAAGAGAGTAATTAGCCAATACTTTTGCAAGCGTTATTTCGGCAAGCCGGCTTGATGAAAAAGGGATTTTCGGTTTGGCAAGCTCAGCCATAAGTGCTGGACTGGCAATCGCAAAGCCAATACGAATTCCCGCCAAGGCAAGAGCTTTCGACATCGTGCGAAGAACAATAAGATTCGGCAGTTCGTCGATCAACTCAAGAACAGAGCGCTGCCGTGAAAACTCAATGTAGGCCTCATCGACCAGAACAATGGCATCGGAAGACTTTGCTATCAGACGAACCTCTTCAAAAGTGAGCGATTTGCCTGTAGGATTGTTCGGCGTGGAGATGACAATAAAATCAACAGCTTCATCACGGGCTACCCGAAGAATCGCATCCGTATCAAAATCAAGATCCGCACGCATGGGAACCGTAACAATCTGCGACTGCAGGAGAAGCGCAATTTTTTCATAGAGCGAAAAAGAAGGATCGGGAATCAGCACCTTCCTGCCAGGTCCGAGACAGGCAAGAAATATGGTATAGAGCATCTCATTCGATCCGTTGCTCATCATCACGGATTCAGGCGAAATACCAAGAAAATCAGCATAGGCCTCCATGCCCCTGTAGGGAAGGATATCAGGATAACGGTTCCATGACTCCTTGATAAACTCTTTCGTAATCTCCTCTTTGAGCCACATCGGAACATCAAAAGGACTTTCGTTCTGGTTCAGCTTTATTTCGGCATGCTGTCCACCCTCAACCCGGTATGTCGCAATATTCTGTAATGCCGGATTGAGAAGGTGTTGTATATCTCTCTTCATGTTGCCCCTTTCTATTGTTGCGGTAAATCAGTCAAACCGTCAGGATAAGCCCCCATTGAGCTGCGACCTGAACTGCTTTTCTTTAAAAAACAGCTTTTTCAAACAATTCAGGAAATAAATCTGGACAATCCTCTTTTTTTTTATAAATTAAAACAGGACTAAAATAATCCAATTATAATGGAGGAGAGATGAAAAGGATAAAAAAAACTGCTCTTGATCTTGTTAATGATATATACTCCCTTGCTTACTGGATGACAGGCAATGAAGCCGTTTCAAGCGACTTGGTCTACAACACCTACCTCTCGGCAAACACGAAAACAGAGGAAAGGGTCTTGCTGAAAACGTTTCGCGAGTGCTATATGGCCCGGTTCGGACAAAACAACGATTTTTATTGGAACCAAAGTTTTGTTCCTCCGGTTGATTCGCTGATGCAATGGGCTGCCGACATCAAACTTTCTGTTCTGTTAACTGAAATATCAGGCCTTAAACATCTGCAGATATCCGAAATTGTTGGCAAGCCAGTTGAAACGGTACGTCTGTGGCTTTTCTGGGGAAGAAAACTTTTATCAAGCACCAATCAAGTAAACGCAAGACAGCTCAAAGCAAGTTAGCTGAAAGACAAAGCCAATTTATCCAGCCTGATTCGGAGTTTAAAATAAAAGCCGCGCTTGAGTCTCTGAACTATTAAGTTGCAGAGGACGGCTTTTGTTTTTATCCTCCCTCTATATTCGAAATACCTGCATTAAATTTCTATTTTTTCTCAATGATCATTATCACCGGCGGCGCAGG
>CAIPKT010000027.1 GCA_903865705.1 uncultured Chlorobiaceae bacterium
TATGACGAAACAACCTACTCCCTGGTTGGAAAGCGGCGCAAGAAGCGCTTGCAGATTGGCCAGCGGGTCAAGGTCAAGGTGAACAGTGTGGATCTGCAACGCCGCACGATTGATCTGGTCATAGAAGACTAGGCACAGAGGCTCTTTCCCTGATGGTGCTCATGCGCTTTCAGGGAAACAGGGTCTGTTACTCACACAAGACCGGAAATCCTGAGGAAGTTCTTCAGGAGCTTCAACCCGGTCGAATGGTACTCCTCCCGAATGCTCTCAAACTGCTCCTTGAGGTCCCCTTGATCTATCTTTTTCAGGTCGGCATCATTCTTGCACCACTCCAAAAACATGGCATCGGTCAATTCAAAATGGCACTGCAGCCCGTAGCCGTTTATTCCAACCCTGACCGCCTGTATCGGGCACCCTTCGCCTGTCGCAAGCAGCTCCATTCCTGATTTAGCAAGCTCTACCGTTTCACCATGAAGCTGAAAGACCGGAAAGCTCTTGTCAAGTCCGCCAAAGATAGGGTCCTTTCGGCCAGCGGCGGTGAGATCGATTCTGTAGGGATTTCCGTTGGGGTCAACAAATCCAGCCTCTTTTACAGGGGCCTTCATCACCTTTCCGCCCCCCGCCTTGACAAGGCACTGCATCCCAAGGCAGATACCGAGGAATGGGATCTCCTCATCCAACGCCTGCTGAATACGGCGGAGCTGAAGCAGCATGGAAGAGGTTTCGTCGTTGGCGCTCTGGTGCCCGCCAAGCACCACAAGAGCGCTGTAGCCCCGTGGATCAGGGAATGTTCCGCAGGCTGAAAGATCCTCTTGGTGCGAGGCAATACCGTGCTCGCTGAGTAAGGTTTCAAGAAGTCCCGACCCTTCCTGGGTCATATTTTTGACGATCAGTATTTTTCTGCTCATGGATTGTTGCTGGATGATGCTCAAGAATTTCTGTTTATAAGGTGGAATGTACTCTACAGCCCCTTCCCTTCAAAAAATGGGCCATTCTGAGCCATAATTTTTTTGTAATGCGTATCTTGGATGGGAATGCAGAAAACAGCCATGAACAAGAGAACATTCACCGAGGCGCATCATGACCAACCATAGCATTGATATCAATCGTCTTAACGCGTTCGCCGAGAAGATGGTGCAGGAGAAAAAGACTGCTGTCGGGTTCCCTTGCAACCAAAATATCAAACTGGCAGATTTCTATCACTGGTATGCCGTTTCAGGCCTTGCAGATGTGGCCATGAACAACGTGGGCGATCCGCGTAAGCCAAGCTTGTTTGCCCTTAACACCCACGAATTTGAAAACGAAGTTATTGATTTCTTCTCGCCTTTATATGGATTTTCACCAGAAGAAACTTGGGGTATCGTCACTAATGGCGGCACAGACGGTAATAACCACGGCATTTACTTCGGTGTCCACGTCCTGAGCACTCGCAGCCAACTTAAGCCGATTCTGTACGTTTCAGAAGAGGCTCATTACTCTATCATGAGGCTCTGCGACCTTCAGGGCCTGGAGATGCGCCAGATACCAGCTAACATAAGGGGTGAAATGGATGTGCAGGCGTTTGAGGTTGCACTCGACCCAAGCCGTCCGGCCTTGATCGTTATTGCCGTTGGCACCACCTTCAAGGGAGGTATCGACAATCAGGATGCAATTGATGAGGTTCTGGCAAGAAAACGCCCTGTCGCCGTATATCGTCATGTCGATGCGGCGCTCTTTGGCGGGTACCTGCCTTTTACCGAACATGCCGATTTGGTCAGTCAATCTGTGCGGCATTATGATTCTATCGCGGTCAGTGGGCATAAATTTTTCGGTTTCGATGAACCTTTGGGCCTCTTTCTCACGACAAACGAAGTCCTCGCCACGCAAAACCCCTTTCGCGTCTCTTATCTCAACGCTTCGGTTCCTACCATCACCTGCTCGCGTTCAGCGCTGGCTCCACTGAAATTCTGGTGGCAAATCCACAAGACCGGAGTCGAAGGGTACCGGCGCCAGGCTGAGCTGATCTTGAAGAATGCGCTCTATCTGAAACAGCAGCTCGATGAAATCAACTACCCGGCATGGAAGAACGATATTTCAAATACAGTCTATTTTCAGCGTCCCGGTGACTGGGTCATGAAAAAATGGAGTCTTGCACCGTACGAAGATGATCGCCTTGGCGGAAAGCTGGCGCACGACATTGTTATGCGCCATGAAGGAATGCACCTGATCGATCATTTCATTGACGATCTCTTGCTCGATCGGAGAGAGGGAAGTGATCTGGAACCGGACAGTAAAATTGATCCAGTGCTATGAACAAGTGGTACAAACTTGCCGCCTCACCATACCTGAATATCTCGGTTCTTCAGAGGTATAGTATTTTGGATTTATGTCTTTTACTGAAAATTAACAGCAATTCCTTAGATGCATAAAAAGACCTTTGAGATCCTTGCCAAAAGCTTTCTCAGTGCAAACTAAAAGAGCAATGAAACATTCAATCCCAACTGTGAAGTAGTGTTTTCCGGTTCAACAAAAGGTCTCGGCTCACCGTTCACCAGGATAGTGCAAGACTTCGAATTATCCAGATTCCAGTACCGAAAAAATGTTTCGAAAGCCAGTGAAAAAGGCTGAAATTTCTTGATAGCCTTTAGGGAAGCACGAAGACCAAAGCCTTTTTTTTGCTTGTTTTTGAGGTCATCGGAATACGTATAACTCTCATTGCTCGCAGCACTCAACTGGCTGTACTGTGTTCCATCCCAGAATAAATCATATTCGACTGTTCCTCCAAATTTCCAACTGCCCGGTGTTTTTGATGAAATTTCAAGACCAATCGGGGTATACAAATAATTTGACTCACGGTCATAAAGCATATAATTGCCGATTGAAGAGAGCCTGCCGTGGCCATTGTCTTTGAGTTGGCGATATCCGAATCCGACAAAAGGTGTCAGAGCAACATTTCCGCTGGTCGTCACATTTATGCCAGCCAGTATTCTTCCCTCGGTTATTGTATCCTCAATGCCATTGACTGCTCCGGCCAGGGGGGAGCGGTAATCAACCTTGCCGCTTGCTGCGGCCCCTTCAAGCTTGAGCATATCAACCGGGCCAAGAGCATTATCTCCACGATAGGTAACGGCGCCTGAAAGGCCCTTCATGATACCGGACTCTTCCATCACGCCAGGCTCTTTATAGTCGGTGTGAAAAATTGCAGGACCGATTTCAATATGCAGACCGCTCTCCGTTAGGTAAGGTTCTGCCTGCAAGGCCGAAAAGGCTATTGTCTGTAGACAAAGAGCACAAATAAACGTTTTAGCCAGATGAGTATGCATTTCCATCGTATTGGTTAAGGATAAAAAGTAAAAAAAGGAGGCGCGAGGCCTCCCTTTTTTGTCAACCATGACCTTTAAAAAGCTACGCTCATGCCAAGCAGAACGCTGCTGCTGGTGATGTTTACATCGTTGGCGACATAGTTTTGATAGATATTAAACGGGTTGGTGAACTTTGCCGTTGCAAAGTAACGATAGCGGGCATCAATTTTCACCGTTTTACTAACGGGGATTGCCACGCCCGCTCCAATTTGGTAGGCGAAAGCAGTGTTATGGCTGGAAGCGCCATCAGATAATCCATCGACCACAATGTTATTCGTGTTGATTCTTGCTGCACCAGCACCAGCGGTCAGGTAGGGCTGCACGCCATAAGTATCGAAATCATAATAGCCGTTGGCTAAAAATGACAGGACAGAAACGCTCCCATTTAGGTCAAGCTCATTGTTAAGGGGTCTAATACTGGGAGCCTGATAGGAACTTATTAATTTATTGGCACTGTTTCTCTGATAGCCGATTTCACCCTCAACGCGGTATGCTCCAAACGAGCAACCGATAGCGCCTTGCGTGGTCAGACCAGAGCCAGAATAGAAATTGGTTTCTCGACGCCTGCAAGTTCGGAAGTCAACAAAAAATTGACATCGCTCATTGCTGAAATACCAATATTGCCGCTAACGTAGCGTTCTGCAGCAGTAACCGGTGAAGCACACAGGCCGGCTGCCAATAACGGTAAAAGTATTTTTTTCATTTTTTTAGTACAATATGAAGTGGATGAAATAACTCTTTACTTCAAATGATAATAAAAAAAAGTCTGTTGACAGCTTATTTCTGAACGACTGTCAGAGTCTCTGAGCATTATATATTTTCGAAAGCTTATAATAATAAAGGGGATTTAAATAAGATGTTATTTGTAGATGAAAAGGAGCTTATTATAGCGTATCAAGCGTGAAATAAATTAATGTTTTTCGACGAGCTGTTATGATTGCTGTCTATATAAAAATCCGCTATAGTAAGATACTAGATACTTTTTATATCATAAACACCGCGATTGCAGTAATAGATAAACCCCCACCGGCAAATAGGGATAGTGAATAATTGCAAATAACAAACCGAAGAAACGCTCTAATTCAAATCTCTTGTCTATATTTAAATTCACGCACATATCTCTTATTACATTCAAAGCCATTTACTTCGATGCTTCCGCTAAACAACAGGTCATAATTGCCGACCTCAAACTATATTCGGGATACCGGGAGTCCAGTCTTCCTTGGCTTGGAAAGGTACCGCTTCTCGAAGAGGGAGGTATTGTCGCTTTCATCCGCCACTTCTACAAACCACAGCCGCTCCGCACACTTGAAGAGATTACGTCCGATATCTTTGCCATTGAGCAGGAGGCCGAAGGGCTGCTCGACGGTCTGCTGAAAGGCGGTGCGCGATGAACAAGAAGATCGGACACTCAAGGCAGGAGCCGCAACTTCCCGCAATAGTAGCGGACAACGAGGCCGCCCTTCTGTCGGATCTGCGGAACCTTATCCAATCAGCCCGGCAACGGATCGCCACAGCTCTCTATTCTACCCAGACACTACTTTCCTGGCACCTGGGGCAGCGAATGCTCAAGGAAAACCTGCATGGTGCTCGTGCGGCTTATGGCAAGCAGATTCTCGTCACCGTGTCACGAGAATTAACTGCCGAATATGGGCGCGGCTTCAGTTATCCCGAACTCACTCGCATGGTACAGTTTCCCCAGCTTTTTCCAGAGGAGTCAATTGTTGTGACGTTGTCACAACAATTGAGCTGGTCTCACTTCCATGCCCTGCTACCCATCAAGGATCCCCTCGCTCGCGACTTCTACGCCGAAATGTGCACGCATTGAACGGTGGGATGTTCGCACCCTGCGCAGAAAGATTGGAGGACTCCTGTACGAACGAACAGCCCTGTCGAAAAAGCCCGCAGCTGTCGTAGCCGCAGAGATCGGGAAGCTGCGCGACGGACAGATGACGCCCGATCTTGTCTTTCGTGATCCTTACCTGCTCGACCTGCTCGGGCTGAACGGCGCCTACAGCGAGCGTGATCTCGAAAGTGCCATCCTACGTGAGATTGAGGGTGTTTTACTCGAACTGGGCACCGGTTTTACCTTCGTAGCCCGGCAGAAGCCCATCAGCGTTGGCAGAGACGACTTTCATCTCGACCTGCTCTTCTATCATCGCCACCTGCGCCGCCTGATAGCGGTTGAGCTCAAAGCCAACCTCGTGCAAACCCCGTGCAACCCTTCAACGCCCACAACATGCAGAAGGAAAAGCACAACCAGATTCTCTTTAAAACCGTATAAGGCGCAATATCACCATGACAGCAATAGATAACAGTTTTGACGAAATAAAGGGGCTGATTGATCAGGCTCGCAGCAATGCGCTCCAAAGCATCAATATTCACTTGATCCAGCTCTACTGGAAGATTGGTGCTTTTATCAGTGGTAAGCTTGCGGTGTCGCAATGGGGCGAAAAAACATTTGAGCAACTGGCCGACTATCTGCACCGCTTCGGCCCTGATTATACAGGGTTTATCGGATGCGGCAGTTTTATGACGCGTACGCTGGCAATGAAATTGTGTCGCCACTGGTGACACAATTAGGCTGGTCGCGAAACAGATTTCATTACCAAAACGACTGCGCCGGGAAACTTCGACTTCCGGGCATTCCTTAA
>CAIPKT010000028.1 GCA_903865705.1 uncultured Chlorobiaceae bacterium
GGTAATCCCGCCCCATGCCCAAAGCCAGGCCATCGAACCGGTAACTTCAAAAAACCAGAGCAATCCTGCAAGCAAAGGAACACCAAGAAGAAGGGAAAGTGCAAGGGTTTTCAGGAGATCAGCCGCAAAAACCGCAGGGGTAGTTTTGTTAAAGCCGAATTTTTCCTCAATAACAAAGGTTTTGTAAATACTGAACGGAAGATCAATCAGCGACTGGAGCAACAGCAACGATCCAATATAGAGTACCCCGGAAACAATCGGAGCAAACCCGTACCCCCGCAGAAGCTGGTCGAGCAGATTAAATCCACCCGTGAACCAGAAAAAGAGAAGAACAGAGAGATCCACAGCCGAACTGAATAATGAAAAGCGGGTCGAAGTACTGAGATAGTCTCTTGACTTCCGGTATGCCTCCTCATCAAAGAGTCCGACAAACTCCAGAGGCAGCTTGGCATCAGCCGCTTTGAGATTCAGCAGTTCCGAAACCAGTTTAACAACAAAAGTAATGATCAGCGTCCAAAAAATAACCGCACCAAAAAGGTTCATAAGCATAAGATTATAAAAGGTATTTAAAAAAAGGAGTCAATCATGAAGAGAGCTTTGCCCCTTTATTCGTCAAGATAGCGTTTCTGCAATTCACCATAGGTTTCAATCCGGCGATCACGCAAAAAGGGCCAGTGCGACCGGTAAAACTCTATACGGCTTCTGTCGCACTCGGCAAGCAGAATGGTTTCATCCTGATGTGCAGCCTCCTGGATGATCTGGCCAAAGGGATCGCAGACAAAACTGTTCCCCCAGAACTCAAGCTCTCCCTCGATTCCCACCCTATTGACTGATGCAACAAAAACACCGTTGGCGATCGCATGACTCTGTTGAATGGTTCTCCATGCCTCCTGCTGCGTACGACGCACTTCGGCTGAACGTTCGCTGGCTGCCCATCCTATCGCTGTTGGATAAAAAATAATTTCCGCACCCTTGAGCGCCGTCAACCTTGACGCTTCAGGGTACCACTGATCCCAGCAAATCAGCACGCCAATAGTGGCATAGCGTGTTTTAAACACCTTATAACCAAGATCGCCCGGTGTAAAATAAAACTTTTCATAAAAGCCAGGATCGTCAGGAATGTGCATTTTCCGGTACTTGCCCAGATAGCTCCCGTCAGCATCAATAACAACTGCCGTATTGTGGTAAAGCCCCCTCGCTCTCGCTTCAAACAGAGAGGCAACAAGAACAATCTCAAGCTCACGGGCAAGCTCCTGCATCACCAGTGTTGAGGGTCCGGGAATGGATTCAGCATATTTAAATGACTCGTAATTTTCAGTCTGGCAAAAATAACGGGTGATAAAGAGCTCCTGCAGACAAATAATCCTCGCGCCCTCGGCTGCGGCCTCACGTATTTTGCTACAAGCTTTGACAAGATTTTCAACCGGATCGCTTGTGCAAGAGGTTTGAACAAGCGCTATCGGGACCATTTCAGAATGCATAACCGAACGAGTGATTATTGAAATAAGGGGACAAGAAGACCTGCGGCAAAAAGAAGCCCGTGAAGGGTCATCAGCTTTCCCGTACCTGCAAGTACCTGGTTCAGCTCCCTGCCCTCACTGTCGTAGAGCTCCTTGACCATTCTGAATGCGAGAGGCGCTGAAAGCAGTGAAAGCAGAGCCCAGGGGGAATAATGATTAAGCCAGAGCAAGCCGGGAACAAGATAGGCAAGAACCGTTAAGGCGATATAGAGCCTGCGTGCCCATTCGCCCCCGATTCGGGCGGGAAGGGTCAGTTTTCCAACACGCCGGTCGGTAGCAATGTCGCGGATATTGTTGACCAGAAGGATATTTACCGAAAAAGAACCAGGAACGACCGCAGCAAGAAGGATGGGTAAAGCAAGATGGTGGGTCTGCACATAGTAAGTACCTCCGACGGCAACCAGACCGAAAAAGACAAAGACAAAAAGGTCGCCGAGGCCGGAATAAGCTATTGGCCAAGGTCCGCCGGTATAACCCCAGGCAAAAAGAAGGGAGAAAATGCCGATAAGGAAAATCGGCCAGCCTGCCGTGTAAACGAGATAGAGACCAAGGAGAAAGACTCCGCCAGCAAGTGAAGCCGAAACCTTGATCATGGTTTGTTCACTGATAATGCCCGCGG
Source organism: uncultured Chlorobiaceae bacterium (assembly GCA_903865705.1). Taxonomy (GTDB): domain Bacteria; phylum Bacteroidota; class Chlorobiia; order Chlorobiales; family Chlorobiaceae; genus Chlorobium. The sequence goes on from CAIPKT010000028.1 coordinate 2,140, forward strand.
CTACCGTTCTTGTCGGGCCAAGCCGTTCTGCCGTATCGGCTCCCTTGCGAAAATCATAGATCTCGTTGATGAAATTGGTGGCGACCTGTATACCTAGCGCACAAATCAGGGCAACCAAAGCCGGAAGCAGATGGAACTGACCGTCAGCAGCCGCAAGGGCTGAACCAAGAACCACAGGCACAGCGCCGGCTGGCAAGGTTTTCGGGCGAATCGCAAGCATCCATGCCTGAAATGAAGTGATTAATGGCTCTTCAGCCTTTGTCTGGTGCATTCTTCTTTTCCTTTGTCCCTTTCAGGCTGCTGAACGTATGGCGAATCTTTTCCCCCGGTTTGATATAGGTTAAACTGTGACGAACCGCCATTGCAGCATCACTTAATCCAGTCTGGATAATCTTGAGCTTTCCTTGATAATAGGCAATATCGCCGGCAGCATAGAGCCCGTCGACCGATGTCTTCATGTGGCTGTCAACAACAAGCGCGTTATCGGCCAGTTCAAGATCCCACCCTGCAAGAGGGCCAAGATCGGACTTGAAACCAATCAGCAACAACAGGCGATCAGCTTCAACCCGAAATGTTTTACCGCTTTTCGAACGAAGGTGAACTGCCGTCAACGTATCCCCTTCTCTATCTACTGATTTCACCTCAGTATTTAAAAACACATCAGCACGGCCGCTCTCTTTGGCCTCGACCACCTCTCTTGCCGTCTTGCCATGCCCCTGAAACTCGTGCATCCGGTGAACAAGCGTCACCTTGGCTGCCGCATTCAGCAAACCCACTGTCCAGTCAAGCGCAGAATCCCCTCCGCCGACAATAACGACCCGGTGACCGGCAAAATCACTGATATTCTTGACTGCATAAAAAACCGATGTGCCTTCAAGATCGTCGATATTTTTCAACTGCGGCAACTTGCGTGGCGAAAAAGCACCCAGACCTGCAGCAATCAAAATAGCTCTTGAAAGAAAAACCCTACCGGAACCGACCGTAACCTCAAATGATCCGTCTTCAAGCTTGCGATACCGGGTAACGGTTTCGCCAAGAATAACTTCCGGATTATACCGTTCTGTCTGGGTCCATAAACTGTCCACCAGTCCGGCGGCTGGTACTTCCGGAAAACCAGCGACATCATAGATATGTTTTTCAGGGTAGAGCGCTGCAAGCTGGCCACCCAGTTGAGGCATACTTTCAATAATCCGAGAGCTTATATTATTCATGCCACACTGGAATGCAGCAAAAATTCCAGTAGGGCCACCGCCTACAATAGTGAGGTCGCGAATCTCCTCCCCACCGTCAAAATAGAGCTTGTTCAGAGTCATGGGCTAAGGGGTGGGAGTGAATTATTGTATATCTTCTTGGTTATGAGCTTTTTCAGAACCTGAACTTTTCAGATAGATCATTCCTTCAGGATCAACCATGCCATAGAGAATGGTTATAAGGTGACCTATATCGTCAAGCTCATGAATTTCAACATGTAAGGCGTCCCGCTTTTTGACTCGATTGCCCTCGTTATCCCTGAAATAAAATAAAGCCCTGACTCCTCCATGAGGAGTTATTCCCTCAAACTGGTACGTACCATCTTCAAGTTCATCAAGAGCGCAACCCGAGGAAGAAGAATCGATAGGACAGGATGCACACTGCGAGTAAAAGCCCGCTTCTGATTCCGCGTATTCACAAACAGGAAATTTCATAATCCCACCATTTTTTTTCTTCCGGAGACAATTGCCGGATAATATAACACATTTCCAACTCATGTGCACACGGACAGAATACATCATTCGATAAGCAGGTAAATGCAACCGCTTAGCGAAAATAGCTGAATTCTCCCGTAACAATGGCTTTCATCACTCAACGCTGTTCTATCCTTTGGTCGTTACTGACTCCAAAGGGATTATTTGATTATAGCCTTTCTCTGGGGGCGCCTTCCAGAAAAAGTGCGCGGAGTTCCTAACCGATGAAAATATTGTTGCAGAGTTCGAACTTAATTGATTTCTTGTGTCACAACTTTCAACAACGAATTTTCAGCTTTCTACATCAATGTTAGCCAAGCGAATTATACCCTGTCTCGATGTTCGCGACGGCAGGGTGGTAAAAGGAATAAACTTTGACGGATTGAGAGATGCTGGCTCCATCCTCGAACAGGCACGCTTCTACAACAATGAACTGGCCGACGAGCTTGTTTTTCTTGATATTTCAGCATCGCTTGAGTCCCGAAAGACAACGCTTGAAGAGGTACTGAAAGTATCAGGCGAGGTATTCATCCCTCTCACCGTCGGCGGGGGGATCAGTTCTGTTGAACGTGCCAAAGAAGTTTTTCTGCACGGTGCCGACAAGGTTTCAGTCAATACCGCCGCAGTCATCGACCCCTTCCTCATTTCGAGGATTGCAGAAAAATATGGCTCGCAGGCTGTTGTAGTTGCCATCGATATCAAGAAAACCGGTGATGATTACCTTGTCTACACTCATTCAGGGAAAAATTCGACCCGCTATGAGGCGCTTGAATGGGCTCATAAGGTCCAGGAACTCGGCGCTGGAGAAATTCTTCTTACCAGCATGGACAGGGACGGCACCAAAGAGGGGTATGACAATGATATTCTCTGCAAAGTATCTACATCAGTTCATATTCCCGTCATTGCATCCGGAGGCGCTGGAACTCTTGAGCACCTCTATGAAGGATTTACAAAGGGGCACGCTGACGCTGCGCTTGCAGCATCGATATTCCACTTCCGGCAACATTCAATTCTTGAAGCCAAAGAGTACTTGCGGGAAAGAGGAATCCCGGTCCGGATTTAATTTTCCATCAGCCGCTTGCGAATATCCGTCAACTCCTTATGGCGTTCTCGAGTGGCTTCAGGATAGGCCAGATTGAGAGCGGTCAGGGTATGAAAAATAATTTGTGACACAATCAGCCGGGCATTTTGTTTATCATCGGCCGGAACGACGTACCATGGCGAATGCTTGCTGCTGGTTGCACTAAGGCAAGCCTCATAGGCACGCATATATTGTTTCCAGTACTTTCGCTCTTCAATATCCGCCACACTGAATTTCCAATTCTTTCCCGGAGAGTCAATTCGATCCAGAAATCGTTTTCGCTGTTCTTCCTTCGACAAGTGAAGAAAAAATTTAACAATTCTTGTCCCGTTGCGATAAAGATGATTTTCCATATCGATAATTGACTGATAGCGGTGTTCCCAAACCTTCCCGCCACTGATCAGTTCATCAGGGATGCCCTGCACGATGAGTATTTCAGGATGCACGCGAACAATAAGTACCTCTTCATAATAGGATCGGTTAAATATCCCGATCTGCCCTCGCTGCGGCAGGCAACGATTGCTTCTCCAGAGAAAATCGTGATCCAGTTCCTGAGCTGAAGGATGCTTGAAACTGAACACCTGACATCCCTGCGGATTTACGCCGGACATTACATGGCGGATGACACCGTCTTTACCAGCAGCATCCATCGCCTGAAAAATCAGCAATACCGCATAGCGGTTATCGGCATAATGAACCTGCTGCAATTTGCTTAACTGCGCAACGTGATCCGCCTGCATATCTTTATACTCTTTTTTTGAACGGTACATCGGCTCAATAACAGTGGGACGCTTGTCGAGATTCACCTGTTCACCCGGACGGATCCAGAGAGTTTCATGATCAAAAGACATGGGTATAGTATTGAGAGTTAACCTGGATATATTTGCACCTGACCGACATGAGGCAACAATACAAATGTAATGCACATTTTTTGTTAACTCACTTGAAAAATAGCTTGTTCTTCAACATCTGGCTCATGACCTCTTTTGTAGCACCTGTTTTTAAGCAAAAATTAAGTTTTGTCTTAGACTTCTTTAAGAATTCCTCTGCTACATTGGAAACAGTTAAAATAACCACTCACACTGATAACGATTTAAAAACCTTTAAGAAGCGCTATGTCACAAACACTTAAATCCTGGGCTACCCCTCTTGCAGTCGGAGCATTTACAATCTCAGCAGTAACCGGTCTTCTGATTTTTTTTGATCTTGAACCTGGTATCGTTGAACCTGTTCACAAGTGGTTAAGCTGGCTTCTTGTCACTGGAGTCATCCTCCATCTGGTCTCAAACTGGAAGCAGTTCACGGGATATTTCTCAAAAAAACCTGCCATAGGTATCATTGGTGCAGCACTCATAGTTACAATTGCTTCTTTGCTGCCCATTTTCGGTGAAGATGAAGATGGAAAAGAAGGTGGACAAGAAAAGTCAGGGGAAATTGCTGCGCAGCTCCTTGAATCATCATCTCTGGAAACAATTGCTCTTGTTGTAAAAACCACACCAAATCAGCTTGTTGATCAACTCGGAAAAAGCGGTATCATTGTTAAAGATCCGTTGTTAACCATTCAACAAATTGCCAGCAACAACGGTAAAAACGAAAAGGCTGTTCTCGGCGCCATTTTAGCACAAGCAAAGGGTTCCGAAACAAAAGATGGTGATAACGATTAATCCCATAAATAAATTCAACGTATGCGACTTCTGATTATTGAAGACGAACCAGGAATAGCCGGGTTCCTCAAGGATGGACTTGAAGAAGAGTACTTTGCCGTCGATATCGCTTATGACGGCAAAAGCGGGCTTGATATGGCGTTGATCAACGAGTATGACCTGCTCATCGTTGACTGGATGATTCCTGCCATGAGCGGTATTGAGGTCTGCCGGCAGGTACGCAAAGCCGGCAGTACCGTCCCGATACTTTTTTTGACCGCCAAAGATACCCTTGAGGATGTTGTATTCGGTCTTGATGCAGGGGCAAATGATTACATAAAAAAACCTTTTGAGTTTGAAGAGCTGCTTGCACGAATCAGGGTGCAGCTTAGAGACAAAAGCCGGAGTGACGATGCGTTAAGTGCCGGAAGCCTCAACATCAACCCTGTAACCCATCAGGTATTCTGCGGTTCAACCGAAATAACTCTTACACCAAAGGAGTTCGCTCTGCTTGAATACCTTGTTCGCAATAAAGACCGTGTATGTACCAGAAGCCGCATCATTGAGCACGTATGGGATATCCATTTTGATTCCGATACCTCGGTGATTGATGTCTACATTACCTTTCTACGCAGAAAACTCGAAGCCGCAGGATGTGGAAACATTATTCAAACCATCCGCGGTGTAGGGTACATCGTTCGTGAACCAGGAATGTCCTGATTATGATGAAAAAAAAATCTGTCAAAAATATCCACTCTATTTTTAAAAAATGGTCGGTTATGAGTTTGCGAAACAGAATCGCATTCTATTATACCTTCATGACAGCATTTTTAATCGCTCTGGTGTTTGCCATCATCTACTTCACGGTTGAACGCATTGTCTACAGGCAATTCGATGATGAAATAAAAAATGAAGTTTCGGAAATCCTTTCAGATGCAAAAATATCAACTCATGATTTTAAAGGCTTTGCAAGCTTTCAGAATCAGGATATCGATGCCGGTGATCAAGACAACGACAATGACAACGACAATGAATCGAAGAAGAACAAAAAGATAAATGTTGATACTGAATTTATTCAGTTGGTTGACAGTACCGGACAGGTCGTTAATAAATCAACAAGTCTTTCCTGGTGCGTTCTTGCATTTAATCCCAATCATACTAGTAAAACAGCTTACTTCAACAGCAATTTCGGGGGCGTCATGGTTCGCCAGGCGCAGGTGCCTCTTATCAGTAGCAACGGCATTACCCAAGGATACCTTATCGTTGCCGTACCCCTGAAAAACGCCATGATTGTTTTACACGATTTGCAGGATATTTTTTTCATTTCTTTTCCCGTTATCATTCTGACACTGTTTATTCTTACCCGTTTGATTGCCGGAAAAAGCATAAGCCCTATTGAAAAGGTTATTGCAACTGCAGAGAAGATGACACAGGCTAATCTCGATCAGCGCATACCACTCCCCTTTCATTATGATGAATTATATCGCCTTTCAGCAACTTTTAATGCGCTGTTTGACAGAATGGAAGATGCTTTTCAGCGTGAAAAACATTTTACGGCCAATGCTTCGCACGAACTGAAAACACCGCTTGCCATTGTCAAAGGAACCCTTGAAGTACTGGTTCGCAAACCAAGAGAGAGGGAGCACTATGAAACAAGGATTCAGTTCTGCCTGAAAGAATTGAACCGAATGGCACGTCTGATCGACCAATTACTCATGCTTGCCAGATATGAGAGCAACAAAATGAATGCGCATATTGAAACCGTAGCGCTTTCCCCGTATATAGCGGATGTGGTTGAAAGAATGCAGCCATCGGCCAGCACAAAAGATATTACGATCTTTGTTGAGCACACCGGCAACGCCCGGATTGCTGCGGATTCAGGAATGCTTGACATGATGTTCGAGAACATTATCTCAAATGCCATCAAATACTCTCCAAGCGGGTCTTCGATAGCAATAGCCGTAAAAAATATTGCCAATACGATTGTCTGCAGCATCAGCGATCAGGGAATCGGAATTCCCGAAGAAAAATTGCACTCCATTTTTGAGCGCTTCTACCGGGTCGATGAATCAAGAAACTCAAGCACCGGAGGGTTTGGGTTAGGATTGTCTATCGTAAAAAAACTTGCCGATATTCAACACATTAAGGTAAAGGTAACAAGCGGAACAAACAAAGGAACAACGTTTTCCCTGACCTTTCCTGCCGGGGAGATTAACGGTTGAGGCCTCTTTTTCTTTTTATTGCAACCACCATTATTTTAGCCGCCCTGGCCATAGCGTTTCCATACGCATTGCTCAACCCCGGTCCGCTGATGAAAGGCCATCATGCTCTGCAAAAAGAGTGTCTGACCTGTCACAAGCCGTTCAGCAGCGCAGCTTCACAGCAATGTATCAACTGCCACAAACAGAATACCATCGGTATTAAAAATGTTGCTGGTACCCCTCTCCCGAAAGATGTTTCCAAGGTCCTTTTTCACAGAGGAGTTAACAGCAACTCCTGCATGGAGTGCCACAACGAACACTCGGGGGCTAGCGCAGCTAAAGCAGTTAAACCCTTTATGCACGCTGCTCTTGCCAGCTCCTTGCAAAAAGAGTGCATCTCATGCCACAAAAATCAAAAACCCGAAGATGCTCTCCACCGCTTGTCAAAGGAGAATTGTTCAACATGCCACACCAGAAAGCAATGGAAGCCGGCGAACTTTGACCACAAACAACTGACTGCTTCAAGTGGAAATGAGTGTATCAAATGCCACAAGGCTGACCAGCCGAATGACAACCTGCATCGTCTGTTAAAAACAGGCTGTGCAACATGCCACTCGACTACTGAGTGGAAACCTGCGACCTATGACCATAACAAATATTTTGTCCTTGACAACGATCACCTTGCAGCTTGCTCGACCTGCCATACCGATCCGGCTGACTTCAAAAAATATACCTGCTACAACTGTCATGAACACTCGCCTTCAAATATTGCAAACGAGCATCGCGAGGAAGGAATATACAACTACCAGAACTGCGTAAAATGCCATCGCAGCGCAAGCGAACGAGAGCGAGAAGGCGGCTTTGATGGAAAAAATGAGGGTAATCGGGAGCACTACAGGGAGAGTGATGATTAGCTCTTCATCACCCAATAGGGTTCTCCGCCATGCTCCACCAGCTTGAACCGGCCTGTTGCAAGCATCTCCTGCATGGCGTCGTCCGTCTTTTCGCTATCTCCGGGAAAACAATCCGCGACAGCTTTATGAAGTTCCCGCTGCTGCACGGGGTGGCGGGAGATAATGGCTGTGAGCGCTTCAAGCAAATCAGTAGCGCTGCGAAGATCCATATTGCCTTTGAGCGGATGAACAACCGTCGCGACCTCTGAAAGGATAGCAATTGCCCGCTCAATGCGCTCGTCTGAGGGCAGCAGAATCTCTTGTTCGGGAGCAGGCCGGCTGGGAAGGACAAGATGCACCATGTCGGGGTTGATCTCTTTCAAAACAGCGGCAAGATCGCGAAGTGCTTCATCGGAATCATTGACGCCGCCAAGCAGCATCACCTCAATCCAGAGCCGCCCTTTGTACTCACTGCGGAATGCCACAAGCCCTTCAATATGCCTACGGAAGGTGAGGCCTTCGGCAGGACGGTCAATCTGCACGTGCAAGGCTTCCGTGCCAGCATTGAGCGACGGGAGCACAGCATCAGCCTGGAGCAGCTCCCGGCGCACTTCCGGCAGATAAAAAAGCGAGCCGTTGGTAATGACCGCGACAGGAGTAGCGGTCAACTTTTTCACCTCCGCTATCAGCCAGCCAATCCCCTTGTACAACATGGTTTCACCGGAGCCAACAAAAGTAATCCAGTCAAGTCCCGTATGAACAATCAAAGCCTGACGAATCTCTTCAAGAATCTCTTCACGAGGAAAAAACTCCTGCCGCTCCATAACAAACTTTCTTGTCTTTCCCAGTTGGCAGTAAAGGCAGTTCCAGGTACAGCTTTTCGGAGGAAGCAGGTCAACACCAAGTGACTGGCCAAGCCGTTTTGATGAGATCGGCCCAAAAACGTATTTCATAGTTGGTGATTCCATTTTACTGTCAGCCGGCCTTCGCTGTAACGGCGAATTCCGCCATTTTCGCTTCGCTCTCGGCCTCGAATGCCTCCTTGGATATATGGGGCAGCAAAAGGCTCGATGCCGTAAAGGCAAGGATCTCAATAACAAATATGACTGCGTAGGCCATCATGTGGTTGCCGGACAGGGTATAGATTACATCGCGGATAACGCCAGCTCCGGAATGGCCGATAAAGATGGCAAGGCTCTGGGCGGTGCCCCAGAGTCCGATATAGATGCCGCTACGACCCGCTGTCATGTTCATCATCATCGAGATGTTGGAAACGCTTGCCGCACCCAGACCCATACCGGTCACAACAAGACCAACACGAAGCAGTGACTGGTCGCGCATAAAACCTGCGACAATGATGATGGCGAATCCGATTGCACTGAACGTATTGCCGAAATAGGCACCCCGCTTAAACCCGATCCGTGAAAGCAGAAAACCTGTAGCGAGCATGAAAATGAGCTGGGTGCCGCCCATCATCGGCTTGAACAGTTTGGTAGTTTCTGAAACCTTCATCCCGAAAACTTCCGCACCAAAAGGATCCATGACAACTTCGTTGGCGAAGAGCGCAAAAATGGAGATAAAAATGTAGAAGGCGAACTGCAGCGTCCTCGGAGATGAAGAGAGCAGGCGCACCGACTGGGCAAAGCTGATGCTGTGCTTTCCCTTGCCCTGAGCGGCATCCGCATTGCGGTTTTCTACACCGAGAACTGCCACAAGCCCGAAACAGAGTGTGATGAGACCCCCGATTTCAGCCACCTGCGTCAGCCGTTCAGGAGTAAAAACCGTCAGATAATTGCCGATGTTCCAGTTCGAAATGATAGCTGTCAGAACCATAAGGGTCCAGCTCGCTCCGGTTATCTTGCCAATATGCTCTTCAGGCACGACATCGGCAATCAGTGCGTAATAGGCCGTGGTCGCGACCTGCAGACCGAAACCGAACAGAAGGAAAATAAGAGCGAGCTTCCACAAACCAATATCAGTCAGGAGAGCCGGAAGCATCTCAGAAAAAGCAGTACCGCCTATCTTCACTTCATAAGCCGCCGACGGTGAAAGCACGAAAGCAACAACGCAGCTCAACAGCCCGAGAAGGATATAGGGTGTCCTGTGGTAACCGAAAATGCTGAACCGGTCCGACATGTTGCCGATCCATACCTTGACGCCGAAAATGGCCAGTAGCTCCTTAAGGCTGATGAGCCCAAGTGCAATAGTCGCCGGCAGCAGCAGCTCCTTGATCATGACCCGATTCAGGATATCCTGAATGAAACCGAGCATGAGGCCGAAACCCATCTGGAACATACAGAGACGTACCAGATTAAATGTTTTCACGATCTTCATAAAACAGCGCTAATGATTTAGGAAATACCGGCTGGCATAAACTCAGCGGGAACGAATGGCCTGCAATATAATAAAAAAAGCAGTGATCATTGCCGGAGCTTCTCTTCCATTCCGCCCGAAATCCTTGCTGCGAGGCCGGTCAACCTCTGCGAAGAGCGTATGTTGCCGATGGCCATGGCAAGTGCCTGTGGGTCACCGATAATCATCACCAGTTTTTTGGCCCGTGTCACGGCCGTATAGATGAGGTTTCGTTCAAGAAGCGTATAGTGCTGCATGGAGAGCGGAATCACCACCGCCGGGTACTCCGACCCTTGACTTTTGTGAATGGTGATGGCATAGGCGAGGGCAATTTCATCAAGCTCACCAGACTCATAGAGCACCTCCCGGCCATCATACTCCACCCGAAGCTCACTCTCCTCTTCGTCAACGAGTGTAATGCGCCCAATATCGCCGTTAAAAACATCTTTGTCGTAATTATTGACCATCTGGATCACCTTGTCGCCCTCCGCGTAGGTGGTCTCAAAACGGACAATTTTTCTTGCAGCATGAGGGTTCAGGCTCTGCTGAAGAAGTGTATTCAGCGCTTTGGTGCCAAGCGCCCCCTTGTTCATCGGTGTCAGCACCTGGATATCACGAAGCGGATCCATTCCAAATCGGGCCGGGATGCGCTCAGCCACCACAAGCAACAGCCTTCGCAAAATATCCGCCGTACTCCCGGAGGGGACAACATAAAAGTCGGAAAGCTCCGCCGCGCCCTCATCGACAGCGCCCGCCTGGGGAGAGGGAAAAGGCAACTCCCCGCAGTTGATACGGTGCGCATTGACAATAATCATGGAAGATTGCGCCTGCCGAAAAATCTCTGTTAGACGCACCACCGGCAGCGCTCCGGAATGGATCATATCAGCCAGCACAAAGCCCGGGCCAATCGGGGGAAGCTGATCAACATCACCGGCAATAATAAGGGCTGAACGGCTGGAGATGGACGCCAGCAAATGGTTCATCAGCACCACATCAATCATGGAGGCCTCATCAACAATCACCAGATCGGCCTCAAGCTGATAAGAGCTGCCCCGCCTGAAATCGTGGGCATGTGGGTCATACTCAAGCAGGCGGTGAATGGTTTTCGCTTCCATGCCGGTAGCTTCAGAAAGCCGTTTGGTCGCCCTCCCGGTGGGTGCACAAAGGAGCACCTTCAGCTCCACCGTCTCAAGAATGTCAAGAATTGTGTTGATAATAGTTGTCTTACCCACGCCAGGCCCTCCAGTAATGACCGTAAACTTGCTCGAAAGCGCAAGCGACACAGCACTCCGCTGCGACTCCGACAGCTCAATAGCCGACGACTTCTCCGCTTCAGGAATAACCGTTGCCAAATCAAGAGCACCCCAGGGAAGCGCACCCGGCATAATGCGGCCGATACTTTTGGCAACTCCCTTCTCTGCACGAAAAAGAGCGACAAGGTAATAACTCTTTGCACCCTCATCCTCAACAGCAACGACAGTGCCAACGGAGAGTTCCAGGCGAAGAGCCTCTTCAAGTACAGGCTCCGGAATATTGAGCAGCCTCCTGCAGGCCATAAGCAGCATCGGCTCAGGAATCCGGCAATGCCCCTCAAGCGAGAGTTCCTGAAGCGCATGGCCAATCCCCGCCCGGGCCCTCAACGGAGAGTCAGCCGGAATGCCGATGTTCCGGGCAATCTGATCGGCACTTTTGAAACCGATTCCGGGTATATCGTGGACAAGTCGGTAGGGATTGGCGCTCACCATCGCCACAGCATCATCACCATAAAGACGAAAAATCCGGGCGATACGCGACGTGCTCACCCCGTGAGAATGAAGAAAGAGCATGATTTTTTTGACCGCCCTCTGCTCCGCCCATGCAGCAACAATCTGGCTCAACTTTTTTTTGCCGATGCCGGCAATCCCAAGCAGTTGCTCAGGATGATCCTCAATAACCGTGAAGACCTCCAGACCATAAGCCTTGAGCATCACCTTCGCAAGATGGGGGCCAATCCCCTTCACCATGCCGGAAGTGAGATATTTTGTCATACCCTCAAGCGTATCAGGAGGGATAACTCCGAGAGTGGTTGCCTTGAACTGCAGACCCCAAGTTTTGTCGTTATGCCAGCAACCAACGGCCTCAACATGCTGCCCAAGGTTAACCGCAGCAACATAGCCCACCACCGTCATAGCATCACGTTCCCCGTTTTTGCTGAGCCGCAAGACGCTAAACCCCGAAGACTCGCTGAAAAAGTTTACCTTTTCAACAATGCCGGTAATGCGCTCCTCGCCGGGAGAGAGGGTGGAGCTCTCGTTCATGAAATGTTAACTGTTACGTGACAAGAGATAATGCTCACCCCTCCAAAAACACAATCGCGTCCGGCAAATCACTCAACCTGAGGCCGCCATCATCAGTGACAACAAAGGTATTCTCAATGCCGATAACCCCTTTACCGGGAATGACAAACTTGGGCTCGACGGCAATCACCTGTCCTGCCTGCAAGGGCAAGGTAAACCCTTTGGCAAGCACCGGCAGTTCATCGAGTTCAAGACCAACACCGTGACCGACAAATTTCGCCTGTTCGCCCGGCATACCCATGAAAAAGGATCCAAGCCCGGCACGCTCAGCCATTGCTGCGGCTGCAAAAAAAAGCTCTTCGCAAATGACACCGGGTTTCATGCCCTGACACACCATATCCTGGATCTCGATTGCGACATCAAATGCCCGCTGCAATTCCGCGTCAAGCGTTCCGATAACAAAGATGCGGGTCATATCGGAGATATACCCATTGAAAACTCCGGCGTAATCCAAAAGAATCGGCTGGTTCACGCCAATCACGTCGCAGGAAGCCCCGTGCGGTGAAGCGCTCGACAACCCCTTTCCCGTCACCGGGCCATCAAAGAATCCGCCCTGTAACCCGCCGGAAGAGACGGCCAGACCAAAGAAAAGCTCCTGGTTAAAAGCCCTCATACGCACATATCCCTCATGGCCTGCCTTGCGAAGCCGGTATTCCATTTCTGCCGACAGATCAAGCTCCCGCATCCCCGCTTTGAGGAAATTCGGCACCTCGGCAAAGACCGATGCAAGCTTGCCTGCGCTGTAACAGAGTTGGTCATATTCGAAGGGCGACTTGACTGAGCGGAGTTCACGCACCATCATTGAGATATCCACAAACGTACGCCCCGGCAAAGCCCGGCTGTAAAAGGTATGCTGCTGAACAGGAACTGCATCAAAGGTCATGCCGATAGAGAGCTGATCATCGCTGAAGAGGGAGGCAAACTCCTTGCTTGGAGGAAAAGTGCGAATATCGGCAATCGGACTCTCCTCTCGCGCCCGCAAGAGGCTTTTGCGCACCAGCAGCAAGGGCTCCCCCTCTGCAGGAATCCAGAGTATGGCGTTCTGGCGGGTACCGGCAAAATAGTAAACATCAATCGGCATAATGAAGAGGGCTGCATGAACACCCTTGTTCTGGAGCATGATCTGCAAGCGGAATACCCGCTCTTGTGATTCAATTTTTTTCAGCATGGTTTATTTTTTAGAGCGTTTCAGCCTGTTCGAGCACCAACGTTATGGCCTCTTATCTCGTCTCGAACAGACTTTGCTTCATCCAAAGTGCCGCAAAGGGTATATGCTTTTGATAGGGTCAGCGTGGTGTCGCGGAATACGCGGTTAACCCGTGCGATGGCCTGCATGAGGTTGTGGCCTCACGCTCGAGTTGATCTTCAGTCATGGAACAAAAATTTAACTGGCTTTAAGGCTGATAACTTCCATCTGAGTTTGCTTTTTACGAGACTCTTCAACAATTTTTTCAACCTCAGCAGCAACGACATCATCAATCCAGTCAGCTCCACAAAGCACACATACTTTTGCAGGAACATCTCGGATCACAACAAGTCCATACCCAAGCTCTACCGTCAATGTGGTTTTTCCTGGAGCTTTTTCGCCCCCGCATAACGGGCATCGAGAGATATCACTATTAATGTTCATTATTTTCGGGGTTTTAAATCAGCTTCAAAATATCTCAAATCAGGCCTATAAGCAGTAATAATAAAACAAGTTTCACTTTTGTCATCATACGCCACAACAACATGGTAAATTTCAGCCCCATCTACTCCAAAAACAAGACAACTTGAATATGGCTTATCATCTGGATACGCATCAACAACGTCACCTGTAAGCAATACAGCCTTGACATTATTTCTGCTTATTCCCCTTTCCAGCATTCTTTCAAGCGCATGTTTCTGCCATTCAATATTCCCGTCACTAATTGCTGACTTTATTTTTTCAATCTTGATAAATAACACAATAATAGTGGGGAAAACCAGAGCCGCAGCAAGCTACCGCTGCCAATCGCCCTTCTTTTTACCAGCAAAGAGCCAGCCACCTTCTTTGATTTTCATTACTTTTTTCAAGTTAGATATTTCTGAGCTTGTTTCTTGTCTCGGGTGCAGAGAATTCTTTTGCTTGACTGCTAAAAAATGAAACTACAAATGCTCCCCCTACCCCTCAACATCCCCCACGCTCGTTTGTATAATCCCCTGAATTTAAGTATCGTGCAGGATAGTTTCTCATCTTGGGGGTGCTGAATCTTTTTGGCTCTGATGCTGGAAAAAGAAGACGCTGAGAATAAACCCTTGTAACTTGATACAGGTAATGCTGACGCAAGAAAAGATGAAGTCGCTGCCTGCCTGTTTAACCATACCGAAAAACATGAATTGTCCGGAGAAGCGCAGTAACGCCGTCCCGTCAGAGAAAATCTACGTCAAGGGCTCCCTCTATCCGATTGAAGTGGGCATGAGAATGCTGAAGCTGAGCAAAACCTATATCTGCAACAATCAGGAGTTCTCTTCATTCCCTCTTTATGATACGAGCGGACCTTATTCTGATTCATCAATCAGCATTGACCCTGAACATGGGCTTCCTCCCATTCGCGAGAGCTGGGGTTTTCCGCGCGTAGCGAAAAAGGGTTCAGCCCTCACCCAGATGCACTTTGCCCGAAAGGGAGTGATTACCCCTGAGATGGAGTATGTGGCCATCAGGGAGAACCAACAACTGGAGGAGTGGATCACCTCGTTTTCGAGGGGTGGCGTAAAGGTTTTGCCAATAACGCCGGAGTTTGTCCGCAAGGAGATTGCCGAAGGGCGGGCCATCATTCCAGCCAACATCAACCATCCGGAGCTTGAGCCGATGATTATCGGACGGAAGTTTCGCGTCAAAATCAATGCCAATATCGGCAATTCCGCTCTCGGCTCCTCCATTGAGGAAGAGGTGGAAAAGGCTATCTGGTCTTGCCGCTGGGGTGCCGATACGGTCATGGATTTGAGTACCGGCGCAAACATCCATCAAACCCGCCAGTGGATTCTGAGAAACTCCCCTGTCCCGATCGGAACGGTACCCATCTATCAGGCGCTTGAGAAGGCCGGGGGCAAGGCTGAAGCGCTTACCTGGGAACTCTACCGCGATACGCTGATTGAGCAGGCGGAACAAGGTGTTGACTATTTTACCATTCATGCGGGCATTCTGCGTGAACATCTTCCCTTTGCTGAAAAGCGACTTACCGGCATTGTCTCTCGTGGCGGCTCGATTATGGCAAAATGGTGCAAATACCACAAGGAAGAGAACTTTCTGTACACCCGGTTTGAAGAAATCTGTGAGATACTGCAACGCTACGATATCGCCGTTTCGCTGGGCGACGCCCTGCGTCCCGGTTCAATATTTGATGCAAACGACGAGGCGCAGTTCGGTGAACTCAAGGTGCTCGGTGAATTGACCAAAGTTGCATGGAAATATGAGGTGCAGGTGATGATAGAGGGCCCCGGGCATGTTCCGCTCAACATGATAAAGGAAAACATGGATAAAGAGCTTGCATACTGCCACGAAGCTCCCTTCTACACGCTTGGGCCACTGATTACCGATATTGCCGCCGGATATGACCATATCAATTCGGCCATCGGTGGTGCGATTATAGCAAGCTATGGCTGTTCTATGCTCTGTTATGTCACCCCGAAGGAGCATCTTGGCCTGCCCGACCGAAATGACGTGCGTGAAGGAGTTATTGCCCACAAGGTTGCAGCCCACGGCGCCGATCTGTCCAAGGGAGACCCAATTGCCTGGCTCCATGATGAGTTGATGAGCAGAGCAAGATATTCATTTGCCTGGGAAGACCAGTTCAACCTTTCGCTTGACCCGGCTAAAACCCGTGAAGTGCATTCGCAAAGCATGGCTGCAAGTGGCCACACCGGAGTGAACCCGGATTTCTGCACCATGTGCGGGCCTGATTTCTGTTCAATGAAAAAGTCGAAGGAAGCGGCTGAGGTCAATTGACAATGGAGAATGGATAATTGACAGTGGACAATGGGCGCCACTGTCAATTGATCACACACGAAAGGCTTACACTGATGCAGCTTTGACGATTGCAGCAAAATCCTCGGCATTGAGGGCGGCTCCACCAATGAGTCCACCATCAATGTTTGGCATGGCAAACAGTTCGGCAGCATTGGAAGGTTTTACACTTCCGCCGTACTGGATACGAACTTTGTCTGCGGAAGCAGGACCATAGAGTTCACTGATAAGCGTACGGACAAAAAGATGTACCTCTTCAGCCTGTGCCGAGCTGGCTGTTTTTCCGGTACCGATAGCCCATACAGGCTCATAGGCAAGAACAATGGCACTGATATCGCTGATTCCGTCGAGCCCTTCCCTTACCTGAGAGGAGATAACGGTTTCCATGACGCCTGATTCGCGCTCAGCAAGCGTTTCACCAACACAGAGGATAACGTTCAGCCCTTCCGACAAGGCCTTTTTTATCCTGAGATTTACCGTAGCATTTGTTTCGCCGAAATACTGACGGCGCTCGGAATGGCCGATAATAACGGAAGAACAGCCAACGGCAAGGATCATTCTGGCCGATACCTCTCCGGTAAATGCTCCGTCATTTTCATAATGACAGTTCTGGGCAACAAGCTGCACTTCACTTCCGGCAATCACCTTTTCTGTTGCATCAAGGGCAAGATAAGTCGGTGCAATACCAACTTCACAACCCGAAAAACCTTCACCAAGTGCCGCAAGCACATCTGTTGCAAGCTGAACCGATTCGGCAACACTGTTATTCATTTTCCAGTTGCCGACTACAATTTTTTTACGCATAAGTCTTAATAATCTGTTTTTATTTCACAATATATTCGATCAATCTGATTAAGGGCGAAGAGATGTTTTCCTGAACGGGCATCCTTGAGTTTCAGTTCATTGCTGTCGACAGCAATGACTTTTCCATGCCACACTCTCGCTTCGTTTGTGACCAGGTTAACCTCACGGTTCAGCAACTCTTGATTGCCGCCGATCCTGTCCTGACGATAGATGATTTGACGTTTCCCCATGGGAAAATTTATTTAACTGGTTTTTGGTTTGATCTACTTAACGAAAATTTCCAATATCTCATAGTGAAGTTCACCTTTGGGCACTACTATCTGAACTTTTTCTCCAACAGCTTTTCCGATCAAGGCCCTTCCAACTGGAGAGCGAACGGAGATCTTCCCTGAATCGGTGTCTGCCTCTTCTGAAGAGACCAGCGTATATTCAATGATTTCAGTTGGATCATCAAGATTGCGGAGCTTTACTGAGGTAAGAATGTAAACCTTGTCCGTCTTGATCTGTTTCGGATCAAGAATGGTTGCCGATGCAAGCTTGTTTTCGAGATCAGCAATACGAGCTTCCGTATGAGACTGTTGCTCTCGGGCCGCATCGTACTCAGCATTTTCGCTGAGATCACCATGAGCTCTCGCTTCAGCAATTTTTTCCAGAACTTCCCTTCTGGTTTGATGAACCAGCACGTATAATTCTTCTTTCAGCCGGTTGTACCCATCATTAGTCAGGTATATTCTGTCGGTCATCTCTTGTGCAGTTTTTGTTTAAAATAAAAGAAAATAACTCCATAAACGCAATTTTACCGGGGCAAAAGGACAGGATGGTAAACAAAAAAAAGTAAAGTCAGTGCTGAGCTACTGACTTTACTTCATATCAATGTACAATTCTTAATCCTTCAGGCAAAAAAAAGTTTACACATTAAAGGCAATATATAGATTATTGCCTCTCCGTTCAATCAGCAGAAAGAGCAAATCACCGCTTTTAATGTCTTTACAAAGGGCGTTATACTCAGCTAACGAATTTATTTTCCGGCGATTAAGTGAAAGAATGATATCACCGGTTCGCAAACCGGCAAAGTATGCATTCGATGCGGGATCAATAGCCGTAATGACAACCTTCCCGACAGCAGGGTTCATGTTCAGTTTTTTTGCCGTCTCAGCTGTAAGCGCCTCCGCCCTGAAACCGAATATTGCAGGAATCTTTTCCTGCTCCTTTGTTGTGGACGCAGCGACACTTCTTGCTGGCTGTTCTTCAAGACGAACCTGAAAAAGAGTGATTGTTCCGTTCCTCAGCACTCGGAGCTTCACGGTCGATCCCGGCAACTGGCTTGAAATGGCGTTGCGCAGTTCCATGCTGCCTGTAACCTTCCTGTCGTTGAAGTCAACAATAACATCACCTGTTTTTAAACCCGCCTTTGCAGCCGGGCTCCCTTCGACAATCGTTCCAACCAGCGCACCTTCTCCTGCTTTCAAATGCATGGCTTTTGCAATATCCTCATCGATGTTCTGGATAGTGACTCCAAGATAACCACGGGCAACTTTTCCGGTCGTGATGAGTGCCGTCATCACCTTTCGTGCCATATTTGAGGGCACGGCAAAGCCAATACCTTCAAACCCGCCAGTTCGGCTTGCAATGGCCGTATTGATGCCAACAAGCTCGCCATTAACATTAACAAGAGGGCCACCGGAATTACCAGGATTGATGGCGGCGTCGGTTTGTATAAAGTCCTCATAATCGGCCAGTCCTACATTGGCACGTCCTTTGGCGCTCACAATACCCTGTGTAACGGTTCTGGCAAAATTTTCACCAAGAGGACTTCCTATAGCAATAACCCATTCTCCAACCCGAAGTTTGTCGCTGTCACCAAGCTGGATTGGCTTAAGATTATTAGCGTTTACCTTGATAACGGCAAGATCGGTTTTTGAATCCTTACCAACGACTTTTGCATCAATCTTCCTGTTATCGAAGGTCCGGATATAGACAACATCGGCACCATCAATCACGTGGTTATTGGTAAGTATATATCCGTCATTGGTGACGATAACCCCCGACCCGATACCTTGCTGAACCTCTTTGCGTCCATTTCCCGGAGTCCTTTGCGGGGTATCAAAACCATTGAACGGACGACCAAAAAAGTCGTCAAATGATCGGCCAAAAAAGTCGAACGGAGAAACCACACGCCGGTTCACCGTCTTTTCAGTGAAAATCGTCACCACAGAAGGCGTTGCCGACTCTGCAATCTGAACAAATGCCTCATTAAGGCTTTTGAGCGACTGGATGGGATAATTCTCAATATTGTTTGTTGCCGCAGCAAAATTAGGCCTGTTGGAAATGGACAATCCCTTGGGCGAAAGATTGAACTCGAGATTGGAAAATACAACTGCACCTACGGCTATACCTGCAAAAACAAGAAGCAGGTATCTCATAATTGCTTGTTTCTTGTTCATCGGTTCTTTAAGGGTTTATTTTTATGGTTCTGATAAAGCCTCAATATTTTCAACAGCAGTTAATCCTGCCTTCATTTTATTCATGGTCTCTTCGTATTCTGACTCAGGTTTCGAATCAGCCACAATGCCTCCGGCAGCCTGAAAATAGATGATGTTATCCTCTATCACCATCGTCCGGATTGCAATCGCAGTCGTGAGATTGCCCTTGAAATCAAGGAATCCAACCGCACCGCCATACAAACCCCGTTTCTCATGTTCAAGTTCATAAATAATCTCCATCGCACGAACCTTAGGCGCGCCAGTCAAAGTTCCAGCAGGAAAACAGGACCAAAACGCGTCCATCGTACCAAGTTCATCACGAAGTTCACCCCGCACATTACTTACAATATGCATCACATGCGAATATTTTTCAATAACCATCATCTCATTGGTCTCGACCGTACCGATTTTAGCAATTCTTCCGATATCGTTCCGGCTTAAATCGATGAGCATCAAATGCTCCGCAAGCTCTTTTTCATCCGAAAGCAGATCACGGGCGTTCTGTTCATCCTCTTCAAAGCTCAGGCCACGATGCCGTGTGCCTGCAATAGGTCGGGTATCTACCATCCGGCGCCCCTTGCTGTCGCGCTCAACCTTTACCAAAAGTTCTGGCGATGAACCGACAATCTCAAACTCCAACATGTTGAAATAGTACAAATAGGGCGAAGGATTTATGGTCCTCAGCATCCGGTAAACATCGAAAGCATGGGTATTCAGGGGGCGACGGAGGCGTTGTGAAATCTGAACCTGAAAAATATCTCCAGCCAGAATATACTCTTTGGCCTTTCCTACCTTCTCGAGGTACTCATCTCTCGTTGTGTTCGAAAGTACCTGCTCCGGCCGTTCGGCCCGGAAAGTAATCTCTTCGCGCTGAAGCGGACGAAACATCTGTTCAGCAATCAACTCAATTTTTTTGAGCGCCACCGGCTTGTCGGCCTCGTCAAGGTAATTGGATACAATGAAAACCTTGCGCATGATATTGTCGAAAACCACAAGCGTATCGCAGAAAAGCAGAAAAATATCGGGCATTCCTGCCGGATCGGCGAGTTCAGGCTTTGGAATGTTTTCGACAAGATGCATGGCATCGTAACCGAAATAGCCAAAGACACCGGAGGTGATCATCTGGGGGGCGCCGTTCTTTTTTCGTGGTATCTCCTCAGTATCAAATGCAGCAAGAAGTTTATCAATCTTCAAGCGAAGATTAGTCTCCCCATCGGCAATTCTGCGAAGATCACTGAATTTTTCATCAAGAATTTGAAGATCAGCCGGCCCGTCAACAAAACCTTTGAAAATAGCAACCGGGTCTATGGCAATATAGGAGAAGCGGGCAAGAAGCTCTTCACCCTCCACCGATTCGAGCAGACATGAAAAAGGGCGCTGCAGTTTGAGATAAACTGAAACCGGCGTTTCGGTATCAGCATGAACTTCCTTGAAGAGCGGCTTGAGACAATAGGGAACATGCCGTTGATATTCTGGCATAAAAGCTAATGAGCTGAACTGGTTATTGTTTACCTTGTTACCATGTTGTGCAATAAAGAGAAATATTTCGTATAGTAAAAGAACAATTCCGGCGATACTTTCCGGAAAAAGAAAAGTGAACATGCTGCCCCAATTTCCTCACAAAAAGTTCATCAAAAACTGGCTGAAAGCGCTCATGCTCTCACCAGGCATGCTTTTCCCCGCAGGATATATCCTTGTCTACCTATCCATCAATATCTACCTGAATGCCGATTTCAAACAGAACCTTTCCCGATCGGTAAGCAGTGCAACCGGCAATACCTGGAATATCAGCATTAAATCATTGAAATCCGGTCTCGTGCTTGACTCAGTTACGCTTAATCAGATTGAACTCACTCCCGTAGCCAACCCTGAAAGCAATCGGCAATCAAGCAATGATGCCATTACCATTACCACCCTCGAAATACCCTGCCCGAAGCTTGAGAAACTTCTTTTCAGCTCAAAAGAACGTCTATCGTCAACACAAAATATATGCGAGAAGATTCTTGCTAATCACCGTCTCCTCTCAATGAACCACCAACCCTGACCGCTCCAATCTGATCGAGCCAAGCTTACCGAGAGGATTCGTAAGCAACGAAAGATCGGGATCCCATGACCAGTAGACAATCATTGCCTGCCCGACAAGATCCTTTTCAGGTAAAAATCCCCAGAAACGACTGTCGAGACTGTTGTCGCGGTTATCACCCATAGCAAAGTAATAGTTTTCATGAACGGTGTATTGCTCCGCTGGAGACCCGTCAATAAAAACCTGCCTGCCCTGCAAACTTACGTCATGCCCCTCATCGGCAATAAGCGAACTGTAGAGCGGATAGGTTGCCGCAGTCAGGCGAACAACGTCTCCATTGCGAGGGATACGTATCGGACCGTAGTTGTCTTTGTTGAAATTTGAAAACTGCGGAAAGATCATGTAATCCGCTTCTCCCGCAGGCACCCGGCTTCCAATAAACTGTCCGTGTTCTGGCAAAAGAAAAGGCTTTTTATTGATCCAAAGCTGCTGGTCATGAATCTCAAGGGTATCTCCACTGATGGCAACACAACGCTTGATATAATTCAAAGACCGATCTTTAGGAAACTTGAAAACAATGATATCCCCGCGATCAACCTTTTTGACTCCCGGCAGACGAATTTCGGTAAAAGGAATTTTTGGCCCATAAACATATTTATTGACAAACAGAAAATCACCTGCAAGCAATGTCCTTTCCATTGATCCGGTTGGAATACGGTAGGACTCAACAACAAACACACGAAGAACAGTGGCAAAAATCGCCGCTATAATGAGAGCCTCAAACCACTCCCGCGAATGATTTTTTTCGGGTTTACCTTTTTGAATGTTCAATTCGGTATCATTTTGATCGTTAAAAAAAATTGAAAAGGATTTGATCCTATTCGTCAATATTTAATAATGCAAGGAAAGCCTCCTGCGGAACCTCTACCCTGCCGACCTGTTTCATCCTCTTTTTACCCTCTTTCTGTTTTTCAAGCAGCTTGCGCTTTCGACTGATATCGCCGCCATAACATTTGGCAAGTACGTTTTTGCGCATCGCTGAAATGGTTTCTCGCGAAATCACCTTGCTGCCTATTGCCGCCTGAATGGCGACCTCATACATCTGCTTAGGAATAATCCCTTTCAGTTTCAAACAGAGCTTCTTGCCCCAATCATAAGCTTTTGAGCGATGGACGACAATCGAAAGTGCATCAACCGTTTCACCGTTCAGCAGCACATCGAGCTTCACCAGATCGGATTCACGGTACCCGACGTACTCGTAATCCATCGATGCATATCCTTTTGAAATGGATTTAAGACGATCGTGAAAATCAAAAACAATTTCAGCCAACGGAAACTCAAAATGCATGATCACCCTTGTGGTGTCGAGATAATCAGTATTCTTGTACTCGCCACGACGTTCCATGCCCAGTTTCATAATGTTGCCGATATAGTCGGAACGCGTAATGATCTGCATGGTGACATAAGGCTCTTCAACCAGGCTCAAACGTCCCGTCTCGGGCATCTTGGAAGGATTATCGACAATAACAACCTCGTCGTTAGTCATCACAACGCGGTACTCGACATTCGGAACCGTGGTAATGATATTGACATCGTATTCCCGCTCAAGACGCTCCTGAATGATTTCCATGTGAAGAAGGCCGAGGAAACCACATCTGAAACCAAAACCAAGGGCAACGGATGTTTCGGGGGTATAGACAAGCGATGCATCGTTCAGTGCAAGCTTTTCGAGCGACTCACGAAGATCTTCAAATTCATTCGAATTAATCGGATAGAGGCCGCTGAACACCATCGGCTTGACCTCCTTGTAGCCCGCAAGACGCTCGTGTGCTGGATTATCGGCAAGGGTGACCGTATCGCCTACCTTGGCATCCTTGACATCCTTGATGGAGCAAATCAGATAGCCGACATCTCCGGATTCAAGCGAAGATTTCGGTTGCCGCTTCATACTCATGGTACCGATTTCGTCCGCAAGAAAAATCTTGTTGCTGGTAAAAAATTTGACCCTGTCACCCTTTTTAAGCGATCCCTCCACAATTCGAAGATAAATCACTGCACCTCGATAAGCATCGAAGACCGAATCAAAAATCAACGCCCGCAAAGGGAGATGATTGTTGTCGGCGGGAGCAGGAATCCGCTGAACAATAGCCTCAATGAGTTTATCCACCCCGATGCCGGCTTTGGCTGAAACCTGGATGATTTCCTCACGCTGGATGCCGATAAGATCCATGATCTGACGGGCAACCCCCTCGACGTCTGATGAGGGAAGATCAATTTTATTGATAACCGGAATAATATCAAGCCCTGCATCGAGGGCTAAATAGAGATTGGCGATAGTCTGGGCCTCTACTCCCTGGGTGGCATCAACAATAAGGAGAGCCCCTTCACAGGCAGCAAGAGAACGTGAAACTTCATAACTGAAATCGACATGACCGGGAGTATCAATAAGATTGAGTGTATACTCCAAGCCATCTGCCGCCGTGTATTTCATCTGGATAGCATGACTTTTGATGGTAATGCCACGTTCCCTCTCCAAATCCATGTCATCCAGGACCTGTGCGGAAGCCATTTGGGTGCGGTCAAGCGTGTTTGTTATTTCCAGCAGACGGTCAGCCAGTGTTGATTTTCCGTGATCGATATGTGCTATAATGCAGAAGTTCCGGATACGGTTAACTTCTGTACTGGACAATGCCATAAAAAAAGCGTTTGATTCTGATAAAAATTCAAGGTGAGCGAATATAATCAATTAATACGACTGTGTGACATGGCCGACTCGCTACACAAAAAGCAAAGGCCCGGCATCACTGCGGAAGCCTTTGAGAAATTCAGTCGCTTCCATCGGTTTGCGACCTTCAAGCTGCAGCGACAAAAGCTCAAGCCAGCCATCATGGCATGACGCATAAAGTCTTCCCTGGTCAACAAGAACCATACCCGGA
>CAIPKT010000029.1 GCA_903865705.1 uncultured Chlorobiaceae bacterium
ATGCGGGGGAAATGCATTCCCGAAAGTTCTTTTTTAACAAACCATCCAACTATCTATGGCAAGAGGACTTAATAAAGTAATGCTTATCGGCAGACTCGGTGGAGAACCGGAGAGCCGGCAGGCGGGTTCAACGACCGTCGTGAATTTCACCCTTGCGACAAGCGAAAAGTTCAAAAATCAGCAAGGCGAACTTCAGGAGAAAACGGAGTGGCACAGAATCATCGCATGGGGACGACTGGGAGAAATATGCAAAGAGTATCTGCACAAGGGATCGCAAGTCTACGTTGAGGGAAAACTGCAGACCCGTACCTGGGAAAAAGAGGGCGTCAAGCAGTACACCACAGAAATTGTGATCAGTGAAATGCAAATGCTTGATGGAAAGCCATCAGGACAGGGCAATGAAGGCAGTTCACAGAATTACGAGCGCCATCAGGGTACCTCTGACCATCAATTGCCACCCGTGCCGCCATCAGGAGCACTGCTCGAAAACGACAAGGACGACCTGCCCTTCTAAACTTTTCCTTTTTACCTTAAACGCTTCAGGGCGCGCTCCGGTGCGCCCCGTGATTACCGGGACAATCCCCCAAAAGACACATGGATGCACTGAAAAAAAATATTCTTGCCGGAACCATTGCTCCCGTTTACCTCTTTCACGGCCCCGAAAGCTACCTCAAGGAAGAGTTTGCAGAGATGATCAAATCGGCAATTTTTCCTTCCGAAAGCGATGCTGCCTGCAACACCACCGTCCTTTACGGCCCCGATATCACGCCGGGTGAACTGGTATCAAAGGCCTCCGAATACCCGATGTTCACTCCAAAGCAGCTTATTATTGTCCGGCAGTTTGAAAAAATCAAAAAGCCAACAACCCGGGAACTGCAGAAACAGCATGAAGAAAAATTCAACCTCTACATCCACAGTCCGGCAGAGTTTACCGTTCTGGTGCTCGATGCCGACCAGATCGATAAAAAAGAGATTGAAAAACCTCCCTTCAGCACTCTAAAAAAATACCGTCACGATTTTCCGGCCATCAAAACTCCTGAGCTCTTTGCGGCAAGCAGGGCTAAAGCCTCCGGATGGACCTTTGAACCCGATGCCCTTAAAGCCTTTAGCGCCTATATCCAGCCATCGGCCCGGGAAATGTGTCAGGAAATTGAAAAAATCATCTTGTACGCCTCGGCCAGAGGCCCTGAAAAACGCATCACTGCACCCGATGTTTTGGACTGCGTCGGCATATCGCGCAGCTACAACGTCTTTGAACTCGAAAAAGCCCTGGCGGAACGAAGCCTGAGGCTTTGCAGCGGCATATCGCTCATGATCATGGATCAGGAGGGGCAAAAAGAAGGGCTCGGCAACATCGTCCGCTTCCTGACCACCTTTTATATCCGCCTCTGGAAACTCTCCCTGCCCGAGGTACAACAGTTGCCTTTGCCCGAAATTGCCAAAATACTCGGCATGTATGGTAAACAGGAGTACTTTGTCAAAAACTATCTTGCTTACACCCGCTCATTTTCACTCCAGGATGCCGAACGAGCAATCGGTGCCTTGAGGGAGACCGATGCCGCACTGAAAGGGCTGCTCCCCTACCCTGACGAAAAATATCTGCTCCTGCGGCTCATGCAGAAACTTCTTGGGTAAACGGGCCCCTCTTCACAGCCACCCCTTGCTCCGGTACCAGGAAATCGTTTTTGCAACTCCTGCCTCAAGAGTTGTTCCGGCAGTAAAGCCGAGATCCAGCTCAGCCTTGCCGGGCGAACAGACCCAATAATCCTGAACCAACTCGTTGGCCTTGTCACGGTTGATGAGCGGAACGGTTCCCCGTAACGAACCGGCCGCACCAATGACCATACCGACTAAAAAAACAAGAGGCCTCGGCAGCGAAAGCTTGTACACCTTCGTCAAGCCGAACACCGGTTGCACCGCCGCAATCAGCTCATTCCATGAGTATGAGCGAGGGGACGTGATATAATAAATACTTCCTGCAGCCCTATCCGAACGAGCCGCCATCATCATCCCGCGAACAAGATCGTCAACATAAATCATGCTGAACCGCTGCCTGGCCACACTGCCCGCCGATACCAGCACCCCCTTGGCAAGCATCTGAAAAACCTGCAAGACATCACGGTCACCCGGCCCGTAGACCGCAGGAGGGCGCACAATGGTAACGGGAATAGCAGACGAACACTCCATGCAAAGCGCTTCCGCACGCAACTTGCTCCGCCCGTATGCGCTTACCGGTGCAGGACTGTCGTGCTCGCTGACCCCGCGCAAACCTTCCGAAGCCGGGCCGGCAACAGTCAGTGACGAAACAAGCACAAACCGCTTCAGCCCGGGGTTATGCTCCCTTACCGCCGCAAGCAGATTCCGAACCGGCATCACATTGCCCGCATCATATCCTGCCTCGTCAAGTGCTTTCGTTACTCCCGCCAAGTGCACAATGCGGTCAACACCACGCACCGCACCGGCCAAAGCATCCACATCGTCAAAACGGCCCCGCACAACCTCAACCCCTTTTGGCAACGCATCACCATTACTTTCGGGGCGAAGAAATACCCTCACCCGCTCACCCTCTTCAGCAAGACGGCGCAACAGTCGCGTACCAATAAAACCGGTTGACCCGGTCACCAATACTGTTTCACTCATATATCCCTTTAACTCTACTTTATCGGTTACCCGCATGGCAATTTCCAGAACGCTTTTTTTTATTAGCAAAAAAAACCAGATACAGCCATTAACAAAAAACTAAAATTTTTGATAC
>CAIPKT010000030.1 GCA_903865705.1 uncultured Chlorobiaceae bacterium
GGCACACCGGTCCCTGCAGCCATGCCCGGCCATGTCGTATCCATCGCAGTAAAAGTTGGGGAAGAGGTCAAGGAGGGTCAAGAGGTGGCGATCATAGAAGCCATGAAAATGGAATACTCAATCAAAGCGCCTTGTCCTGGAACAATACTCTCCATTACGGTAGCTAAAGGCGACACCATAGGAATGGGCGAGACCATGATGACCATAGGATAGCACCCTCTTTCTGTTAACCGCCCCGTGATGCACCTCCACGGGGCGGCACAGCAACACCTGCCCTGAAGCCTCTTCCTGCAAGCGTTCGAGCTTGCCTATGGCTTCAGGAGTACTTCGCAATGCGGATGAAGCTCAATGAAGCGTTCAAGCTCTTTATCAGGAATTCTGCCGGCCGAAAGTTCTACTTTTTCAAGATTCTGAAGATGCATGATGGGGCCGATGGAGGCAACCGAAGTGTTTGACAGATCAAGCTCTTCAAGGTTCGCAAGTTCTTCAAGAGGATCAATATTGACAAGGGGCGTGTTTGCCAGGCTCAATTCCCGCAGATCAGAAAGATCCCTCAATGCTTCGATGCTTTTGATACCCGTTTTGTTGCAGCGGAGATATTCGAGACTTCTGATACCTGAAAGCGGTGTTAAGTCAATAACGTTGGAACTGTCGATGCCAAGCTCAATAAGATTTTCGAGGTTTGCAAGCGGCTCAAGTGATGAAATACCGGTTTTGTAGCAACTGAGTTTTTCAAGATTGACAAGCTTTTTGAGTGGAGAGAGGTCATTGATGACGGTTTCCGAGCAGTAGAGCTCTCCAAGATTGAGCATGTTGCTGATCGGCTCAAGTGAGCGGACCTTGGTACTTGAGATCCAGAGGAGCTTTAGCCCTATAAGGTTGCGAAGCGGTTCAAGTGATGAAAAATCACAGTCAAAAGCATAGAGACGCCGCAGCTTTACGAGATGCTGAAGTGGTTCGAGATTTTCAACAGGTGATTCATCGCAACGCAACTGCTGGAGATTTTCAAGGACTCTGACAGGCAAAAGGTTATGAATTCTACGGTTATCACACCTCAGGTGAGTCGTTTCCAGAAAGTCAAGCAGCTCCTGGTCAGACGGAGCTTTGGAAATTTTCAGGGTTGCTTTTACAACTTCTTTCCAGTCAGCGGTCATGGTATTCCACCACTTTTTTCTTGCAGCGCTATCCACAATGAGTTCAGCTCTGGAAATGCGGCGAAGGTACTCAAGCTCATCAGTACGGTTGACTGCTTGTGGTGCCAGTAACTGAGGCCCGTGTTCTATTGAAGATGCCTCAGAATCGTTTGTACTGAAATTAAGCTTTTCAGTAAGACAACGGGTATACCAGTCGGCTTTTTTCCCCTCTATGTTTTGATGGTGAAACTCCTGTGACTGCTGGTCAAGAGAGGATATGTCTTCAAGAATATCGTTTCCGCATCGGGGGCATACCGCACTCTGCACAGTTAGGGGATAGCCGCAGACCGGGCATTGATTATAGGTGTTTTGCTCCAAAATGATCTTGATTACTGCATTGAATGTGGGCCGGATGGCATGTTATTAAATAATAAGAAAAAAAGTGTTACTGCCATATAACGTAGCTGTAAAATTCACGATAAAGTTTGAGCGTTTACGCTTAAACCATAAATTTATATGAGATGGCGTTATTGGTAATAATTTCTGTGTGAAGTGATTGATTAAATTACAGTAAAATACATACATTAAAGAAGTGACCTTTGTGTTTTATGGCGAGAGTGTATCAGCATCAGCGATAAGGAGCATGGAGGATTGTTATGAAAGATCGATATGTACAAGAGGGTGTCGATAACGCATCTGCGACAGAGGCATTGCTTCGGCTTTCATCGGAAGAGTGGTTGCTGAGGCTGGATGGTTTATGTAAAAAAATCCGTCACAGGCATAGGGGCTTCAGTTCGCCGGAAATGAAGTCGCTGATGCAAAAGGATTTATGCAATACTGAAAACAGCATCCAGGTCAATGAGACTCTCTTGACCATCGGAAACGGTTATCTCAATATCAGGGGAAGTCTTGAGGAGTTGCCTCCCGGCAATACCGCTGGTATGTACTTGAGCGGAATTTACGATAAATCCGAAGCCGATGTTGAAGAGCTGGTTAAATGCCCTCTGTGGACTGATGTGTCGCTATGGAGCGGGGGTTATAAATTTTGTATGTCAACCTGCAGGGTGCTCAGCCATGAGCAGATCCTTGATATAAAAAAAGGTACCCTGCACCGTATCACGACCTTTCAGGATCCTTCCGGAAAGATTCTCACCCTTGAAACGATACGCCTTGTTTTTATGCACAATGTGCATCTGGGGTATATGATGGTAAAGGTCACCCCCAGGAATTTTTGCGGTCCGATCAGGGTTATCAGTGGCCTGAACGGAGAGATTTGCAACAGAGGCTATTTCCCCCGCGAAATGTTCAAGCATCTGCAACTTGAAAAGATAGAACGCGGCCGGGCTTTTATGTACCTCGAAATGAAAACACGGGAACAGGGTGTACGGATTTCGGAAGCAGTTTCCTGGAAGCTTGTTTCGCCATTATTTCATAAGCAAAAATGGGAGCCAAGAATTTATGGAGAGAAGTTTACCAGTGAAATTTCTCTTGATGGTCGGGAGGGGGAGTGCTACGTTTTTGAAAAACTGGTTGTTGTTGCTACAAGCAGGGAAATTGAGCCTCAAAAGATGTTCCAGGGTACAATCTGCAAACTGAAATCTTTTGTTCGCAGTGGAGCGAATGCTGAAATAGCTGCTCATCTTGACCTCTGGGAAAAAAAATGGAAACAGGCAGATATTGTTATCAAGGGTGATGACAAGGCTCAACATGCCTTGCGCTACAATATCTATCAGTTACTGATCAATGGGCCTGTCCGTCCAGCAGGTATTGGCGCTAAATTCCTTAGTTCTGAGGGGTATATGGGCCATGTTTTCTGGGATACCGATATCTTTATCCTGCCGTTCTTTATCTACAATTTTCCGGATATTGCCCGGAATATACTTTTGTACCGTTACCAGACTCTCGACGGTGCAAAGAAAAATGCTCTGAAAATGGGGTATAAAGGAGCAAAATATGCTTGGGAGTCGGCAATAACAGGAGAGGATGTTACACCAAGATTTGCTTCAAAGCTTGAGCGAACTATACGATTGATCTACACCGGTATCGAAGAGGATCATATTGTTTCTGATGTAATCTATGGTGTTGAAAGGTATTTTCGCGTCACTGGCGACGAGAGTTTTCTGGTAGACTACGGTCTTGAAATGGTTTTTCTGACGGCGAAATTCTGGGCGTCGCGGGTGGTTGAACAGGGAGGGTATTATGAAATTCGTTGCGTCATCGGACCCGATGAGTTTCATGAGCATGTCAACAATAATGCCTATACAAATTTTTTGGTTAAGTGGCATCTCAAGCTTGCCGTGACGCTTTTCAAGTACATGGGCCGGAACCATCATGACATTATGGACGCTCTTGCCTCCCGAATAAAGCTCGAAAAAGAGGAGGTCGATTTTTGGCTGCTCATCAGCAATAAACTTCGTCTCTCCTACGATCCCCAGACCAGAGTGTTTGAACAGTTTGACGGTTACTTCTCCCTGAAGGATGATCTCATCGAGGGATTTGACCTCAAGGGTCATCCAATTCTGCCCAGTGGCATTGATTACTCCAATATCCAGTCGACGCGCCTTATTAAGCAGGCTGACGTTCTCATCATGATGATGCTTTTCCCTCATGCATTCAGTGATGAAGAAAAAAAAGCCAATTTCGATTTTTATGAAAAACGCACCGCGCACGCATCGTCACTGAGCCACTGTATTCATGCCATGATAGGGCTTTCTGCCGGCAGGCGCACAAGGGCATACAAATATTTTATGAAAACGGCACTCTTTGATCTGGAGAACCTGCATGAAAATACGGCGCTCGGGATTCATGCAGCCGCCGTGGGCGGTACATGGCAGACCGTGATTTATGGCTTTGGAGGGTTTTCAATAAAGTCCGACAGGATTGTTCTGAAACCGTGGCTGCCAAAAAAATGGGATAGCCTTTCGTTTAGCGTGCAGTGGAGAGCAAGAACCGTTGAAGTTCTAGTCTGCCATGACAGGGTTTCAGTGCTTATCCGCTCAGAGGAAGAGCTGTCGCTTCCACTGAGTCTGTACCAGAAAACCTATAAAATATTGACAAACCAGAGATATGAGTTGCCCTACTGTGCTTCGAAACACTAAAGGAAAGAGAAAATGACCAAAAAATTGAGGATTGCACAAATCGCACCGCTGATCGAGAGGGTGCCGCCTAAAAAGTATGGAGGTACTGAAAGGGTTGTGTACTATCTGACGGAAGGGCTTGTTGAGCAGGGCCATCAAGTCACTCTCTTCGCTTCTGGTGATTCACTGACCACGGCCAGGCTTGTTGCGCCGGTCAGAGAAAGTCTCCGTCTCGGACGGAAAGCACATTCACCGTTCATGATGACCATGATGATGCTCAGCCAGGTCTATGAAAAAATGGTCAGTGAGTTTGACATCATTCACTCTCATCTCGAATACATGACACTGCCTTTTGCTTATAAATCAAGTGTCCCCACTGTCCTGACCATGCACGGCCGGCTTGATATCAGCGATCATTGCAAAATGTTGCGTTGTTACAGCGATATCCCCTATGTATCAATCAGTGATGCCCAGAGAGAACCCGTGCAAGATATTAACTGGATAAAAACTGTTTATCACGGCTATCCCGCATCCTGTTTTGAGTATAACGACCAACCGGGCGATTACTTCCTCTTTCTCGGACGATTTTCAGAAGAAAAAAAACCTGACGAGGCTATTCGGCTTGCCAAAGCATGCCATGTGCCCCTGAAAATTGCCGCCAAGATAGATCCGGCAGACAAGGCCTTTTTTGAAAACAAGATAAAACCTCTGCTCGATCATCCGCTTATTGACTATGTCGGAGAGGTTGACGACCGTCAAAAGGTGGAGCTGTTAAAAAATGCAAAAGCACTCCTGAACACCATAGATTGGCCCGAACCCTTCGGATTGGTCATGATAGAAGCACTTGCCTGCGGTACTCCGGTGATTGTGAGAAAATGCGGATCAGCTCCCGAAATCATCACCGACGGCAAAACAGGATTTGTTTGTGAGAACAAGCTTGACTTTATCAAGGCCATACGGGGGATTGATCGTATTTCCAGAAAAACATGCAGGGAGGAGTTCGAACGCCGCTTTTTATCGGAGGGCATGGTAAAAAGTTACGAATCGCTTTACTACGATATTTTGGCCGGCCGCCCTGTTAATGGTGCGCGGTATAACGGAAACGGCAAAGCCTTGAAGGAAATAGCGGTCTCAGATTCCAGGCAGTAGCAGAATCAACGTTGAATTGCTACAATTCACTGACCATACATGGACCATTGCTGCGACACCAGATGGAAATTTTTTACTGCCTCCAGATTTCTTTTCCGTCAGCAATGATGGAAGTAGCACCGCTGTTGCTTTGGCAGGTGTTGGCGTACTTGGGTTACTTGCGTGGGTAATCGTTTAAAATGGAATACTTCGGGATGGGATATCGTTTCCGGAAATCAAGCCAGAGTTACCGAACGGTTCGTTGTCTGTATTATGGGAGATGCTGAAGCTAAAACAATTTATGAAAAGCGCTGATTTTATATATTATCCAAAGAGATCGGGGTGAATATTAATGGTAAAGCACCGTGCCCTGTCATTTATAACGGATCAAAAACAATTATACGCAGGAGGATTTGGATGAAACGGGTGGTTCTTTTTTTATTGACCAACTTTGCGGTGATGCTGGTGCTGTCGATCAGTGCCCGTATTCTGGGTGTCGACCGCTTTTTGACCGGCAATGGATTAAATATGGGCATGCTGCTGGCATTTGCAGCCCTTATTGGCTTTGGAGGCTCTTTTATTTCGCTGTTGATGTCCAAAACCATGGCGAAATGGAGTACCGGTGCAAAGGTTATCAAGCAGCCCTCCAATCAGGAAGAGGCTTGGCTTGTGGAGACCGTGAGAAGACTTTCGACTAAAGCCGGTTTTTCGATGCCAGAGGTAGCCATCTACGACGGAGCCCCCAATGCTTTTGCCACCGGCCCCAGCAAATCAAGATCGCTCGTGGCCGTCTCGACCGGACTGTTGCAAAGCATGGATCGAAAACAGGTGGAGGCGGTGTTGGCTCATGAGGTCGCCCACATCGATAACGGCGATATGGTGACCCTGACTCTGATCCAGGGTGTGCTCAATACCTTCGTGATCTTTCTGTCGCGAGTCGCTGCTTACGCGGTGGATAGCTTTCTTCGCAGGGACGACGAGGAATCGAGCGGCCCGGGCATCGGCTATTGGATCAGCAGCATTGCATGTGAAATTGTGTTCGGTATTCTTGCCAGCATCGTCGTCATGTTCTTTTCACGCAAGCGTGAATACCGGGCGGATGCAGGAGCTGCTAAGCTGTTGGGTGACAGACGTCCGATGATTGACGCCCTGCGTGCGTTGGGGAACCTCGAGGCTGGCCAATTGCCGAAGGAGATGGCGGCCAGCGGGATTGCGGGTGGTGGTATGATGGCGCTGTTCAGCAGCCATCCGCCCCTTGAATCGCGGATAGCAGCGCTGCAATCGGCAAACTGAGACTTTACGCCCGCCATTTTTTTTATCAGGTACCTGTCCGATTGATAAAGCCCCGCACGAAAACGCGGGGCTTTGTTCTTATGCGCCTGGCATGGGAGCAATCCTGGAGGAGAGAGTCTTCCTGTGAGTTGAGCACAGCGAACGAAGCGAAGCGCAACGATTTACGCTTCACCCGATCTGGCGGAGGATTTCCCGCAGCGAACCGGCCGTCGCCAAGTTCTCCTCTTCAGTGGTTGAATTGTAAAAACTGATAATTGCTTTACCTCCGATACCGATAGGGGGATACTCTTTTTTTGCAAGCATCGGCATCAGGGCAAGGAATTTCGATAGGCTATCCTTGTCCATGCCGTTGATTCTGCCGAGGACATCTGCTGTGATGCCGGCAGAGGCATCCTCGCCGAGACCGGCAACGTAGGCGGCGCTTTGCACGGCACCGTACTGGAAGCCGAGTACCGCAAAAACGATATCCCTGTTTGTGCTGCTTTCCAATCCGGCCGGGCATTGCCCGATCGCTTCAGCGAGGAACTGCAGTGCCATTTTTGTTACGGCCTCGATGTTGTCTTCATGATTATTATGCATTGGGATCAAGGATTTTGTTGCACATTTATAGGTAACCGTTCATGAACGATGGAAGTCTTTCGCTCTTTACCCTTGTTAACCCTGCAATCCGGAATTTAACGCAGTATACAATAATTGACTAATATCACGGAAAGAAGCGAGAATCCCTTATTCCTGTTTTAATCTTATGGAGATGACCCTGTTGCTGTGGATTGTCGCTGCAATCCTTGTTATAGTCGGTTTTGCCGGGCTGGTGTTACCCGCTTTGCCGGGTATTGCCATGATTTTTTCAGGGCTTGTGGTTGCTGCGTGGGCCGAGCATTTTGTTTATGTCGGATGGAAGACAATAACTTTCCTCGCGCTGCTTGCGCTGTTTGCGTGGCTGATTGATTTGCTCGCCGGAGTACTTGGCGCAAAAAAATTCGGCGCAGGCCGATATGCGATCATTGGTGCGGCAATTGGAGCTGTGTGCGGACTGTTTTTCGGAATTCCCGGCATCGTTGCCGGACCTTTTTTTGGAGCTTTTTTTGGTGAACTGGTTGCGCGTCGGGATCTCAAGGATGCGGGGTTTGCGGCAATCGGCACCTGGATCGGGCTTCTTGTCGGTTCAGCCGTAAAAATTGCCATAGCGTTTACCATGCTTGCTCTTTTTATTCTGGTTCGTTTTCTGTAACCACCGTTCAACCTTCCTTCGTTGATGATCTGCTGACAAAAACCCGGGGGGAAACGTCATAAACTTACGATCTTGTTTGTAGACTCTCTTGTTTTGGCGACATTGTTGTTTCCAAATGCAGAGGCCTGCATGATATGGTTTTTTGACATCAGCCGGAGGCGGGTGTAATGATAATTGATATTTCTTTAATGCAGCGGACGTTGGCAAACAGTGTGGTGGTTCTGGATTTTGAGACGACTGGCTTGTCTCCGGAGTATGGTGATCGGGCTATCGAGATCGGTGCGGTGCTTGTTGAACATGGGGTGATTGTAGACCGCTTTCAAAAGCTGATGAATCCCGGTTTCCGGATCAGCCGGTTTATCGAGGGGTATACCGGTATTACCAATGAGATGCTGAAAGGCGAGCCATGCTGTGAAGAGGTGATGGCTGAATTTTCGGAGTTTATAGCAGGTCATAATATTGTCGCGCACAATGTGGCATTCGACAAGCGCTTTCTGGATTTCGAGCTGAAACGGGCAAAACGGGCTTATGAAGGCGCTTGCTGTTGCTCTCTGCTTGTGTCGAGAAGGATTTATCAGGATTCTCCGAACCATAAGTTGCAGACACTGGTGTCACATGTGGGTATTCCTGAGACTGGAGCGTTTCACCGCGCGCTGGCAGATGCCGAGATGACTGCGCATTTGTGGATCTCAATGATCGAGCGGATTCGTCAGCAATACGGGATACCGATAATTTTCTTTGACCAGTTGAGCGAACTCTCAAAAGTCGACAAACTCTATACGCACCGATATCTTACCTCTCTGGCAGATGAACGTTAAGAGTGTTTGGCAGTGACTGGCCACGATCCGGTTTGGGCCATGATGGTCGAACGGAGACGGTAGAGCGGGCTATGGCTGATTGAGTGAAATATTTCCATGAGTAACTTTGATAATCTCACTATTCCCTGAGTTGTTGCCGGCTTTTTTTTGATGTTTATAAGATGTCACATGATCCTTTCATTATCTTGACTTTTAAGAATTTTTCCTAAGAATACACAGTGCTTGAAAAACGGGATTTTTACGAAATCCTGCTGCCATTAAAGGATGAAAGGTCGTTATCGATATGGATTTTATACATTTACATGCTCATACGCATTATTCGATGCAGAGCAGTCCGATTTTTCCGGAGGAGATTTTTTCTGCTGCGATTAAGTTTGGCATGAAGAGTATTGCGGTTACGGATTATTGCGCAATGTTCAATATGCCGGAGCTGTTCAGTGAGGCGAAAAATGCCGGTATCAAGCTTATTATCGGCAGTGAACTGTTGCTGCTTGAAACCGATTCGCACCAGAATAGTCGCATTCCTGTCTCTCCTTCGCTGGTGCTTCTTGTTCAGAATGATGCTGGATACAGGAATCTCTGCATTTTGCTCTCAAGGGCGGCCAAGGAGGGGTTTGTCAATGGTATGCCGCATATCGAGAGTCGTCTGCTTGAGAGCTGCCATGATGGCCTTATATGCCTTTCCGGTTATTCTTCGGGCAGGGTAGGCCGGGCGCTTCTGGCCGGGGCTGTTGATGAGGCTGAAACGTTTGCTGCTTACTATCAGGAAATTTTTGGAGAAAACTTCTACCTTGAACTGCAGCGCCATGACACCCCTTTCGATGAAAAGCTTAATGAGCAGACCATCGCCCTGGCTGAAAAATTTTCAATTGAACTGGTTGCCACTAATAATGTCCACTATCTTGAAAGAAAGGATTCTGGCTGCTACAGGGCAATGGTGGCCAACCGGACCAAGGAAAAACTTTCCAATCCGCATCTGCTCGCACTTCCAGGAAGCGACCATTATCTGAAGTCGTCTGAGGAGATGAGCGCCCTGTTCAGTGATGAACATCGGGAGCTGAGCAATACAGTGCTGATTGCCGAAAAATGTTCATTCAGTTTCAGCAACAAAGAGCCTATTCTGCCCCATTTCCCGCTTCCTGCAGGGTTTACGAGCGAGTTTGCCTATCTCCATCACCTGACCTGGGAGGGGGTAAAGGAGAAGTATGCTGATGCTGAGGCTGATGGAATCACTGAGGAGGATATCAAGTCGAGAATAGAGCTGGAGCTTGGAGTGATCGAAAAGATGGGGTTCAGCTCCTATTTTCTCATTGTCAGCGATTTGATAGCAGCATCGAGGCGTCTCGGCTATTCGGTTGGGCCGGGCAGGGGATCAGCAGCCGGGAGCATTGTCGCCTATTTGACCGGTATAACCCGGATCGACCCGTTAAAATACAAGCTGCTGTTTGAGCGGTTTTTAAATCCTGAACGCTCCTCGATGCCGGATATCGATATCGACTTTACCCCTGTCGGCAAGCAGAAAGTTCTTGAGTATACGGTTGAAAAATATGGAACGGAAAGCGTTGCAAAGGTTATTGCGATTGGTACGTTTGCTGCCAAGGCGGCGATTCGTGATGCCGGAAGAGTGCTTGAGGTTCCGCTTCCACTGGTCGACAAATTGGCAAAACTGGTTCCCGTCAAGCCAGGCATAACGCTTGAAAAGGCGTTGAGCGAAGCAAAGGAGATGCAGCAGTTTGCCGACAGTACGCCGGAGCTTCAGGAGTTGATTCGCTATGCCCGTGCTCTTGAGGGGAGGGCGCGGAACGTTTCTATGCATGCGGGTGCTGTTGTGATTACTGACGGTCGGCTTGAGGAGCAGGTTCCGCTCTATGTCTCTAACAAAATTGAGACGGAGGAACGCAAGTTTGCCGATGAGTTTGATCTTGATGAACCGGATCATGTCAGGGGAAAGGCTTCTGACGGCAGCGAGGAGAAGCAGGTTGTTACCCAGTTCGACAAGAACTGGATCGAAACTTCAGGACTGTTGAAGATTGACTATCTCGGCCTTGAAACCCTTGCCGTTATTGATGAAACCCTCAAAATGATCAAGCGGCGGCACAATCTTGATATCGAGCTTGAAAAAGTTCCTATGAACGACCGGAAAACCTTCAAGATTTTTCAGGAGGGTAAGATGGCCGGTATTTTCCAGTTTGAGTCGTCCGGGATGCAGAGCTATATGACCCGGCTTCAGCCTACCCAGATTGGCGATATCATAGCCATGAGTGCCCTTTATCGTCCTGGTGCTCTCAATGCCCGTATTGATGAAAAGCGCAATGCTGTGGATCTTTTTGTCGATCGCAAGCATGGCCGTGAAGCAATCGATTACATGCACCCCATGCTTGAGACGATTTTGAAAGAGACATACGGCGTTATTGTCTATCAGGAACAGGTGATGCAGATTTCACAGGTGATGGGCGGATTCTCTCTTGCCAAGGCGGATAATCTGCGCAAGGCTATGGGCAAAAAGAAGCCTGAAATTATGGAGAAGTACAAAGCTGATTTTGTTCAGGGAGCCATCCAGCAGGGGGTGCACGATACGCTTGCCACTCGGGTTTTTGAGCTTATGGCCGAGTTTGCCGGTTACGGATTCAACAAAAGCCATTCGGCCGCCTATGGGGTTCTTGCATACTGGACAGGGTACCTTAAAGCTCATTACACGATTGAGTTTGTGACGGCTGTCCTGAACAGTGAAATAGGCGATATTGAACGGATGAAACATTTGACCGATGAGGCTAAAAGTTTCGGAATATCGACTTTACCCCCATCAATCAATAAAAGTGATGCTCTTTTTTCGGTGGAGGATTCAGGGGGTCGTTCGCATATCCGCGTGGGGCTGAGTGCGATAAAGCAGGTTGGTGCGGCAGCAAGAGCGGTTGTTACCTCAAGGCTCCGCAGAAAGCGTGACTTTGTTAACCTCTTTGATCTGGCGGCATCGGTCGACTTGAGAGTCATGAACCGCAAGGCGCTTGAATGCCTGATTCTTTCGGGGGCATTTGATGAGCTTGATTTGCATCGCGCCCGGCTTCTTGCCAATGTTGACAAGGCGTTTAAATTCGGGCAGATGCAGAACCGTTCGGTGACGCTGGGACAGTGTGGCTTTTTTACGGCTGAAGAAGGTGCGTTGCTTGAGGAAGAGCACTATCCCGATATGGATCAAGCTGAGATGATGGCGGAAGCCGAAAAACTTTTGCATGAAAAGAAACTGGTCGGGTTTTATCTGAGCCATCATCCGCTTTCACCTTAC
Organism: uncultured Chlorobiaceae bacterium; assembly: GCA_903865705.1. Taxonomy (GTDB): domain Bacteria; phylum Bacteroidota; class Chlorobiia; order Chlorobiales; family Chlorobiaceae; genus Chlorobium. The sequence goes on from CAIPKT010000030.1 coordinate 11,964, forward strand.
CGTCGCGACTGGCAGGCTTTTGCGACGCTTCAGCTTCATGCAAAAGAGGTTGTTGCGGCAAAACAGTACAAGGTGATCGGTCTTGTTGTATCGGTGAAACCCTATCAGGACCGGAAAGGAAAACAGATGCTTTTTGGCTCTATTGAGGATTTTACGGGTAAGGCAGATTTTACCGTTTTTGCCAGTCTTTATGAGCAGTACGGTCATCTGATAAAGCCTGAAGAGGTGCTGATGCTGGTTGCCGAAGGGGAGGTGAGCGGAGGAATGCTCAAGCTGCTTGTCCGTGAGGTCATTCCGATAAAAAAAGTAAGAAACGCTCTTGTGAAAAAAATAATCCTGAAAGTAGATGCAGATGATCAGATGCAGATGGAAAGACTTGGCAGGGTTAAAAAGATATTTGAGTCGCACAAGGGTGGGACACCGGTTGAGTTTGAGGTAAAAGCGCTGTCGGGAGATAATATTGAAACAATCAGCATCTTTGCCCGTAGCACCCCGATAGATGCAGGTGAGAGCACTATTGAGATGCTTGAGGATATTCTTGGCCCCGATAATGTGCGTATTTCCGGTTAGCCTGATTTATTGATAATTTTTTATTACTTTCTTCACTGATTTACTGTAAAGCTGAGGCAATTATTAATTTAAAAGGGTATAAAAAAACAATGAGTGGAAAATATCTTGTGGCAACAGACCTGAATTTCAAGGCTGAGATTCTTGATTCAGATAAAGTTGCGCTGGTTGATTTCTGGGCAGCCTGGTGTGGTCCATGTATGATGCTTGGCCCTGTTATCGAAGAGCTTGCGGGTGACTATGCAGGAAAGGCTGTCATTGCAAAACTTAATGTTGACGAGAACCCCAATACAGCAGCACAGTATGGCATCAGAAGCATTCCTTCAATGCTTGTCTTCAAAAACGGACAGGTTGTTGACCAGATGCTTGGAGCTATGCCAAAAAACATGATCGCCAAGAAACTTGATGAGCATATCGGCTGATATTTCTTCAACAACGATGCCTGTTATCCCGGTACCAACGCCGGGATTCTTGTCATTATATCGATCATCCCATTCTGAGCCTGATTTACCAGCAAAAATATGGACTTTTAAGTAGCCATTTGCCCCCGCTTATTTTTTTTTAAGAGTTTTTTAAGCGTAACTTCAGAGTCTTTCAAGGTTAGTGCCGATATATTTCCTGAAGTTAAATTAATTTACAAAGTTGAGGCTTTTGTTAATCTTAAACTGGAACAAAAAACAATGAGTGAAAAATATCTTGCGGCAACAGACCTGAATTTCAAGGCTGAGATTCTTGATTCAGATAAAGTCGCTCTGGTTGATTTCTGGGCGGCTTGGTGTGGCCCGTGTATGATGCTTGGCCCTGTTATCGAAGAGCTTGCTGGCGACTATGCAGGCAAGGCTGTCATTGCAAAACTCAATGTAGACGAGAACCCGAAAATTGCTGCCCAGTACGGTATCAGAAGCATACCTTCCCTGCTCATCTTCAAAAACGGCCAGGTTGTTGATCAGATGCTTGGAGCCATGCCGAAAAACACGATTGCAAAGAAACTTGATGAGCATATTGGCTGATACAGCAAGAGCATTGAAGTCTATTGTTCCGGTATCAGCGACCGGGGTGTAGTTTTTTGTTACTTTCATCTTATTTTGAAAAAACAACATGGCGAATAACGTACGAGACATCATCATCATGGGTACCGGTCCAGCTGGCTATACAGCGGCTATTTATACTGGTCGGGCAAATCTCAAGCCTCTTGTCATTGATGGATTTCAGCCAGGGGGTCAGCTTATGATTACAACTGAGATCGAAAATTTCCCAGGTTTTCCTGAAGGTATTCGTGGACCTGAACTGATGGCAAAAATGCGTGCCCAGGCAACAAAGTTTGAGACGGAGTTTGTCAGCGGGAGCGTTATCGAGGTTGATTTGTCGAGAAGCCCATTTTGCCTGACGCTTCAGGATGGACAGGAATTTTTGACTCATGCGCTTATTGTCGCTACCGGAGCAAATGCCAAATGGCTGAAAATAGATTCTGAGGCTCGTTATCGGGGCAAGGGAGTATCGGCCTGTGCTACCTGTGATGGATTTTTCTTTCGTGATTGCAAGATCTTTGTTGTTGGCGGAGGTGACACGGCAATGGAAGAGGCCCTCTATCTGACCAAATTCGCTTCTCACGTTACCCTTGTGCATCGTCGTGAAGAGTTCCGCTCATCGAAAATCATGAGTCTTCGTACCCGAAAAAACCCGAAAATCAGTATGATGCTCAATGAAGTTGTTGATGAAATTCTCGGTGACGGTCAAAAAGTAACTGGAATCAGGTTGAAAAATGTGGTGACTGGTGAACTTTCAGAGCATGAGTGTGATGGTGTTTTTCTCGCTATCGGGCATACTCCAAATTCCGCCTTGTTCAATGGTCAGCTTGAACTTGATGATTACGGCTATATAAAAACCAAAAAATCATCGACAGAAACCAACGTGCCGGGTGTTTTTGCCTGCGGAGACGTTCAGGACTTTACCTACCGCCAGGCGGTTACCGCTGTAGGTACCGGTTGCATGGCGGCAGTTGATGCAGAACGTTTTCTTGAAACGATGCGGTGAATCAAACAAAATTGCTGAAATAGTCGGAAAGTACCTGGTTGAAGCCGTAAGCAAGGTCTTCTTGTTCGGCTTCTGCCTGGGAAAACCACTTGAGCATCTGCCCCTCATGAAGGACAATATCCTGAAGATCAAAGTCTGCCTGTTTAAAAAATACGTACTCAGTCCGGTCTGAAAACTCATACACCCGGAAAAGCCGGCACCCTTCAACATTGATTTCTATTTCTTCAAGCATCTCCCTTACAATACACTCTTCCGCGGTTTCATTCTCTTCAAGATGCCCGCCGGGTAAATCCCACATGCCGGGACAGGAAATTGAAGGTATGTCATCCCTGAGCACCAACAGAACTTGATGAGAGCTGTTGTAAAAAATAATGCTGGCGCCAAGATGTTTCATGCAAGGATTTCAGGAACTGTTGAACTTTTTTCCTGCAACAGCATAGGACTGGCAACGGATTCAATTACCCGGTTGGATGTCCCGGAACTCTTGCCCTGGAACAGTTCTGTGATGTTGAGCAATTTTCCCCGTGATGGGCCAAGTAACATGCTTGCTGCGGTGAAAGCCAAGCCGCCAACAGCAGCACCCGCTAAAGCATGGATGGCAAGAGGGAGACCAACCACAGGCAATGCCAGTATCAGTAACCCGGCACCGGTAGAATTGATGGATAACGCAGGAATCGCTTGGGGCGTTTGAGGATTATCTTCAGGCATAATTGACAACGATTGTATTACAAAGATAAAAAACAGAAATATAACTGGCTGATGAACTTGAATATAAGTTTCTCTGTTCTTTTCCGGGATCTAAAATTTTAAAAATCCGAGTGATTCCAATGTTAATTTTAAGGCTTTTTTAAGCATGACTTCAGGCTATTTAAAGGTTGGTTCCGATACATTTAAAGATAATTAATGTTTATGCTCATTATCTGATCAAGAAAAAATAACAGGAGAGTACGATGAAATGCCCCTCGTGTAATGCCGATTTGCTTCTTTCCGAACGTCAGGGTATCGAAATTGATTACTGCCCCTCATGCCGGGGTGTATGGCTCGACAAGGGAGAACTTGATAAAGTCATTGAACGGTCGACTGCTGAATTTACCCGATCTCGTCCAAGGGAGTCTTATCAGGAGTATCGCAAAGAAGAGTCGCATCATGGCCACGATAATGATGACCATGATTACTATATCGATCCAAAAACCGGGAGACGAAAAAGACGGGGCGGCCCATTGGGATTTCTTGGCGAACTGTTTGATTGATCCTTTTGCTTCTGTATAAGGTGCTCTTTTTGGCAGGTGCAGTTAATATTGCGGGCACCTGCCTGGCGAAATAATCACAAATTGAATATTTTCAATGAAAATTTTTTACCACTCTTTTTTAGTCGCCTTTATCGCAGTTATGTTCACCGCTCTTTCTGCTTGCGACAATGCTTCAGAGAATTCTAAAAATGCATTATTAACGACTGGCGAAAAAATCGGTAATGGTGCCTTGCAGGGCTCACTTGCAGAATTCACAAAGGCAATAAATCTTGACCCGAAATCAGCCAGGGCTTATGCTGGTCGCGGTGCCCTCAAATATGCCATGGGGGATAGCAAAGGAGCGATAGCTGACCTCACAAAGGCCATAGAGCTTGATCCAAAATCTATTTCAGCCTATTCAGGACGAGCAAGCGCTAAATTTGTTGCAGGAGATATTCCGGGAGCGACTGCTGATTTTATCAGTGCGGCAAGGCTTATGGCTTTCTCAACACCATCCAGTGAGTCCGGCAATGAATCCGGGAAGGAGTCGGGTAATGAATCTGGCAATGAATCCGGGAAGGAATCGGGTAAAGAGTCCGGGAATTGATGACGTTGTATACGCTTTGTGGTAACAGGTGTTGTGAAGCACATGGAAAAAAATAAAATAACTGGAGTTTAGATGATCGGGATTGCCGTATGGCATGTATTAAAGGTTGAAGAGTTGTTCGAAAAATTGCATTCGACGCCTGGTGGTCTCACTGTTGCTGAGGCTGCCGGGCGTCTTGAGGTTTATGGCCCAAACCGGATCCAGGCCGAGCGCAGGGCAAGCCCCTGGAAGCTGCTTTTCGAGCAGTTTAAAAATGTACTGATCATTACCCTTCTTATTGCCACGGCTCTTTCGGCTGTTCTTGGTCATGGGGTTGAGGCTATTGCTATTTCGGTGATTGTTTTGTTTGCCGTACTGCTTGGTTTTGTTCAGGAGTTCAGGGCTGAAATGGCAATCGAGGCTCTCAGAGAGATGGCAGCTCCGCTGGCCAAGGTGATTCGTGATGGAGCAGAGATTGTTGTCAATGCCTCGGAGCTTGTTCCCGGGGACGTTGTGCTTCTTGCTGCAGGCGATCGAGTTCCTGCTGACGCAAGGCTTTTGCAGTCCAATAACCTGCGAACAGATGAAGCCTCACTGACTGGCGAATCGTTACCGTCGGAAAAAGAGGTTGCTGCGCTGCTTAACGAAAATGCAGGGCCTGGTGACCGGAAAAACATGGTTTTTGCAGGAACCTCAATCAGCTACGGCCGTGCTGTTGCTCTTGTCGTTGCAACCGGTATGCAGACGGAGTTTGGCCGGATCGCGACTATGCTGCAGAGTGTTGAAACCGAAAAAACACCTCTCCAGAAAAATCTCGACAAGGTCGGATCGGTGCTTGCGCGTGCCGCTTTTGTGATTGTGCTGGTTATTGTGGCTTTCGGAGTTTTCCGCGGCCAGTCTTTTATTGAAATGCTTATTTTCGGCATAGCGCTGGCTGTAGCTGTGGTTCCCGAAGCTCTTCCTGCCGTGGTGACCATTTCGCTTGCTCTTGGTGTGCAGCGCATGGTGAAGCGCCATGCCCTCATGAGGCGCTTGCCGGTTGTGGAAACCCTTGGCAGTACGACGGTTATCTGCTCCGATAAGACAGGTACGCTTACCCGCGACGAAATGACCGTGCGAGCTCTTTACACTTCAGGTGTTCTGGTTGAGGTGAGCGGTTCAGGCTATATTCCTGAGGGCTTATTTACTGTTCAGGGAGGAGGGGAGTTGCCGGAAAGCATGCACGAACTGCTTCTGGCAGGACTTCTATGCAATGATGCCCGGATGGTGAAAAATGAGGATGGAGGATGGAAGATATCCGGAGATCCAACCGAAGGTGCGCTGCTGGTGGTTGCCCGTAAGGCGGGACTTCACGAGCTGGAATTGCAACAGGAACATGAACGTCTTGACGAGCAGCCCTTCTCCTCCGAGACCAAACGGATGATTACCTTGCACCGGATTGGTGACGGGATGAAAGCGGTCATCAAGGGTGCTCCTGAAGTTTTGCTTGCTGGTTGCACTGCTGTTCGTGTCGCTGGCGGCGTTAAGTTGCTTGATGATGCGATGCGGAATGCTCTGCTTGCGGAGGCAGATGCTCTCGGAAAAAGGGCCTTGAGGGTGCTTGGCCTCGCTGTCAAGCAGGTTTCTGAGATTCGGGGAGCTGATGAAGGAATGACCTTTCTTGGTTTTGCCGGCATGATTGATCCCCCGAGGGTTGAAGCAGGAGAAGCTGTGCGTCAGTGCCTTGAGGCTGGCATTCGTCCGGTTATGATTACCGGAGACCATCCCTTGACCGCTGAAGCCATTGCCCGGGAACTTGGAATTTTACGGGATGGCAGGGTGGTGACAGGCGCAACACTGCAGTGTATGAGCGATGAAGAGCTTGCCCGTTCTATCGGTACAATTTCGGTTTTTGCGAGAGTAGCCCCGGAGCACAAGCTTCGTATTGTTGACGCGCTGCAGAAAAACGGTGAAGTGGTAGCCATGACGGGTGACGGTGTGAACGATGCGCCTGCTCTCAAAAAAGCCGATATCGGTATCTCTATGGGTATTACCGGTACCGACGTTTCCAAAGAGGCTTCCGCCATGATGCTGACTGACGACAACTTTGCCTCTATTGTTGCTGCTGTCGAAGAGGGTCGAGGCATCTATGACAATATCAAAAAATATCTGACCTACCTGCTCTCCTCAAATATCGGTGAACTTGGCCTGATGGTTGGGGCGACCCTCATGGGTATTCCGCTGCCGCTCTCAGCAGTTCAGATTCTCTATGTGAACCTTGCCACTGACGGACTTCCGGCTCTTGCACTTGCTGTTGATCCGGCAGAACGCGATATCATGCTGCGCCGCCCGAATGATCCGAAAAAAGGGATATTTTCACGTAAGATACTTGCGCTTATGCTGACCGGCGGTATTTGGTCGACCATCGTTAATCTCTCCCTTTTTCAGTATGCCATCGCATCCGGGCGATCACTCAAGGAAGCTATGACGATGACCTTTGTATCGCTTGTTCTGATCCAGTTTTTTAAGGCATATAATTTCCGTTCTGAACAAGCTTCAATTCTCAGGCGCCCCTTTGCCAATAAGTGGCTGAACTTGGCAATTGTATGGGAACTGGTGATGCTTGCTGCCATTATTACCATTCCAGTTTTTCGTACACCGTTCGGTACATTTCTTCTGACGGCGGAAGACTGGGCAATTGTGATTGGTGCCGCTGCGACGGTTGTGCCTGTTATTGAATTACTCAAATGGTTTTTGCGCAGGGGGCTATTTAGTGTCGGGCGTACATGATCGTTTATCGTGACGGCGGAATTATTACTTTTCCTCAATCAGTGCTACATTTCACGGTATGCCGGTTTCGCAATACCATCATTAAAAAGGGACGTATCATGGCCATTGATTCAAAACTGCAGCTTGCTGCCAATGCAATTCAGGATGCAAAAAAACGCATGGAGAGAGCAAAAGATGATGCTGATGACGATTATGAAATCCGTCAGGCAATAAAGAATCTTGATGAAGCTGCAGAATATATACGGGGTGCAGTCTCAGAACTTCCGAAGTTACAGAAATAGGTTGTCAACCCGCTTGCCATGGCAGCCAAAAGGCTGCGTCATGGCGGGGATGAAAGGCGGATGGTAAAGAGCTATCGAAGGGTTTGCTTAGCGTGTTACATAAAAACAAGCGAACTTGAGGTAGCTGGTTTCCGGCATCGCAAGCAGAACAGGATGGTCGAATGGCTGAGAATTTTTGTAAATCAGCCTGAGCTGGCAGCCGGCTGAAAGTGCGGCCTGATGGACGCTTTGCAGGAAGTCCTCTTCTGACACATGGTGACTGCATGATGCGGTGGCCAGAAATCCTCCATTCCGGATGAGCTGCAGTCCGAGTTTATTGAGCCTTTTGTAGGCTTTGAGGGCACCGGGCAGGTTTTTGCGGCTCTTGGTGAAACTCGGCGGATCAAGCACAACAAGGTCGAATGCCTCTTTTGACTCAACCATCTGGTCGAGCGTATCGAAGGCATCTGCTGCCACAAGACTGTATTCTGAAAATTTGTTCAGTTGCGCGTTACGTTCCGCCCGTTGCAGCGCCTCTTTGGATGCATCAATCAGAATTGCTGAGCGAGCCCCTCCGTAAAGGGCGTTAAGTGCAAACCCTCCATCATTAGTGAAGACATCAAGAACGTCGGCGCCTTCGGAAAACTTCCGTATAATTCTTCGGTTTTCACGCTGGTCAAGGAAAAAGCCGGTTTTTTGTCCCTCAAAAAGATTGACCTCATAGGAGATGCCGGAATCAAAGATTGTCTGTATTGTTTCGCTTTGTTCACCTCTGACTACATCCTTGTAGAGTGTGAGACCTTCGAGTTCCCTCAGGGGCGATTCATTGCGCACGATAATGACTGTGGGGTTCAGCAGTTCCTGCAGGACATCGCAGATCAGCGGCAGGTGAATGTCCATGCCGGCAGAAAACGCTTGCAGCACAATTGCCTTGTTGAAGCGGTCAACAATGAGTCCGGGCAAACCGTCCGATTCGCCATGTACAAGACGGTAAGCGTTAGTCTCGGCAGTCGTGTAGATTTTTTCACGAAGCGCGAGTGCTTCACGAAATTTCTTTAAAAAAAACTCTTTGTTCGGCTCTTCGTCATTACGGGTAAGCAGCCTTACCGAAATGAGAGAGTGGGGATTATAGAAGCCGGTTCCAAGAAATTTTTTGTCGTGAGTAAAGAGCTTTACGGATTCGCCTGAGGCGATATCGCGGGGAAGGCTTGCGAGTTCATTGCTGAACACCCAGAGATGACCTTTCTGGATCCGGTGGTGTTCTTTTGGCTTAAGATAGAGCGATTGCATTGTCTTGAAAAATGTGTTGTGGTTTTGATAGCTCTGCATTTTACCGTAATATCGATAATGTAAAATGCAGTGGTTCCGTTCGCGAGTAAAATCGGCATTTAAGCCGTCGAACGCCAAACCCGATGTTATTATGGGTTCTTTTGCAATGTGCAGCAAAAGTGATGAATCTCAAAGGAAATAAATGCATACCGTCATGAACAGGTGGTTACTAATTGAACAAGGGGTTGAAGGATGAAGGGAAAGGGACGGTTTTTTTTAGTACTGTTTCTGCTTGTTTTGGGTGGAGGGTGTGCCGATTTCAGAACGGTAGGCAAACAGGAACTGCCTGCTGAGCAGACTGCGCTTATTTCCGAACATCTGGCACTTTATCGTGAAGTTGCCGAAGCGTCACCGTTTATCAAATCTCTGGATGGTTACGCTGATGTCTGGATAAAAACACCTAAACGGCAGAATCGTCTTTTTAGCAATATCCTTATCAACCGGGATGGCGATGCCAGAATGATTGTGAGCGCAGGTTTGCTCGGATGGCCGGTTGCCGATATGTTTTTCAGCAGGGATTCGCTTTATGTGCACGATATGCTCAATAACCGGCTTTTTCAGGGCAGTAACAATGAGATGAATCTTGAAAAAATTCTTGGGGTGAATTCAGGTTACAGGCTTCTTTCGGGGTCTCTGTTGGGGCTTGTAAGAATTAATGAGCCAACAAGCTCCATAAGATCGGTGAAAAAGGGTTCAGGGATGTTGCTCTTCACTCTTGCAACATCTACGGGAAGCAAAGAGGTGGTTATTGATCCTGCCAACAGAACACTTGCGGCCCTTCTTATAAAGGATCAGCAGGGGAAAACAACAACGGAGATACATTTCAGGAATTTCGAGTCCATCACGGTTGACGGTCACAGCGCACTGGTGCCGAAAGAGATTGATATGGTGCTCTACAACAGCGGTGCCGGTATGGGGGAGCACCAATTGGTGATAGCCTATGACGAAAGGGTATTCAATCAGGATAACCGGTTGATCAAATTCATGATGCCTAAAAAAGTCAAGGTGGTCAATCTCAATGATACAGCATTGTTGCCCTGGATGTGATGCACAAGCTGGATAATCCTGCTTGTATGACCTTATCCGCAGAGGGCCATAGGCATGAACCCTCTCCGGCTTGGTTTTTGATGGTTTTGTTTACAGTGCAGCGCGAAGATTCTCTGCAGCAAACTCCCAGTTGAGCAAGTTGTCGATCACCGTAGCGACATAGTCGGGGCGGCGGTTCTGGTAGTCGAGATAGTAAGCGTGTTCCCAGACATCGATGGTAATGATTGGTTTCTGGCCGCTGGTTAATGGGGTTTGGGCATTACTGGTTTTTACTATTTTCAGTCGGTCTCCTTCAAGGACAAGCCATGCCCATCCGCTGCCAAACTGGGTGGCTGCGGCACTTTTTAGTTCATCTTTGAATTTGTCGAAACTGCCGAAATCCTGTGTGATTTTTGCCCCAAGTTCTCCGGAAGGTTCACCGCCGCCATTGGGTGTCAGGGAGTTCCAGTAGAAGGAATGGTTCCATGCCTGTGCACCATTGTTGAATATGCCGATTTTCTGAGGGTCAGCAGCAGTAAGGGCAATGACCTCTTCAAGGCTCAGGTTATCCAGTGGGGTACCAGCTACAAGATTGTTGTAGTTGGTGATGTATGCAACATGATGCTTGCCATAGTGAAAGCTAAGGGTTCTCGCTGAAATTAAGGGTTCAAGTGCGTTTTCAGGGTATAGAAGCTCTGGTTGCTGATAAGCCATAACGTGATATCATTTAAGGTTTAAAAAAGATGCTGTAATGAATAACCTTAATGGTTAACTTATATTTCAAAGATTTAGTTTCGGTTCAGCTATAAAATCGACTTTTATGGTCGAAAAGTTTGTCAAAATATCAATTGAAGAGTTGGTGTGAAATGAAATTCGGCGATACCTTTCGGAGATCTTTTTTTTGCTTTGTTTTTTGTTGCGCTCTCTTGGGGTGCAACGAAAAAAAAACGGTTTTACTTGACAAGGACGATATTCATTTCGCTGGATTTTATAGCGACTATCTTCTGGAATCAGGTGTGGTGCCCGCAAATGAAAATCTTGCGCTTTCAGCACTTGGTTCCTCTAATATCAATATGCTTCTTGCTCGTCACGGACTTACCCGTGAACTTTTGAGTCGTAAGGTTGTGGCTTACAAGAATAATCCTGAACGCTGGAGATTAGTGCTTGTTCGGGTGCGGACAAATATTCTCAATAAATCAGATGCAGGACAATGAGTCGCGCCTATCCTTTTCTTGTAGGCATTACCGGCGGACTTGGCAGCGGAAAATCTATGGTCTGCCATTTTCTTTCGGAGATGGGTTGTGCCCTTTTTGAATCTGATCGGGTGGCAAAAGAGTTGCAGCTTCATGACCCGCAGGTGATTGAGGGCATCAAGGTGCTTTTTGGTTTGGAGGTATACTCTCGTGATGCTTCTGGCAGTCTTGTTTTGGATCGTAAAAAAATTGCTTCTGCGGTGTTTTCCTCTTCCGAAAAACTTGCTGCGCTGAACAGGCTCATTCATCCGAAGGTGCACAATGAATTTTGCAAAGCGGTGCTTGACGCCCGGAACCGGCGGACAAAAATTCTGGTAAAAGAGGCTGCAATTCTGTTTGAGTCTGGCGGAAATGAGGGGCTTGATGCTGTGGTTGTAGTCGCTGCTGACATGCAGGAACGGATTGATCGGGCGGTACAGAAAGGGATGGGGACGCGTGAAGAGATCATGCGTCGCATTGCGACGCAGTGGCCTCAGGAGAAGCTGATAGCCAAAGCCGATTATGTCCTTTTCAACAGAGGTTCTTTGGAGGGGCTGAAAAAAGAGACGGAAGCGCTTTACTTGAAGCTGCTTGATGCGGCCTTATCAGCCTGCGATAACCGCTGAGAGCGCAGGCAGTGAGATGCTATAGCGATAAGAGGTGTTGCTGTGCGAGTCCATGAATTCTTCATAGCGGTGCGCAATGCCGTAGGACTTTGCTCTCGCTGAAAAAATCCGGTGACCGAACTGAAGATTGTATTCGTCAAGCGTGCCACAGTCAAGAAAAAGCAGATCCAGTGAACGCAGTGCGTCACGGTACTCTTCCTGCCCTATCATCTCAATAGGATCAAATTTGAGCCACTCTTTCCATACCGCATCGACTGGCTCGCAGGTATGGGGATTGAACGGCAGGCGCATGTTTTCTGGCGCGCATTTTCCTGCATCAGGAGAGTAGGCTGCGGCCATGGCTATCAGGTCAAGCAGGGCAAACTCTTTTTGCGGCTTTTTCTCAGCATTTTCATAGGCAGTCAGAAAGCCTGCAATACTTCCCCGGTATTGTTCGAGGATTTTTGCTGCTGCCGGAAAATTTGGTTTGTAACAAAGCTCGAAGCCCATATCGCCGCTGTGGCAGGCAACTGCTGAAAACTGATCAGGATGCCGCATTGCCAGACGGAGCGCTCCGAATCCACCCGATGATTTGCCGGCCAAAGCCCGGTGCTTTCTTGCGGCAAGCGTACAGAGCATCCTGTCGATGCAGGGTACAAGTTCATCGACAAGGTAGGTTTCATAGTTGCCTGTTGCCGTTGAATCGACATATTGTGATCCTCCGTAACGCGTCATGCAGTCTGGCATCACTACGATTGTTTCCTGCATTTTCCCTTGAGCTATCAGAGATTCAGCCATTTCCGGTACGCTTTGGCGTCCGAAGCTGTAATTCAGGAAACTTGATCCGGTTGAGGCAAACCCGGCAAGAAGATAGATGACCGGAAACCGTTTTTTCCCATCATAGGAAGGAGGAAGATAGACCGGAACCCGACGTTCAGCCGGATCATCAAGAGGGTTTCCTGCCAAGGTGATACCGGGCACGGTAAGCTCAATAATCCGGGGGTATGGAATGGCGCCTCTCGTCATGATTTCAGCGCGTTATTGTTGCGGTTGACTTGAGCAGAGATCAGAATGCTTAGCTCATAAAGCAGGATCATCGGCAGGCCGATGATAAGCTGGGTGACTAAATCGGTTGAGGGGGTAACGACTGCCGCAACAATCAGCAGAAAAACAATGGCATGTTTTCGGTAAAACCTCATGAAAGCCGGTGTCAGGAGGCCTATTTTTGAAAGAATATATGAGATGAAAGGAAGCTCGAAAACCAGCCCGGCAGTCAGAAGTGTGCCGATAAAAAAGCTGACGTAGTCCTGGACGGAGATATTGTTTTTAATAAGGGTTGTTCCGAAACCAGCAAAAAACTGCAGTGAGATCGGCAGAAAGACAAAATAACCGAAGGCTATGCCGGAAAAAAAGCAGAGGGAGATAAAGAGGATGGAAAAACGGCTTGCCTTGCGTTCGTGCTCATGCAGGCCAGGAGCAACAAACTGCCAGATCTGCCAAGCGATGAAGGGAAAGGAGATAATGAATGCTGCAAAAAAGACGACCTGTAAGTAGAGAGAGACCTGCCCGTAAGGGACAAGGTTTTGAAGCACCAGACTTTCACTGCTTCTTTTGAGTGGCCCAATAAGAATTTCGTTAACCAGAAAGTCGGCATAGGTGGCACACATTGCAGTAACAATCACTAGTGCAATGGTAGTCTTGATCAGTCGTGAGCGTATCTCTTCAAGATGGCCTATAAAATTCACCCCGCTTTCCGGTTCGGTTACCGTAAGGGAATCGCTCTGCACTTCATCTTGCGGCAGTTGCTGTACTAATGTGGAGTTAGTTTCTTCAGGCATTGTTTTTTTAGGCTTCTGTTTTGGCTTAGTTCTTTTTTTCGGAAACGATAAGATTCACAAAACATAGCAACAAAGATGCACGTACCCAAGAAAATGTTTTATCGTTCAAAAAACCAACCATCTTACGTTGATTTTTTTTACTCTTCGAAATGTTATATTTCATTCCATTTCAAGAGCTTCGTGCGTTAAGAAGAGCTTATCACATAATTGTCCGGGGAATTGGTGAATATAAAGGATGTTGTTGCATCGGTAGCTGATGAAATTCAGATTTTTCAGCAGAGGTACAAAGTGGTGCTTCATGCCCAGAATACGCTGGTTGACAAGGTTACCCGCTATGTGCTGCGCCAGCAGGGCAAACAGATTCGCCCGGCCATGGTTATCCTTGCCGCCCAGCTTTGTGGTGGGGTGAATGAATCGACTTATCGGGCAGCCATCATGGTTGAACTGCTCCATTCGGCAACCTTGATCCATGATGATGTCGTGGATGGTGCCGAGATGAGGCGTGGACTGGCCTCGATCAATGCATTATGGAAAAATAAAATTTCGGTTCTTATCGGCGATTATCTTCTTTCCAAGGGTCTTCTGTACTCTCTTGAATACAAGGACTATGGTTTTCTGCACATGGTTTCGGAAGCGGTACGCCGTATGAGTGAGGGCGAAATTCTTCAGATCCAGAAAACCCGCAGCCTTGATATTTCCGAAGAGGATTATATGAGCGTCATTGCCGACAAGACCGCTTCGCTTATCTCTTCTGCTTGTGCTATGGGCGCCATGAGTGCCACCACTGATGAAGGGAGAATTGCTGCGCTGAAAAGTTATGGCGAGTATCTTGGTCTTGCTTTCCAGATTCGTGATGATCTGCTTGACTATACGGGGGATTCAAAAAAAACCGGCAAGCAGATGGGTATCGATATCAAGGATAAGAAAATAACGCTTCCCCTCATTTATGCGCTGCTCCACGCTCCGGTTGCTGAACAAAAAGCGATCCGCTCCATTTTGAAAAGTTCGCGGAAAAGAGCGGTGAAATGCAGTGAGGTAATTGCGTTTGTTACCGGTAAAGGAGGCCTCACCTATGCTGCTGAAGTTGCAGAAGGATTTGCTGCAAAAGCAGTTGCATCCATCAGCACTTTTCCTGACAGCCCGGCAAAAAAATCATTGTTGCTGCTGGTGGATTTTGTCATGAAAAGGGAATATTGATTGAAAAGAAATAATCGAATAAACTGTAGGCTCTCAGCGTCATGAAAAAAGCAGGGTTGATCGTTCTTATACTTTTCGGGCTTGTTGTGATTTTCGATAAGCTGATTTTGCCGTTCTATATTTCACAGGGAAGTGTCAAAGTCGTCCCTGATGTTCTCAATATGGATTACGAGAACGCTTCGTTACGGTTGCGGCAAGCCGGCTTTGAGGCGATAAAAAGTTATCATGTTACCTATCTCAGCCGTATTGATTCAAATATTGTTCTTTCCCAGATGCCTGAAGCCGGAACGGAGGTCAAACCCGGGCGAAAGGTCTATCTTGTGGTCAATAAGCGCGAAAAGCCGGCCTTTGCGATGCCTGATCTTGTTGGAAGAGAAGAATTCGATGCTCGTCAGATCGCATACCGTCTGGAGATGGAAGTCCAGGATGTACAAAGCAGTCCGGTAAGCAGCCCGGAATGGGATGGCCGGGTGCTTAACCAGTCGATTCCCGCACAGGCCCAGGTAAAGCCAGGCACCTTCGTTTCCATTGTGATCGGCAGGTATGATGGGTCGGCTCAGGAAGCGCAAAAAATAGCAGTACCCAATGTTCTTGGGAAGTCTCTTTTACAGGCACAGCAGGTTATTGCCGATGCAGGCCTTCCATTGGGTAAGGTTACTACTGAATATTCAGCTCTTCTTGTGCCAAATACCGTTATCAGCCAAAGGCCAGGCGTTGGCACTCTTGTCTCTCCCGATCAGCCTGTTGAAGTGACCGTGGTAATCATGGCAGAGTAGACGCTGTCACTTATAGTTGGCTTTCTTGTATTCCTCCCGGAGGTCTTTGATGCCTGTTGTTCGATCGTTCCCATCACTGATAATGCCGAAATATTCAAGCATGATGCGAACAACCAGCCATAATCCGGCAAATAGAATTGAGAGTGATCCCCACAGAGTCTGGATATGTTTTTTTACCATTGGTCAGGAGTTGATAATCATAAAGAAAAGGCCATCCTTTTCGAGAATGGCCTTGCATAGTTGATAAACAGCAAAAAATACCTTCAGTCGGTAAGGGAATCTTCTGCTTCAAGCCAGTCATCGCTGTCCGATCCCTGTTTTTTCCCTTTTTCTTCCCAACGGTAATATGCAGCAATCCGTATCTGCTCGTCGCGCATTTCCTGTGTCAGGGCGGAATCAGCTTTTTTCAGTCTTTTTGATGGAGCTTTTTCTCCACCCTCTTTTTCTGTGGTTTTCTTGGCCATTGTTTCTAGTTTGCTTTATTACCTGAAATGTTTGGACTCAAAGTTGAAGAAAGATATAAAATATTCATCAATTTCTGGTACCGCTGCAAGCGATGGAAAGTCTTTTCGTCAGAGAGATTAATCGCTCATTGTTGTGGTAATTGCCTGCCGACAGCGCTGAAAGCGATGACGAGGATGATGGTGATGGCTTCGATGATCATAAAGATATCTTTTGGGATGTAGGCGTTGACTGTCAGTCCGCCGTATTCGAGTACTCCGAAAAAGAGAGCCGAGAGCAGGATCCACAATGGATGAGCACCAGCCAGTAGTGCGACAGCAATGCCCGTAAAACCGATTCCTCCAGTCATTCCGGCCTCATAGTAGTGTTTATAGCCAAGAACAATGTTTGCCGCTCCAAGGCCGGCAGCGGCACCGCCGACGCCCAGTGCGGTGAGAGTGTGCATTTGGGCATTGATCCCTCCAAACCTTGCCGCTTCAGGCTGCAGGCCGGCTGCACGCATCTCATAACCGAACCGTGATTGAAACAGGATTACCTGTAAAAGTAATGCGGCTCCGACGGCAAGAAGAATACTGAGATTTGCCGGTGATCTGGCGAACCACCCGGTGACCGTGTCGAATACCGGAATGACGGCCGCGGCAGTTATTGGTGCGGTATGAACTGTAGAGGGGAGTGCAAAGTGCCAGGTAAGCAAGTATCCGGTAATACCCTGAGCTATAAAATTCAGCATGATGGTTGCAATTACCTCATTGACACCAAAACGTACTTTTAGCACTCCAGCCACCATTGCCCATAAGGCTCCAGCCATCATGGCTGTAATGATGCAGAGCGGTATGGCGACAGACGATGGTACACTGGCCGGAAGCATGGTACCCGTCATCGCTGCGGCAAAGGCACCCATCTGAAGCTGGCCTTCAGCGCCGATATTGAAAAGCCTTACCTGGAAAGGAATGGCGACGGCAAGAGCAACAAGAATAAGCGTTGTCATTCTGAACACAACCTGCCCGGTTCCGTAAGATGAGCCAAATGTTCCCCGAAACATTTTCTGAAAAATCATGACAGGATCCCTTCCTGCCATGAAAATGATCAGACTGCTGACTGCCAAAGCAGAAATAATGGAGAGGACGGGTATAAGAAATTTGACGCTTTTTCGACTCATGACCGGGTGGTTGTTCAGGTGATATGAAGGCCGATCTCTTTTTGGAACTCCTGTTCCGAATTTTTTTTGAGCTCTACCTCCTCCTGAGTGAATTCATGGCGGATAGAACCCTTGTAGAGGCAGCCGATACGTGTTGAAAGTGCGATAATTTCTTCCAGTTCGGAGGAGACAAGAAGGATTGCTACGCCGCATCTACGGGCTTCGATAATTTTGTTATGAATTATCTCGATAGCGCCGATATCAACTCCTCGGGTAGGCTGAGCAAGGAGGAGCAGGGAAATGGCGGGGCGGTTGAGTTCACGGGCAAGGACTACTTTCTGCTGGTTTCCTCCCGAGAGGGTACTGAGCGATTGATGAACCGGAGAGTCGCACTTTATTGCATATTCGGATATCATCGCTTCAGCGTAGTGTTTGAGTGCACGGGTATTGAACCCTATACCCCGGTGAAAAGTGCGCTCCCGGTGCCGCCCGAAAAGGATGTTTTCTGAAACAGTGTAGTCTGCGATAACGGCATGGCGCAGGCGGTCTTCAGGAATATGTGAAACGCCCATGAAGGCAATATCGGACGGTTTTTTCCCGATAAGCGACTGACCCTTGAGCAAGATTTCACCGGAGATGACGGTTCCTGAGGGTGCAAGCCCCCAGAGAGCTTGCATCAGTTCGCTCTGCCCGTTGCCTTCAACTCCGGCAATACCGTATATTTCTCCTGCTCTGATAGTAAAGGATAGGTCATGAATTCTTTCTTCCGATTTTGCCGTGCGAAATCCGAGATGATGGATGCTGAGGACGGTTTCACCTGGCGAGGGTATCGGATTGGAGACCCGTAAAAGAACGCTGCGCCCTACCATCATCCGTGCAAGCTCTGTTTTTGTTGCTGTGAAAGCTGGCATGGTGCCGACAATTTCCCCTTTTCTCATCACACTCACCATGTCGGCTACGGCAAGCACTTCGTCAAGTTTATGGGTAATGAGGATGATGGTTTTTCCCTTGTCGCGAAGGGAGCGGAGCGTTGCAAAAAGCCGATCCGTTTCGGAAGGGGAGAGCACTGCGGTCGGTTCATCGAAAATCATGATAGCCGCATGACGATAGAGAAGCTTGAGAATTTCAACCCTCTGTTGCTCTCCGATACTGAGGCTTGCAACCAGAGCTTCAGGATCAACCGGCAAACCATAGGCCTCGGCATCTTTCAGGATAAGGGCTTTACTCTTTTGCAGGGGGAGAGGCTGAAAAATCCCGCACGGTTCATTGCCGAGGATGATGTTTTCGGCCACAGTCAGTTCCGGTATCAGCATAAAATGTTGATGAACCATGCCGATACCCGAATGAATGGCATCGCGGGGAGAGGTGAACCGAACCGTTTTATCCGCTATGATTAACTCGCCCGAGGTCGGCTGGTGCATGCCGTAGATGATTTTTGTCAGCGTGCTTTTTCCAGCACCGTTTTCGCCGACAAGTGCATGAATAGTTCCCTCCTCCACTGAAAGCGAGATATTGCTGTTTGCAGAAAAGCTTCCGAATTTTTTTGAGATATCACTCAGACGGACGGCAATACCCATAAGAAAAGATTTTCAGTGGTTAGAGCCAGCTTAGCACGGTCTTGATGGAATCTTTGCTGTCAAGAGCTCTGCGGTACGCCAGTTCGTACTGTGAGACAGGGAATACGTTGGTAAAAAACTTTTCAGAATCAATCCTTCCGCTTTCAAGTATGGCGGAAGCCTTATCCAGATGGGCGATAGCGGTTATACTAGAACTGATGATCACGGGCTCCTTCTGCTGTATCAGGCGGTAGTCGAAGGCCATGACCTCATAGTTTCCCATAAGTAATACCTTCGCCTGCGTTTTCATCAGACGCACGGCTTTTTCAATCATCAGGATTCTTCCTGTCGTTTCAACAATAAGGTCATAGCAATTGTTGAAATCCTGCGTAAAATCATTAATGTCGAGAGCAATCTGTTCTGCATGGGATAGCTGCCCCCTGATACTGAATGTTTCTACCGCATCGACGTGCCTGTAACCAAGCGAATAAAGGTATTCCGCAACCATAAGCCCGACTGAACCAAGACCAAGTATAAGGACTCTTGATGAAGGGTCAAGAGGTATCTTTTCCATAGCGCTGATGGAATAAGCCAGCAGGCCGGTGAGCAGGTCGCGGTGGACAGGAGTGCGGCCAAGGAGAAAGAGATTCTGACGCGATGTAGGGATAATTTCCGCATGGCAGCCGGCATAGGGTTCAATTCCGGCCCAGCGATCACCTTTGAACGCATAGACAAAGTCGCCTGGATGCAAATCGGTTACCCCGGAGCCGGTTTCGATAACCTGACCGATAGCTTCACTGCCAGGCATGATCGGATATTTGAACACCCTGTGTGATACCGGTTTGTTGGTCAGAAGAAGTCGGTCAAATCCCGGTGTTATGGTGCTTGCAATGGTTTTTACCAGAACATCGCCAGCTTCAGCAGCATGATATGCAGCAGGCTGGAGTTTCAGTTTATTGGCTTTCTGCAAGACAATTGCTTGAGCCTCTCCCTTCATGGCCATAGGTGCGGTTAAATCTGGAATGGTTACTTCAGTGTATAAATTATTATATCAGCAAGATAGGTAAAACGAAAATAAACACACCATTTACCTAACCTGCCGGGGAATTATTTGAAAAAACCGGGGCGATGGCAAGAAAACAAGTCCAAGTCCTTATTTATAGGCACAGCAATCTGGTTTGTTAACCATCTGTTTGAAGGAGAAAAAGCTGGATTTTTTTATGCTATATTGCAGAACTAAACTCATTAATTTACGCTCATAAGTTTGCCGCTACAGGGGATGTTACTATAATAGCTCCCGGCCGACAAAGATCAAGTAGAATTTGCATGCTGTTGAGGTCAATCCCTATATAGGCCTGAAGCAGAACTGGTATGCCGAAAACTTTAACTCGCGAACTCAACAGAGGCATTTATCCATTTCCAGTTGAGGCAAAACAATTCAGCTATTTGCCAGATAAAATAAAACGTTCATGCAGCAAGACATACACGAAGGAAATACAGCCAAAGCTCAATTTGGAGCGATGAATGAGGATATTGATATCACGATGCTTAATATTTTTCCAGAGCCCTGTTTTCTTATTAACACTGAAGGCTTTATCCTTAAATCAAATACGGCTTTTGCTGCAAGATTCAGCAAGAGCCCTGAAGAATGCCTGGGCCTCAACGTTTTCGATTTGCTTTCCAGCAATCTTATGATTCCTGAAATTGCTGAATTGCGGAGAAAAAAATTAGAAGAAGTTATCCGTACAGGCAAGCATCTATCATTTGAGGATGCATATAACGAGCGAATCCATCGCCATACCGTTTACCCGCTCCCTTCTCCCGAAGGTACTGTCGGGAACCTGCTCATTATCGCACAGGATATATCGGATATCAAGCGTTCAGAGCTTATAGGTGAATATGAGCAAGCGTTCAGAAAAGCAGTTATTGACACTATTCCCGGCACATTTTATTTACTTGATGCAGATTTTCGACTTGCAGGATGGAATGCCTCTCTGCGTGATGAAATCATCGGTAAACCCGAAAGTGAGATGACTGACACCAATGTGCTGGACATCATTCATCCGGATGACCGCGCGATTATACAGCAGAAAATGATGAACGTTTTGAATCATGGGGTTGAAGAACGTGCTGAAGTCAGAGTTTTTCTTCGGGGAGGGCCGGAAATCTGTTGGCGCCTGATGACCTGGAAAAAAATCATACTCAATGGAGCTTCATTCCTTATCGGTACGGGAATTGATATCACCGAACGCAAAAGGGCGGAGAATCAACTTCAGAAGCTGAATCGTGCACATCTGGCAATCAGCAACTGTAATCAGGTACTGCTTCACGCCCATAATGAAAAGGAATTGTTGCAGGAAATATGCCGTATCGTTGTCGATATCGGTGGCTATCAGATGGCATGGGTTGGTTATGCTCAAGATGATGAGGCAAAAACGATAAGACCGGTAGCACAGGCTGGTATTGAAGATGGTTATCTTGATACACTGTTGCTCTCTTGGGAAGATACAGAACGTGGACACAGTCCAACAGGCACCGCAATTCGGACCTGTCATCCCTGCTCAGTCTGCGATTTACAGTCAGATCAACAATTCCAGCCATGGCTCATGGAGGCTACAGTGCGTGGCTATGCTTCATTTCTGAGTTTGCCGCTGAAAACCGGCGACAAGGCGTTTGGCGCATTGACCATCTATTCCGCTATCCAGGACAGCTTTAATGCGGAGGAGACAAAGCTGCTTACAGCATTGGCGGACAATCTTGCATATGGTATTACGATGCTGCAAACCCGGTCGGCACGTGACGAGGCGGAGGATGCGCTGCGTCAGAGCGAAGCCCTCTATCGTAGCCTGTTTCAGAACCTGCATACCGTGATGCTGATCATTGATCCTGAAAATGGTATGCTGGTTGATGCCAACCCGGCAGCAGTCAGTTTCTATGGCTGGGATCGTCATGAGCTCTGCCAGAAGAAAATCAGTCAGATCACCCTGTTGAGGGAGTCCGAGGTAACTTTTGACATGGAGCTTCTCTCTAACAAAAAGAATAATGGCTTTATCTTCCGCCATTGCCGTGCCGATGGTTCAGTTCGTGATGTTGAAGTTTTTTGTGCTCCCATTATAATCCAGGGAAGGCCTCTTTACTATGCCGTTGTTCACGATATTACCGAGCGGGTAAGGCATGAAACTCTTGCTGCATTTCGCCAACGCCTGATCCAGATGGCTGAGTCTCATTCGGTTGAGGAGTTGCTGAGATTGACACTTGATGAAGCTGAAAAATGTACGGCGAGCAAAATCGGGTTCTATCACTTTTTGGGGGAGAATCAGTTAACGAACTCACTGCATGTTGCATCAAGCAATGTTCACCAGAAAATGCCCGGGGTATTCGAAAAGCTTCAAGACTCAACATTTCCGGATCGTGCACTGTGGACGGGGTTCATCCAGGGTACGAAAGCTGTCATTACCAATGAAAACAATACAGGAGAGACTTTTGGTGACTTTTCTGCCAGTCATCCCAAAATTACGCGCACAATGGCCGTTCCTATCCTTGAGGGCGACAAGGTTGCGGGAGTTCTTTGGGTTGGAAACAAGCCGGACGCCTATGTTGATGACGATATCAAATCGGTGCGCATTATTGCAGATATCGCCCAGGATATTGTTTTCCGCAAACTTGCCGAGCAATCGCAACAGGAGATGCAGTCATCAATGATACAGTTTCAGAAAATGGAGCTTGTCGGTCAGCTTGCAGGAGGCATAGCCCATGACTTTAACAATATGCTTGGCGTGATCATCGGCAATATCGAAATGGCCATGTATCACAAGCAGTCTCTTGAAGAACCATTGCAAAACAACTTGAAGAATATCCTCAAGGTGGCTAGCAGATCGGCCGATTTGGTTAGTCAACTCCTTACCTTAGCCCGAAAACAGACGGTAATGCCATTAATTCTTGAACTGAATACAGTGATAGAAAACATGCTTGTCGTCTTGAGGCGGCTGATCGGCGAAAATATCACCATTGTCTGGATTCCATGCGAGCATCGTACTCTGGTAAAAGTCGATCCAACTCAGATCGACCAGATTCTGGTCAATCTTTGCATCAATTCAAGAGATGCAATCGCCGGAATCGGTAAAATTATTATTGAAACCGGTCAGCTTTGTGATAAAAAATCCCTGAAACATTCTCAACACTCCTGTAAAATATCTGGCGACTATGTAACACTTTCCGTCACTGACAACGGATGTGGCATTGAAAAAGAGCATCTGCCTCATATTTTTGAACCCTTCTTCACCACCAAGGATTCTGGAAAAGGTACCGGACTGGGACTTTCGACGGTCTATGGCATTGTCAAACAAAACAAGGGCTGTATTGATTGCTGGAGCGAACCGGGACAGGGAAGCACCTTTAAAATCCACCTGCCCCGACACAGGGGAGGTTATGCTGATATGGATGACAGCGAACACCCTCTGCCATTAGAACGCCAAAGCAAAGAGACGATTCTCATCGTTGAAAACGAATATGATGTCCTTATCCTTTGCAAGGTCGCGCTTGAAGATGCCGGATACACTGTTCTTTCGGCTACTACACCCCACGAGGCAATACGGCTTGCAGGGCAATACAAAGGAGTGATTGACCTTCTCCTGACCGATGTTGTGATGCCTGAAATGAATGGATGCGACCTATCCAAGCAGCTTCAATCGGTCGCGCCGGGAATTAAAACTTTGTATATGTCGGGATATTCAAGCGATATTATTTCAAATAACGAAGCTATAACCGAGGCGATTAACTTTATTCAGAAACCGTTCTCTCTTAAAACACTGACCAAGACGGTTAAAAACATCATCAACCGTTTTGAGCCTTGATCGTAAAAATTGAAGCGCTGTTTGATGATGTGTTATAATAAAGTACTACAAGCGCAATAAAGTCGACTTTTGTCACCGCGGAATTTTTATTTATTTATATTTTATTGAAGACCGCTTAATGCGCATTCTCAGTAAAGGAGAAATCAAATGCTGAACAAAGTTTTGTTTCCAGGAAAGTATATCCAGGGCGCAGGCGCTCTTGGTGAGTTGCCATCCCTGATTAAGCTGTTTGGCAGTCAAGGGCTTATTCTTGCTTCACCTACGGTGCATAGGACAATTCTTCCCGAGTGCGACTTGGATTTAAATGCTCACGCTTTGCCTGTCGAACGATTTGGAGGAGAGTGCTGTGAAAAAGAACTCTTCAGGTTGGCTGCAATTATCCGTGAGAAGCAGGTGGATGTGCTTGTGGGCATGGGCGGTGGAAAAACCATTGACACGGCCAAAATCGCTGCTGACCGCGCAAATATTCCGGTCATTATTGTTCCCACTATTGCCTCCACTGATGCGCCATGCAGCGGATGCGCCGTGCTTTATTCCGAACAGGGCGTTTTTGAATCGGTCTCTTATCAGAAATCGAATCCGGCGATTGTTCTTGTTGATACGGAAATTATTGCCAAAGCCCCGGTACGTTTTCTTGTGGCGGGCATGGGCGATGCGCTGTCGACCTGGTTCGAGGCGAAGTCATGCAGTACGACACAGTCCCAGAACGAGTGTGGCGGTCTCAGTACACTGACCGGGTTAAGCCTTGCAAGGCTCTGTTATGACACACTGCTTAAATATGGCGCAATTGCCAGAATCGCTGCCGAACGGCATCTCATTACCCCGCCTTTTGAGCATATTGTTGAGGCGAATATTCTTTTAAGCGGAGTCGGCTTTGAAAGCGGTGGATTGGCGAGCGCTCATTCCATCCACAATGGACTTACAGCGCTGAAGGAAACTCACGCCTATTACCATGGCGAAAAGGTGGCCTTTGGCCTTTTGGCAGGGCTACAGCTTACCGATGCTTTGCCTGAAGAATCGGATGTCGTCTATTCTTTTTGCGAAGAAGTCGGTCTTCCCACCACTCTTGCAGATATCGGTCTCAAAAATTTTGACCGCCAGAGATTGATGCCCGTCGCGGAAAAAGCCTGTGCTTCCAGCGAGTGCATTCATCACGAAGCAGGCATAATTACGCCGGAAAAAGTGCTTCAAGCCATTCTGGCAGCCGACGCCATCGGGGAATACCGGAAAAACCGGTACCGAAAATGACGGTGCATAGAGAATCCCATAGAGCCGCCCGAATCGGATGGCTTCGAGCGGCGGTGCTTGGAGCCAATGACGGAACCATCTCGATAGCAAGTCTTGTCATTGGCGTAGCCGCAGCGGGCGTGCCTCAGAGCAGTATTCTTTTAACCGGTGTGGCAGGTCTGGTCGCCGGAGCCATGTCTATGGCTGCAGGGGAGTATGTATCGGTCCAGTCGCAAGCCGACACCGAAACAGCGGATATTGCGCGGGAAAAACGCGAGCTGGAAACGGATCCTGAGCACGAACTGGAGGAGCTGACCTTAATTTATGTCAGTCGCGGACTTGATCCATCGCTTGCCCGGCAGGTAGCAGAGAGTCTGATGTCGAGTGATGCTCTTGGTGCACATATCCGTGATGAACTTGGTATTACGGAGACTCTGCGGGCACGGCCAATCCAGGCCGCATTTTCATCGGCGATTTCTTTCGTTGCGGGTGCGGTTATTCCTGTTGCAGCAGCTTTACTGGCACCTTCAGCCCGGATTGCCGAAGCTACATCTGCTACAGCACTTGTTACCCTGGTTATTCTTGGAGGAACCGCGGCATATGCCGGTGGAGCACCTCTTTTCAAAGGCGCCATACGTGTTGCCTTCTGGGGAGCACTTGCAATGGGGCTTACAGCAGGTGTTGGCCGGTTGTTCGGCGCCGTTGTTTAAACTGGCCAAAAAAGCTGCTCAAAGCTCTTCTTGATTGAGGCCGTCACCATTTCAGTGTGCTTTTCACCGATTGAGAAGAGAGCTTAGAATCCAGGAAATCGCGCTGATAACCACCGATCCTGCAATGGCCCAACCAAAGCTGTCGATGGCAAATCCACCGACAATCGATGCCGCAAACAGTAAGAGACCGGCGTTGATGACCAGCAGAAAAAGTCCAAGCGTCACAATGATGAACGGTATGGAAAAAAAGAGCAGAATTGGGCGTACCAAAGTGTTGACCAGGCCGAGAACCAGTGCAACAAGAATTGCTGCGCCAAAACTTTTTATGTGAATTCCTCCGTCAAGTATTTTCGCGGTAGCATAGACCGCAACGGCATTGATCAGCCATTGGATCAGGATGTGTGTCATTGTCAGTCCCTTTGGTTATCGATATGCTCAGGTTTAACGTGAAATGTAAGCATTTAAGGTTATTATTTTTGCTCCATAGTCAACGTTTTTGTTCAGATATTGAGCTCTTCAAGGGCGTTTTGCAAAGTTTTGCATCCGATAATGGTAACAGGGAGATTGAGCAGTGATGGCTTCAGTTCGCGGGTATTGGCTTCGGGCAGTACAATGCGCTGGAAGCCGAGATGGGCAGCCTCACGAATGCGCCGTTCGCTGTCGCTGATGGCCCTGAGTTCACCGGCCAGACCGATTTCACCGCAGCAGACCGTTCCGGGATCGACCGGACGGTTCATAAGCCCTGAGGCAATGGCCGCAGCAATAGCAAGGTCTGCGGCTGGTTCTGCCAGTTTGAGACCTCCGGCTATTTTTACAAAGACATCCTGCCCCCATGTTTCGATTTGAAGCCTGTTTTGAAGCACAGCGAGGATAATCGACATGCGTTTAAGGTCGAATCCTGTGCTGATGCGTTGCGGCATGGAGTAGTTTGTTTTGGAGACCAGCGCCTGAACCTCTACCAGGAGAGCCCTTGTGCCTTCAATGGCGGCAAGGATTGAGTTGCCGGGAACATCAGTTCTGCGTCCAGAAATAAAGAATTCCGAGGGGTTGCTGACCTCTTCAAGGCCGGTTTCGTCCATGCGGAAGACGCCAATTTCATTGGTAGAGCCAAACCGGTTCTTGACTGAGCGGATGATTCGGTAGCGCTGGTAGCCTTCACCTTCGAACTGCAGGACGGTATCGACCATGTGCTCAAGGGCTTTGGGCCCGGCAAGTGCTCCCTCTTTGGTAATATGGCCAATAATCATCAGGATGACGTTTTGCATCTTGGCCGCCCGGATCAGCATGGCTGCGCACTCCCTGATCTGGGTGATGGTGCCGGCAGAACTCTGGTACTCTTCCGAATGGACGGTTTGAATGGAGTCGATGATGACCAGTGCCGGTTTTTCGTGAGCAATGAGCGAAAGAATGCGTTCAAGGTTTACTTCAGGAACGAGCCAAAGGTTTGGGGCATTAATTGAGAGCCGTTGGGCCCGTTCCCGGATCTGGTTGGGCGACTCTTCGCCGGAGATATAGAGTACTTTTGCCGGGGCAAGGCGGGGAGCAAGCTGCAGCATGAGGGTTGATTTGCCGATGCCCGGCTCTCCTCCGATCAGGACGGCTGAGCCTTGCATAAGTCCTCCGCCGAGCACCCGATCGAGTTCGCCGATCCCGGTCATGATGCGCAGGAACTCTGATGGAACGACGTCATGCAGGTTCTGTATCAGCCCAACAGCTCCCAGAGAGCCCTCCCGGCTTTTTTTCGGTTCGGGCTCAATATGGGTTTCCTGAAGCGTTCCCCAGCTCTGGCATTCAAAACATTTACCCTGATATTTCAGGGAGATAGCTCCACAGTTTGAGCAGACGTATCTGGTAGAGGATTTGGCCATTCTTGTTCTACAGTCCGTTGATGCGCTGGAATGACTGGAGGGTGTTTTTCAGGAGCATGGCTATGGTCATGGGGCCGACTCCTCCGGGTACCGGGGTCATGGCCGAGGCAACAGCTGAAACAGCATCAAAATCCACATCCCCGACAAGACGATAGCCGCTTTTTGTTGATGAATCCTCGATGCGGTTGATACCGACATCTATAACGACCGCTCCGGGTTTTACCATATCGGCGGTAATGAATCCAGCTTTGCCGATAGCAGCGATGAGGATATCGGCCTGCAGGGTGTAGAAAGGAATGTTTTTCGTGGCGGAGTGGCAGATGGTTACGGTGCAGTTGGTGGCTTCGAGCTTCTGCAGCATCAGGTTTGCCATCGGTTTGCCGACAATATTGCTGCGTCCGACTACGACACAGTGTTTGCCTTTTGTTTCGATGTTGTAACGGGCGAGAAGTTCAAGAATGCCGTAAGGGGTGCAACTGACAAAACATTTGTCGAGGTGTCCCATGACCAGCCGTCCGAGGTTTTCGGGATGAAATCCGTCAACATCTTTTGATGGATCGATGGCAAGCGTAACGGCAAATTCATCAATCTGCTTTGGCAGCGGCTGCTGAACAAGAATGCCGTGAACAGCAGGATCGTTGTTCAGTTGGTGAATGGTGTCGATGAGATGCTTTTCGGTGGTGTCGGCAGCCATTTCAATCACTGTGGAAATCATGCCGATCTCCTTGCATGTTTTGGCTTTATTGCGTACATAAACCTGCGATGCCGGATCGTAGCCGACAATGATAACCGTAAGCCCGGGGACCTTGCCGGTAATGGCCTGGCATTTTTCAACGCTGGTTTTCAGTTCGTTTTTGAGGTCAAGAGAGACCTTTTTTCCGTCGATAATGAGCATGTTAATATGGCTTTGTTGTGTATGTTCCCATCCGGGGTGATCTTCGGGCTCTAATAGTGAGTTGCATATAGCTATGAAAAATTCATCGAAGCATCAAATATGATAAACGATGAGTTACAAAACAATGGTGCGGAAACCATTTTTTTTTGCCGGCAGGGAAGTGCCGGGAGGGTATAAATATTTTACAAGGATAGTTCGTTATGTCGCTGGTATCTATAGGAGATGTTCTTGTTGACAAGGAGGTGATTAATGCTTTTTTTTCATGCGATCTTCATGAGTGCAAGGGAAAGTGCTGTATTGAGGGGGAACTTGGCGCTCCGTTATCGGATGCAGAAGCCGGTCAGTTGCACCATATTCCGGAAGAGCTGTTAAGGATGCTTCCGGAAAAGAACGTGAAATATATCCGTAGGCACGGTACTGTTGAGATTTATCAGGGTATACAGTATAGCCGAACGATAGATAATCGGGAATGTGTGTTTACTTGTGTTAAGGACGGAATAACCTTCTGCGCCGTTGAGATTGCATTTCGTGAGGGCATCATCGGCTTTGACAAGCCGTTATCCTGCCGATTGTTTCCAATAAGGGTGAGAAAAAAGTTTGGTTTGGATTATCTTGTTTATGAACAGCATTCTATGTGTCGCTCTGCCCGAAAGGCAGGCGGGGAGTGCCAGGTACAACTTATTGATTATGTTCGTCTTGCTCTTCAGTCATTATATGGTGTTGACTGGGTAGTGAGTTTAAGAGCATTTGTCGATTCTTCCGCTCTGCGTCATGGTTGACATCAAGCTTCAACAGCGTCAAACCTTACAGCTCTCTGCGCAGCAGATTTTAAGCAGCCAGCTTCTTCAGCTTCCGATGCTTAACCTTGAACAGCGGATTTATGAGGAGTTGCAGGAAAATCCGATGCTTGAAGTAGTTGAGGAGCGTAAAGATAGTGCCGGAGATGTTGTTGTTGAGAGTGAACGGTCGGATGAAGATGATATGTTCGATGCGGTAGAGCGGTTCAGCAAAAGTTCTCTCAAGGAACGCTCAGACACACCGCTTTCCGGTGAATATGGTGAAGGAAGGGTGAACTTTACCCGTGAAAGTGGCCAAAAAGAGAGGTTTTTTCAGGCGGTTCAGCATGACAGTTTTCATGATACGCTTCTGAAGCAACTTGCACTGCATGAAGATGTCGGGGAGCGGGAAGTGATAATCGCCATTGAAATCCTTGGTAATCTTGATGGTGACGGTTACTTTACGGAAGAGGATGCAGTAATTATTGACAGTCTGCATTTTAATGGTCTTGATGTCACAGATGATGAGGTTGAAGGTGTTGTGCGCAAAATCAAGTTTCTCGATCCTCCGGGTATTGCCGTAAGGGATTTGCGTGAAAGGTTTCTTGTTCAGTTGCAGGCTGCCTCTGGTCGTTACGAATTAAAAACGTATGAGATCGCGACCAGGATTATTCGTGATTATTTTGATGATTTTCTGCACAGGCGCTTTGAACTGTTGCTGAAAAGGCTTGCAGAGCCGAAAGAGATTGTTGAGGCGGCTGTTTCGGCTATTGTCCGGCTTGATCCTCATCCCGGTATTTTTCAGGATGAAGGTGGATGTTATATTACGCCTGACTTTGTGGTAAGCTACGAAAATGGCGAACTGACCGCAGTGCTTAATGACCGAAGTTCTCTTTCGGTCAAGGTTAGCGACCGATATCAGGAGCTCCTGAAAAACAGAAAAGCGCCAAAAGAGGACAAAAGGTTTATACGGCAGAATATTCTCCGGGCCAATGAATTTACAAGTGCAATTGAGACTCGACGCCAGACATTGCTGAAGGTAATTGAGGCTCTGATGAAGCGCCAGTATGGTTTTTTTGTCTCCGGGGAAGAGCGGGTTGTGCCGCTGGGTATGAAAACCATCGCTGCCGACACCGGTCTCGACATATCGACCATCAGCCGGGCAGTCAATGGCAAATATGTGCAGACTCGTTTTGGTGTTTTTGAGCTGAAATATTTTTTCAGTACAGGACTGTCGACAGGGGATGGTGATGATCTGTCGAGCAAGGTTATTCGACAGTACATTTCGGATATGATCATGAAGGAGGATCCCGCCAATCCATTGAGTGATGACACCATAACGGAGATGCTGATGAAAAGGGGGGTGCAAATAGCCCGAAGAACCGTTTCAAAATATCGTGAACAAATGCGGATTTCAGTTGCAAGATTAAGAAAAAAAATATTTTAATTGATGAAGAATAACCAAAGACCAGTGATCCGTTCAACGACGGTTATCGGTGTTATCAGGGACGGCAAGGCTGCGCTTGGAAGCGATGGACAGATGACTCTCGGCAATACGGTCATCAAGCATTCGACCCGGAAAATCAGGAGATTGTATCACGGAAAGCTTGTTGCAGGGTTTGCCGGGGCAACGGCGGATGCCGTAACCTTGCTCGACCGGTTTGAGGAAAAACTTGAGGCATATAGCGGAAAGCTTGATCGAGCGGCTGTTGAGCTTGCCCGGGACTGGAGAACCGATAAATATCTCCGGCGTCTTGAGGCGATGCTTGCCATTGTCAGTAACGACAAGGCTCTGATTATTTCAGGAACAGGAGATGTTATTGAGCCGGAGGATGGTATTGTAGCCATCGGCAGCGGCAGTATGTATGCTTTGGCTGCCGCACGTTCACTCATGAAACATTCAAGCCTTTCTGCCAAGGATATTGTGCTGGAAAGTTTGAAGATAGCTGCTGATATCTGTATTTATACCAACGATCATATTGTTATCGAAGAGGTCTGAACGCCTGAGAGCGCCGTGTCGTCAAGGTCGCTGACCCAAAACTTTTTTTGTAATCTACAAGTTTATTGAATGGATACGACTACGAACAGTGAGGGGAATGTTTTGGCATTGCCTGAATCAAGAAGCGGGAACATAAGTTCTATAGCAGCAAGTAATCTGACGCCACACCAGATTGTTGCGCTTCTTGACAAATATATTATTGGTCAGAAAGATGCAAAAAAATCTGTTGCCATAGCTCTGCGCAACAGGCTTCGCCGCCAGCATGTGAGTGATGATCTCCGTGATGAGATCATGCCTAACAATATCATCATGATTGGGCCTACCGGAGTTGGAAAAACCGAAATTGCCCGAAGGCTTGCCAAGCTTGCCAGAGCGCCCTTTGTCAAGGTTGAGGCGTCGAAATTTACTGAAGTGGGCTATGTCGGCCGCGATGTGGAGTCAATGATTCGTGATCTTGTCGATCAGTCCGTTGCCATGGTTAGAAGCGAGCGCTCAGAGGAGGTTCGTGAAAAGGCGGCATTGCTCGTTGAAGAACGTCTTCTTGATATTCTTCTTCCTCCTGTTGCCTCTTTACGCAATGGGGACAATGAAGATGATGCGTCTGATGAGGATATCGCAACTGAGTCGATTTCAACCGAGAATCAGGACAAATCTGTTGAGGTTAATCGGAGAAGCCGCCGGAAAATGCTTGAGCGTCTTCGCGCCGGAAAGCTTGAGGATCGAGAGATTGAGATGGATATTTCCAGCGATTCTTCGGGCGGGATGATGCAGGTTTTCGGCCCTCTCGGACAGATGGAGGAAATCGGGGGAATGATGCAGGACCTCATGAGCGGACTGCCTCGCAAACGCAAGAAAAGAAGGGTTTCGATTGCTGAAGCGCGCAAGCTTCTTGAACAGGAAGAGGTTCAGAAGCTTATCGATATGGAAAGTGTTGTCAAGGAGGCTATCAACAAGGTTGAACAGTCCGGGATTGTTTTTATTGATGAAATTGATAAAATAGCATCTCCATCTTCAGGAGCTGGCGGCAAAGGACCGGATGTGAGCAGGGAAGGTGTGCAGAGGGATCTTTTGCCGATTGTCGAGGGGTCGAATGTTGCGACCAAACATGGCATGGTGAAGACCGATCATGTGCTTTTTATTGCTTCCGGTGCATTTCATGTTGCCAAGCCTTCCGATTTGATTCCTGAGTTGCAGGGTCGGTTTCCGATCAGGGTAGAGCTCAAAAGCCTTACGGAAGAGGATTTTTATCTGATACTCACGCAGCCTGAAAATGCCCTTATTAAACAGTACTCTGCGCTTCTTGCGACGGAAGGGGTTGACTTGACCTTCAGTGACGGGGCAATTCGGGCGATTGCCAGAATAGCTGCCCAGGTTAATGAAAGTGTTGAAAATATTGGGGCAAGGCGTTTGCATACGATTATGACCAATCTTCTTGAGGAGTTGATGTTCGATATTCCTGAAAATTTCTCTGATGAGCATGTCGAGATTGATGAAGCCATGGTGAAAGAGAAGCTGAACCATGTGGTTGCAGACAGGGACCTCAGCCAGTATATCCTTTAAAAGTGCCGTTTTTTTTGATAACCCTTGACTGAACAAGCCCGGAAAACGGGCTTGGCCCAGTAATCATGATGTGAGCGCGATGTCAATACTTGTTCTCAACGGACCGAACCTTTCCCGGCTCGGAAAACGCGAACCGGAGGTCTACGGGTGGCAGACTCTTGACGATATCAACCGTGAACTGGCTGAAAGTTTTCCGCATCTCTCTTTTGAGTTTTTCCAGACAGAACATGA
Source organism: uncultured Chlorobiaceae bacterium (assembly GCA_903865705.1). Classification (GTDB taxonomy): domain Bacteria; phylum Bacteroidota; class Chlorobiia; order Chlorobiales; family Chlorobiaceae; genus Chlorobium. The sequence continues at coordinate 44,687 of CAIPKT010000030.1, forward strand.
GGGCACGTTGCTCGAAAAGCTTTTCCATATTGAGGATTCAGGAAATTTTATAGGTGTTGTACTGAATGCAGGAGCGCTGACCCATTACTCAATAGCTCTGCGTGATGCCATTAGTGCCGTGACCATTCCGGTTGTGGAGGTACACCTCTCGAACGTTTATGCTCGCGAAGAGTTTCGCCGCAAATCAGTCATTTCTGAAGTCTGTGCCGGCGTTATCAGCGGCTTTGGGGCCAACAGCTACCATCTCGGTGTCAGGGCGCTCCTCGGTATTACGCGCAACGAGCAGTTGTAGCCAATACCCTGCTTTATAAAAATACCGTTACTCGGGATCTTTCTTCAGGAAGAGGGTCTCTTATGGTTTTATAACAATATGATCTGGCAATAAATCGGCCTGATAGCGCTCGTACATTGCCGTATACGCTTTCTCAATGTTTCTGGTGAAACGTTCTGTATCAAACAACGGAGTCGTGAGCCTGTTCATTTCCAGTTTCTGCCTGATTGCCGTTAACTTTTCCGGATTGGTGGCAAGTTCAACAGCAAGCGCTTCATACTCTTCCTGTGTTGAAGTGATCAACTCCGGTAACTGAATGGCATTGAGCAGGCTTGCTGCAACTCTTGCAGCAAATGATTCACCAAGACAGGTCAAAACCGGTAGTCCTGCCCAGAGCGCATCACTTGCTGTTGTATGGGCATTGTACGGAAGGGTATCGAGGAACAGATCTGCCGCTCGATGTCTTGCAAGGTGATTATCAAGAGACATCCGTCTGGAAAAAATCAGCCTTTCTGCGTTTACTCCCCAATTAATCGCTTCTTTACGAAGATTGTCGTTCGATATAGGGTTACCCTCAAAAAGCCATAGGACGCTGCCCTCCGTCTTCTTGAGAATCTTCATCCACCCGCCAAAAGTCGCAGGGGTGATTTTATAGTTATTGTTGAAACAGCAGAAAACAAACCCGATTGTTGGCAAGCCCAGTTCTTCTCGGGTAAACATTTTATTGGCAATACAGCGCGTTGTATCATTAGCCATGTAACTGTTAGGGAGATAGACGATTTTTTCAGTGTAATAATGCTGGTCGGTTTCAGGTATCAGTGTTGCATCGGCAATCAGATAATCAATATATTCAGCGCCCATTGTTCCGGGATAACCCAGGTAGTTGACCTGTATTGGCGCTGCTCCTATAGCAAATATTTCTGTGCGGCAATCTGTCGTGAATCCTCCCAAGTCAATGGCGATATCAATCTCAAGGCTTCTGGAAAGATTTACGACATCGATATCTGAGAGGTTTCGTACATCAATAAAACGGTCAAACGCGTTTGCAATCCTTTTTCTGATTTCATCTTGTGTATCTGCCCCAAATGAAAATGCAATAATCTCAAATTGCTCTCTGTTATGTATCTCGAATAATTCGGCAGTCAGGAATGAGACAGGATGGTTGCGAAAGTCAGCAGAATAGTATCCGATGCGGATTTTTTTATGTCGTGCTCGCTTCGGGATTTTTGGAAGGAGTTGATTTAATGGAAATTTTTCAAGCGCAAAAATCTCCGCAGCCTTTTTTTGCAATGCGGGGGAATCCTGCAGTGCAAGGACAGAAAACGGGGAGGATGCCTTTTTGTTGAGCTCTATTTTTTCGCAAAGTTGCTGTACGTCATCCTCAAACGTGCGCCAGTCAGATATCTTCATTTTGGTATGCAACAACTGCCCAAACAAAAAATCGTAGTCTGGCTTCAATGATATCGACCGCTCATAACTCAATACGGCATCTTCAAGTTGTTTCAATTCCTGTAATGCATTCCCGCGATTGCCATAAGCCTCAGCATAGTCGGGCTTGATTTTTAAAGATTTGTCGTAACTCAAAATTGCCTCTTCGTACCGCTTCAAACCCAGTAATGCATTCCCGCGATTATAGTGAGGCTCAGGATAGTTCGCATTGAGCGCTAAGGTTTTGTCATAACTCAACAGCGCCTCTTCGTAGCGTTTCAACTCAAGCAACGTAAAGCTGCGATTGTTGTAGGCCAGAGTATACCCAGGTCTGAGAGCTATCGCTCGTTCATAATTTTCAACAGCTCCTTCGTAACGCTTCAGGGCCTGTAACGCAACACCTCTATTATAGTAAGTATCGGCATTATTCGGCTGAACAGCTATCGCCCTGTCATAGTTCAACAACGCCTCTTCATAACGCTTCAACATCAGCAAGGCATTTCCGCAATTGTTGAGTGAGGCAGGGTGAACGGGATTTATTTTGAGGGCACGAATAAATAATTCTACCGCTTCAGTCAACTTGTTTTGTTGACCGGCAATGGTTGCCAGAAGCTGCAGCGCATCAAAGTGGTCGGGCTGAGAGTGCAATATCTCCCTGTATATTACTTCAGCTTCAGCTAAACGGCCTTGTTGATGCAAAGAAAGCCCCCTTTGCAAATGAGTGGCATGAGCGTTCTCTGAAGAGTATGGCATTCCAGTTTTATCGTTTGGCATTGTTTTTCTACGTTGCTTCGTGGTAAAAAAGATGTTATTGCCCTTGGGAGTATTTTTTTACGAGCCGGCGCATCTCCTCAATACGTTTTCTGTCACTTGCGATGAGAGCAGGTTTTTCAAGAGCGCTATTCATCAGCCGGAGAGCTTCTTCCCGGTCACCTTTTTTGATACAGATCAAGGCAAGTTCGTGGTAATTTCTGATGATTTCCGGATCAAGAGCAATTGCTTTTCTGAATGCTTTTTCGGCCAGTTCATCATTGCCTTTTGGCACCTCGCCGATGAAAGTGTTGGCTACCATTCTTTTGAACCATCCGATATTGGCAGCTTCGCGGTAATAAGAGCCAAGCAGAGAAAGCGCCGTTTCATCGTTCGGGTTGAGTCGCAGGGCAATATCAAGCTCTCGTTTTATTTCGTTTGCCCGTTTTAATTTTTCCTTATTGCCGATCTTGTCTGCCATAATTCCAAGTGATGCGGCAAGCCAGGCGTGTCCTTTCGAGTTTATGCTGTCAAGAGTGATGCTGGTGTGAGCATATTCTGCCGCTTTGCGGTAGTGCAGCAGACTCGCATCGGCATCTTCAGAAAAGATTGATTCTCCAATGCTTACCTGCAGTCTGGCCAGTTTCCAGTAGAGTTCTGCATTACCGGGATTTTTGCGAAGCTCTGAAGTGTAGATTGAATCGGCTTTTTGGTAGTTCATTTCCCGCAACTCTTTGTCAGCAAGATCAACCGATTGTTTGTTTTGTTCTTTTACTGAAGCTTCGCCATGGGGTGAGAAAATCAGTGGAATCAGTGAAAATACCAGAACAAAGCACATCGAAATGCGGAAGGATCTGATTCGATTTGGAGAAGTAGACATATTCTTATTTGAACCAGATGGACTCCGGGTATTTGTGGTGGAGTCGTTTGTCGAGCCCCAGCCAGTGGCCAGAAGGATAGAGCATCATCAAAATGGAAAAAAACATAAAGGGCGGAAGGCTCAGATTGTAATAGCCGCCCGCCGCAAAATTAATCACCATAAACAGCGCAAAGGCCGCATTGGCACGGACACAAAGACCCAAAGCAAGGCATACTCCGATGATCAATTCCCCTATGGTGACGATCCATGCTATCGGTAAGGCTACCGGGATGGCAAACTGTTCGAGGTAGAGTGTCTGAAAATCGTTCAGTTGCGGGGGAGTGTGGAGACGCTCTACGAAAAAGTTCTGCATTTTGTCGCTCCATAGCCACCCCTTTGCCAGCTTGTGCCAGAACCCATAAAGAAAAAAGAGGGCAAAGAGATAGCGTCCAAAAAGAAAAAGAGTGATTCCGACCGTTCTGAAAGGATTCTTTTTCATCTCTTGCATGGTTATAGTCCGTTTCGTTCGAAGATGATATCGACACTGTTCTTCAGCTTTTTCAGGATATTTTCAGCACTGAACAGTTCGGCGATTTCATCGGGGTTGATGTGTTTCAGCAACTCTTCATCTTTCAGTATCAGGTCACGCAGGTGGACTTTTGTCGACCAGCTCTCCATGGCGTTACGCTGTACCAGCTTGTAGGCAACTTCACGGGTCAGCCCTTTGGCGGTGAGAGCGAGAAGAATAGTCTGAGAAGTGGTCAGGCCGTAAGATGAATTGAAGTTCTCCTCCATTCTTTCCGGATAGACAAGCAGGGTGTCGAGTGCCTCGCTGAAGGTGCGCAGCATGTAGCAGAGCGCGGTGGTTGAATCGGGCATGATGATACGCTCAACCGATGAGTGGGAAATATCCCGTTCATGCCAGAGTGCAACGTTTTCCATAGCTGCCAGGGAGTTTGAGCGAACGACGCGGGCAAGCCCGGTAAGACGTTCAAAGGTGATCGGGTTGCGTTTGTGTGGCATGGCGGAGCTGCCTTTCTGTCCCTTGCTGAAAAACTCTTCTGCCTCACGCACTTCCGTACGCTGCAGGTGGCGCAGTTCAACGGAAAATTTTTCGATGGAGGAAGCAATGATGGCCAGCGTCGTGGCAAATTCAGCGTGGCGGTCGCGCTGGAGAATCTGGGTTGATATGGAGGATGGTTCGAGACCGAGTTTTCGGCATACCGCAGCTTCAATATCGGGTGAGAGGTGCTGATAAGTGCCGACGGCTCCGGAGATTTTGCCTACGGAAATGGTAGCCACTGCCTTTTTCATTCGTTCGAGGTTCCTGAGCATTTCCTGGTGCCATAACAGCAGTTTCAGACCGAAGGTGGTTGGCTCGGCATGAATGCCATGGGTTCGGCCCATTTCAAGGGTGTATTTAAACTCTACCGCCCTTTTAGCAAGAACAGACACCAGTTGCTGAATATCGGCGACCAGAATTTTGCCGGCATCACGCATCTGCATGGCAAGGCAGGTATCGACAACGTCCGAGGAGGTCAAGCCTTCGTGAATATATCGGGAATCGGGGCCGACATTATTTGCGACGTTTGTCAGAAAAGCAATGACATCATGTTTTGTCTCTTTCTCAATTTCAAGAATCTCTTCAACATTGAAAGAGGCTTTCTGTTTGATGGTCACAAGCGCCTCTCTTGGCACAAATCCGGCTTCCATACGAGCTTCGACAGCGGCAATTTCAAGCTGGAGCCAGCGTTCAAATTTTGCCTCTTCTGTCCAGATTGAAGCAATGTCTTTGGGTGAATAGCGAGGTATCACTTGTTGGGTTTGGTTTAATGTGTTGTCGTAAAGTCAATCAATATAGTGACCGGAACCGTGAAAAACCACACTTGCCGGCAAAAGCGGTTATTGTTTTCAACTCTCTTTTGATTCGCCGCCCAGTTCGCGCTGTATCTGCAGTATGTAGTCAAGAGCGGCTTCACGGCTGTAGGGGATAAGGCCATCAATGACGGCATTTTCCATCCTTTTTTTGATCATTCCCACAATTTTTCCTTCTGTCAGACCCAGTGTAGTCATGATATCCTCGCCGCTGATAGGAGGACGCCATTTGGCCAACTGGTCTTTTTCTCCAACTTCAGCAATTTTTTCCTCAACATGGTTGAAGTTGCTCATGATCTGGGCAACTTTTCTTGGGTTTTTGCTGGTGACGTCAGCCCTGCAGAGGTTCATGAGATCCTGCAAGTCCTCTCCTGCATCAAACATGAGGCGTCGGACGGCTGAATCGGAAATTTCCTCTTTCGACAGAGGGATCGGCCGGTGATGGAGGCGTACCATTTTCTGCACATAGTCGAGCGGATCAATCGGCCAGCGCATTTGTCGAAATATCCGGGATACGATTTTCGGGCCGACGGCATCATGGCCGTGGAATGTCCATCCAGTGCTTTTCATGAAGCGTTTTGTGGCAGGCTTGGCAATATCATGCAGCAGCGCGGCCATTCTAAGCCAGAGGTTGCCGGATTGTGCGGCAACATTATCAATAACCTGGAAGGTGTGGAAGAGGGTGTCCTTGTGTCCCATTCCGTCAACCTGTTCAATACCAGCCATGGCGGCAACTTCCGGCATAATCTCCTTAAGTACACCGGTTTCATAGAGAATAATCAGCCCTTTTGAAGGGCGGGGAGAAAGCATGATTTTGAAAAATTCATGACTCACCCTCTCTATCGAAACAATTTTAATTCTTTCGCTCATGGCCTTCATTGCCTCAACAACTTCGGGGAGCAAGGTGAAATTGAGTTGGGCCGCAAAGCGAGCAGCCCTCATCATGCGTAACGGATCATCGGAAAATGTCTGCAGGGGGTCGAGCGGCGTTCTCAGAATTCCTGCATCAATATCCGTCATTCCGTCAAAGTGGTCGATGATCTGGTTCCGCCCTTCCAGGTTGAGCACGAGAGCCAAGGCATTGATCGTGAAATCACGGCGTGAAAGATCGTCGTCGACCGTTCCGATGAGTGTTACCGGTTTTCTTGAATCGCTGTTATACGATTCTTTACGGGCACCGACAAGTTCAACCTTGAAAGTTCCCAGTGTGTCTGAAAGCTCAAGCTGAGCCGTGCGGAACCGTTCAAAAAGGACGAAATTCCGTCCATTCAGTTCGTCACGCACCGCTTTTGCAAAAGGGACAGGATCACCGGTCACCATAATATCAATATCGGTACAAGGCCTCTGCATAATCATGTCGCGTACATAGCCGCCGACAAGGAAACAGCCGATACCACATTTGTCGGCCATGTCGCCGATCTTGTAGAGTATCTCCGGTATGGGTCTCTGTGAGTTTGTTGTCATTACCTGTATGCCTGTGCGATGGTCAGTCATTCAATGAGAGCCGCATTGGCAGCAATTTCGTCCACGATTTTGCCTGCAACCAAAATTGCCAGACGCCCGTCAGAGGAACTGACGGCAATAGGGGTGTTGTTTCTGACACTATTGATAAAATTTTCAAGTTCGTCTCGCAACGCATTTGTTTTTGGGACTTCCGGGATGATATGGTCAAGCACCTTTCCCTGCATGTTTTCCTGAATTTCACCAAACTGTTCAAGTATTTTTCTTGCGGCAAAGGATTTTAGCGGGTTTCTCGAAGAAGCCTCCCCCTGTTTCACAAGCCTGAAAATTTCCGATTTGCCAGTTGTCAGGTCAAGCGAGGCATAGCTTTTCGGGTCGTTGCAAAAAAACCGAATCTTGCGCATTTTGCTGCGGCTTAGCCTGCTTGCGGTAACATTTGCGGTCGCACCGTTGACAAAATCGATTCTTGCAGTCGCCATATCGAGCTGGTTGGAGAAAACCTTGACCCCTGAAGCGGCGATATGTTTGATGTCGGACGGAATGAGTGAGAGTACCAGGTCGATATCATGAATCATGAGGTCAAGCACCACGGAAACATCGGTAACCCGTTTTGAAAAACCGCTCAGCCGTTCAGCCTGGATATACATTGGACGCCCGATATAGGCTTCAACCGCTCGAAGCGCCGGATTAAAGCGTTCGATATGGCCGACCTGGATGTGCACCCTGTTTTCTGATTCGAGGCGTATCAGCTCATCAGCTTCTTCAACTGTTGTGGTTATCGGCTTTTCAATAAAAAGGTGCAACCCTTCGCCAAGCAGCGTTCGGGCTATCTTGTAGTGCGAGCTTGTCGTGGTGGCAATAATTGCGGCATCGCAGTTTTTAGCAAGAAGTTCAAGCGAACTGAAGCAGGGAACACCATATTTTCTGCCCATCTCTTCGGCCCGCTGACGATCGAGATCAAAGATACCTGCGCAATGAATATCACGGTACTCCTGCGCAATTTCCGTCAGAAGCTTTGTGTGAAACTCTCCCAGCTTGCCAACTCCGATAACGCCAATTTTCATAATGTTCGTTCCTGCATCAATAACGTGGCTGGATAATCTGTTTCAGCCATTGCTTGCTTCAGTCGAAGGTTCAAGGGCTTCAATTTTATACTTGAAGAGGCGGAGTGCAATTCCCGCTCCCGCGACCGTCAGAATTCCGGCGAAAATATAGGGCGCATGAAAGTTCATGCCGTAAAGGATACTCCCGCTGAATGGCCCCATAATACGGGCAAATGAGTTAACCGACTGTGAAAGGCCAAGAATCTGACCCTGCTGCTGTTTGTAGCTGAAAAGCGAAATCATGGAAAGGTTGATAGGCGCAACCAGACTGGTGCCGATGGCAAAAAAGAAGAGGATAACCAGGCCGATTGAAAAAAGCGAGCTCTGAGGTGCAAACGGAACAAAAAAGACGCCGATAAAAGTGAAGAGGTGGCCCCAGAAGAAAAGCCTGTGCTCGCCCAGTTTTTTGATGAGTTTTCTGATAAGACCTCCCTGCACCACGACCGACCATATACCGACATAGGCAAAGAGGTAGCCAATCTGCTCGTCGGTAGCCATGAAGTACTCTTTCCAGAGGAGAATTGAGGCAACCTGCATATTCACGATGGCAAAGGTATAGATATAGTTTGCAATCATAAGCAGGGCAATGGGGCGAGAACTGAACGTCAGTTTAAGACCGTCAACATACTCATTCATTTTTTCGCCAAGAAAAAGAGCTGCCGGGCGCCTTGGCTGGCTGTTGAGAGGCCGTTTTTTAAGAAAGGTAAACGCTATTTTTTGTGCTTGCTTGTTTGACTCAGGAAGCAAAAAGAGAGCAAGGATAAAGTCGATAGCAATCAATGAAGAGGAGACGTACCCAACCATAGGGATGCCGTAATTGTGTTTAAGGACTCCGCCGATGAGCGGACCGATGATAAAGCCGATTCCGAAAGCAGCTCCTATCATACCCATCGCACCCGAACGGTTTTTGCTGTCGGTGACATCAGTGATATAGGCCTGTGCGGCAGCAATATTAGCTGATCCGATACCTGAAAGTCCTCTGGCAAAAATAAGCAGAGGAATCGTAGAGGCCTGCGAAAAAACCAGATAAGAGACAGCGGTGATAAAAATACTGATCAGCATAACCGGTCGCCGGCCGATTTTGTCACTCAGCTTGCCCCAGAGAGGGGAAAAAATAAACTGCATGATTGAAAAAATCGAGGCAATCAGTCCGATCATAAACGGATTTGCACCGAGATCCTTGGCATAGGTCGGCAGAAGAGGAAGCACAATTCCGAACCCGATCAGATCCAGTAAAACCGTAAGAAGTAAGATGACCAGTGGTGAACGCTTCATGCCGTGCATTTATTTTTGTTCCGCTAAAGCCACAAAGATAAAAAAAATAACGCCGATTCTGACAGGGGAGTGCCTAAAATATCAGTGAGTTGGTTTCATCTCCGGATAAATCATTCGGTGTAACTGTGCAATCCCCTCAAGTACTCTCGGGCCGGGCCGAAGAAAGAGGCTGTTGTCAAACCGGTCATAAACCTGGTGGCGTCGAACAGCAGCAATAGAACTCCATCCGGGGCGGTTCATGACGTTATCGACCGCAGACGACTCTTTTGCCATATACATGCAGGCAATTACCTCCGGGCTTTTTTCGATTACCCACTCCTGCGATATCTCAAAATAATCCTTGTTCACAACGTCCCCGATATTCTGGCCGCCGGCGTAAGCAATAAGTGCCGAAGTATAACTTCCTTTTCCGCCTGTCCAGAACGGGTCGTTCCAGATTTCAAGATAGACACTTTTTTTGTTCTTCTGGATTTGTGTTTCATTTTTGAACACGGCAAGACCTTTGGTTATCGAGAGGGCCAGACTGTCGGCCTCCCTGGTGTGGCCGGTCAATTTTCCGAGTTTTCGGAGTGCTGTGGGAATATCGTCAGGACTTTTGCAGGTGATGCTCTCTTGCTGAATGCCCAGCGCCGATATTTTTTTGGCCATCTCCTCATCCGCCAGATCGACATCAACCACCAGATCAGGATGGATGGCAGCAAGCAGTTCAAGCGAGGGGCGCCCAAAGGCTCCAACGACTGGCACTTTAGCTACCGCAACCGGCCAGTCGCAGGCGGTGGTTCTTCCGACAAGCTGGTCACCGGCGCCAATGGCAAAAATCATCTCCGTCAGGCTCGGCGCAAGGCTGACAATGGTCGGCTTGCCAGCCTGGTGCGCAGTTACATTCGTTTTTTTTGTGCATCCAGCCGACAGAAGCAGGATGATTAAGAAAAAAACAGGCAATGCTGTTTTAGTGCTGAAGTTGTTTCGCATAGTGCTGAATGATCTGCAGGTGATTGAAGGCAAGAGGCAGGGTAATTGCTTCATCAAGCGGAAACCATGCGATCTGTTGTACTTCGTCCGCCATAAGCACTATCGAACCAATTCCGTTGCCGTAGAAGGCAAGTGCCACAGCATGAAAATTATATTCGGGAAACACTTCATTGAAATAATGAAGGAAAACCGGTGACGAAAAAATGAGCCCGGTTTCTTCACGTACCTCCCGGACAACCGCCTCTTCAGCAGTTTCGTAATCATCAATGTGCCCGCCCGGCAAGCACCATTGCCCTTTAAAGGGAGGCACATTCCTCTTAGTCAGCAGTATGACATCGCGTTTATCATCATTTGGAGTGATGATGGCGGCAACCGTAGCTTTAGTCATTTCGGCAGTTTGTTGAATCAGGAATTGTATCAAAAGATTACAGCTCTGTTTGTCAGGAAAAATGGTGAAAAAAGATGATTTTCAAAAGATGCAGCGCATAGAATATCTCGAATGGGTTGTAAACACGGGGCGGTTGGCTTGTTTGGTTGCTTCCGTTAATGCTCATTATGCAGGTGACGGTAAAAAATTCTAAGCGTTGCGGATACTTTTAATATGGCAAAATTGTTATAGCTCAAAAAGAATCATAAAAACGGATAAAATATTTCATGACAATGGGATTACACTCCCTGACTTATAATCAATGTATTCCAATCTCGATTGTGGAAGCGTGGGATTTTTTTTCTTCTCCGGCAAACCTTGCCCGGATAACACCCCCGGAAATGAACCGTTTCTGTTCGAAGACCGCCAGAAATCGGGGCCTTATGAGAGCTGGCATCATCAGCATGAGTTCCGTGAAATTCCTGGTGGTGTTGAGATGACGGATCACATCGGCTATATCATGCCAATGGGAGTTTTTGGTGATCTTGTCAATACCTTGATTGTCAGCCGTCGGCTTCGAGAGGTTTTTGCCTATAGAAGAAAAAAAACAGAAGAGATTTTAGGCTCTATGTGAACGTTTAAAATGAGGATTGGGAGAAGCTCCAATGAATGAAACGTTTTCGCCAGCCGGTATAGCCGTTCTTTTTACCGGAGGGCTGGCTCTTTTTCTCTACGGCATCAGGATGATGAGCAGCGGTCTGAAAAAGGCCTCGGGTGAGCGGATGCGACATCTGATATCGAAGGTGACCGGAAACCGTTTTTACGGGATGCTTGCCGGAGCATTAGCCACTATGGTTGTTCAGAGCAGCAGCACCATTATTGCAACCCTTGTCGGTCTGGTGCAGTCCCGCCTTATGACCTATAGCCAGGCTCTTGCCGTTATTCTTGGCGCTGAAATAGGTACAACGGCCATGGCCCAGCTTGTAGCCTTTAAATTACACGATTATGCCCTGATAATTTTTGCGGCCGGCTTTGCGTTGAATGCGTTGGGAAAATCGGAATCACTGCGTTTTACCGGCGAGGCTCTGTCGGGCTTCGGTCTTCTTTTTTTCGGACTGAAGGTTATGTCGGAGGCTGTTGCGCCTCTTGAAACCTATGCTCCGTTCCTCTCTCTGTTGCGTTATCTTGAAAATCCATTTCTTGGCGTTGCAGCAGGGATGGCCCTGACAGCCCTGATGCACAGCAGCGCGGCGTTTATTGGTATCCTGATAACACTTGCCCTGCAGGGGGCGCTGAATCTTGAAGCTGGAATTGCATTGTTGCTTGGCGCCAATATCGGCACCTGTATAACGGCGGTATTGGCAAGTGCCGGGATGCAGCGTGCGGCCAAAAGGGTTGCGCTGGCTCAGGTGCTCTTCAATGTAACTGGAGTGTTCATGTTTTTTCCGTTCATTCCACAGTTTGCGGAGTTTATCCGTATTGTCTCTCCTTCCGCAGAGGGCTTGGGAGCCGGAAAACTTGCTCTTGAGGTTCCAAGGCAGCTTGCCAATGCTCACTCGATGCTTAATATTTTCATGGCGCTTTTTTTCCTTCCTTTTCTTTCACCCTTTGACCGGTTGCTTTATTGGATTCTTCCTGATGATCCGGAAGAGACGCGACTGATTCCAGCCGTCTGGTATTTGAAGGACTCTGCACTCTCGACCCCTCTTCTGGCCCTCAGTTATGTAAAGGCCGAGGTGGCAAGGATGGGCAGCATTGCCGCCAAAATGGTGCATGCATCACTCTACCCCTTTTTCAACAGTGATCCTGGCAAGGATGTGGTTTTTCCCAGGCTTTCGGTCATCAAGGGGATGAGCATGAGAGAAGAGAAACTTGATTTTCTTGAAACCTGCATCTCGGATTACCTCATTAAAATCAGTCATAGTGCGCTTAGTGAACGGGTATCGAAGGAGGTTTTTGCACTCATGAACATTGTCAATGGCCTCGAATCTATCGGTGATGTTATTGAGACTATTGAAGGAAAACTTCTTGATAAAAAACGGGGAGTGGAGGACGATCTGAGCCGGGAGGGCAAAGATGAGCTTCGGGAGATACACCGTATGGTCTCCCGGGAAGTTGAGCAGATTGCCGATGCTCTCCAAGAGATGGATGCACGGAAAGCGGCTCAACTTCTTCAGGGTGATGAAATTTTTAAACAACGGGTGGAGCAGGCTGAAACCGCTCATTTGAAAAGAGTCTTCCTCATTCGTGAAGCAGAGCTTTCTCACAATATCCATATGGAACTCATCAATCTTTTTGAACAGGTTCACCATTATTGCAAGAGTATCGCGCAAAGCATCGTGAATGCGGTGAAGAGTTAATCTGCTTCCTGGTCACCGGTTTACATATTACAACAGATTCCGTTGGGAACTCTGTCATTTCGAGCGCCAGGTACGTTGCATCAGTGCAGGAAACAGGGGAGGCAGTGCATCTCCCGGTTCCCGTGCAGGAAACTTTCATACATGTTAGGTGAAACGGATCGTGAATTGGTGCCCACCTGAGCATGCATAAGCAAGAGATTGAGATAACTATTTTGAAATATATCTGTACTTTACAGCTTAAAAAGTTGGCGCCGTCCACCCTGTACAGTGACTGACTAAGCGACGCTGTATTGAAGGGTTCTTTTTCGTTGGACTACCGAAGAAGCTAAGCCGATCATATCAAAATCAGGCTGTTAACGCAGCAAAATTGTTTTTCAAGACAGTACAAGGTTCAAAGCTCATAACAGAACAGATCGAGCGGCCAAGACCAGAACATAAGCTGCCCAACGTGCTGAGCAAGGAGGACGTTGCAGCTATACTTCAGGCATCACAGAACCTCAAACACCGTACGATGTTGAGCTTGATTTATGCCTGTGGTCTTCGACGGGGAGAGTTGTTGAATCTCAAACCTGAGAGTGTTGATGCGAAAAGGCATTTATTGATAATAGTCAATGCAAAAGGAAAAAAAGACCGAGAGTCATTCCCATATCGGACAAAGTGATTGTAATGTTGCGGGAATACTATAAAATATATCGCCCCAGGATTTGGTTGTTTGAGGGTCAGGAACCTGGTACACAGTACAGCGAAACCAGCTTGCAAAAAGTGTTAAAACATGCACTCGATCATGCAAAAATCGAAAAACCAGTAACGCTTCATTGGTTGCGGCACTCTTATGCAACACATTTACTCGAAGCGGGAACGGATCTTCGATACATACAAGAGCTCTTAGGGCATAAGAGCATTAAGACGACAGAAATCTATACCCATGTATGCGAACAGAGTTTACTAAAAATTTCCAGCACCTTTGATAATTTGTAAAAAATATTATGCACCTTGAAGGAGTATAAAGGATGCCAGAATAGCTGGCTTTATACTCCTTTTGGTGGGATATGGTTCATATATAAGGAGTTAGCGGTCAGCATACAAAGACCCAGCACCAAAATAAAAAACATAACGACAGACAATATGAAGACAGTTTTTTTAACATTAGCATTTATACTATTTACAAGTGTTTCGATTGGACAAAATCAAACAAATCCAAACAATACGGTTCAGAAGAAAAAAGTTTCGGACAATTCCATTTATCAACTATTTCCAACTAAAAATTTTTGGACTTTTATAAAGTTGGACACAAGAAATGGTAAAATGTGGCAAGTACATTTTAGTGTAGAAGACGATAAAAACACGGGCGAATTAATCTTAAATTCACGTTCTCTTGTTGATAAGGAAGAAGAGATATACGGAAGATTTACCCTCTATCCAACTGAAAATATGTATAATTATTTATTGCTTGACCAGATTAGCGGGATAGTAGTTCAAGTTCAATGGTCTTTAGAAGCCAAGAAAAGAGGAATTGTTTCTGTTATTAAGCCAATTGAATAGTAAATTATGGTTTCTTTGGATGATTTTGACATAGCAAGTTTATGCTTATACAAAAATGAGCGTTACTCTGTTCGTGACAACGGAGCAGTATTACGTTTTCCTCTTGACACATTACGACCAAGACCAACAGACAATAAATGGACTTTTGGTAAACTAAACAATAAAACAGGCTATTTAGAAATTGCTTCGGTTCGTATTCACAGAATAGTTGCAACTGCATTTCACGGAGAAGCACCAACAAAAGAATACGTTGTTGACCACATTGACACAAACAAGCAAAATAACCAACCAGACAATCTGCGATGGGTAACAAGATTAGAAAACATTTTGCTTAACCCAATTACCGCAAGACGTATCGGAATTGTTTGCGGGAGTGTTGAAGCATTTCTTGCGGACCCTTCTAAATTCCGTGACAAATTTCCTGACCCAAACTATGAGTGGATGTGTGCAGTTAGTATCCAAGAAGCACAAGCGAGCAAAGAAAGATTATTGGCTTGGGGAAAAAGTGATAAACCATTACAAGGTGGCTCTTTAGGTGAATGGATTTATAATAGAAGGGTATCAAATCAATTTGTTGCCAATGTTGAAGAAGAATTAGAGTTTATAAATTCACTAACCCCAAACGCTGTTCAAATAGCCCGAAATTGGAAAACACCAAGCGAATTTCTTTGTTGTCCACAGGCAAACACTCATAACCCAATAGCTGACTATACGTCAAACCTAAAAGCAGGGAATGTATTTTCCCGAAACCAATATACGAGTTCGATTATTGAGCGTTTTGCAATTTCCCAAGAAGAAAATATATTGTGGATTATGTGCAAAAGTGGTGACGAAAATCCGATAAAACCTTATTCATTGGCAGAGATAACTTGTCAAAACGATGTTTTCGTTCATAATAGTCTTGGAACATTTTTTGAAAAGGACGGAGCAGAAAAACAATTTACCCTTGCACAAGGACTTGAATGGACAGGAGACGACACAATTGATGATTATTGTTAAAAATAGAGTATAAACAAAATACCGAACCGCTAACATCGGTTTTGCAAAATGGCGGGTTAAGTGCTTTTAAGACAGTTTAGTGCTAAATCAAAGTAAAGTGCTTCGATTGAAGTTTTGTGCTGAAAATCCGCCACTTCGCAAAGCCGCAAACCGTTATGCCTCATGCTAAGAACGTCCGCGCATCTGAAATATATCATTTGATAAGAAATATATATAACCAATGAACAATTTTGATAGAGGTTCTGAATGGAGAAAATGGGATTTGCATTTTCATACTCAATCGTCATTTGATTATGATGATAAATCAGTTTCAAATCAGATAATTATTGACAAATTGGTTGATAATGAAATATCTGTTGTTGCAATTACTGACCATCATTATATTGACATTGAGCGTATCAAAAACCTACAAGAATTAGGTAAAGGGAAAATTACCATTTTACCAGGTATTGAATTTTGTTCGGAATTAGGAGGAAGTGAATCCGTCCATTTCATTGGGATATTTCCTGAAAATAATGATATTTTAAGCGTTTGGACATCAATTCAAGGGAAAATTGGATTAACAGAGAAAGACATAAAAGAAAAGGGTGGTAATGAAAATATTCAATGTGATTTAATAGATACATGCGATATTATACATGAACTTGGTGGAATTACAAGTATACATGCTGGTACAAAAACTAATTCTATTGAAAGTATTAAAAACAATTTGTTAAATAAAATGCAACAGAAGAAAAGAATACTTTCTGATAGCATTGATATTTTAGAACTTGGAAAGGAAATTGATGGAATCAATTATGGAAAAAATGTATTTCCTAATATTGGGTTTTCTATGCCAATGATAATATGCTCCGATAATCACGATATCAAAACATACGCACTTAAACAAAATCTTTGGATAAAAGCTGATACCACTTTCGAAGGGCTTAAACAAATAGTCTTTGAACCAGAAGAAAGAGTAAAAATACAAGAACTTAAGCCGGATGAGAAAGCTGGTTATCAAGTAATAGATTCGGTTGCAATAAATGATGTTGATTTTACTGAACAAACAATATTACTTAATCCAAATCTCAATTCTATTATCGGAGGTCGGTCTACTGGAAAATCAATTCTTTTAGGAGCAGTTGCAAAGAAATTGGATTCAAATATTGAAGTTAAAAGTGGTAATGATAGTTATAATGAGTTTATTAATAGGGTCGTTTCGAATATTTGTATTAATTGGCAAGATAAAGAAGAAAACGTAAGCAGAGATATAGAATATTTTCCGCAAGGTTTTATGTTTAAACTAGCTAAGAATGTTGAAGATTTACGAGTATTAATTAATAAGATTATTATTCAAAACAAGGTTAAAGAAGCTATTGTAAAAGACTATCAGACCTTTTGTAGTAATAATAGGGCATTTCGCGGAATTTAATGGAAACTAAATTTCATTTTACTGCGCCCGCTATAGTTGCATTTCCAGCTTCCCACAATAAAAGAGGATTCTTATCCGGTAACTTTCGAAACTCCTAAATCCTCTCGAACTTGCTTTTAACA